>NZ_JBNPWQ010000001.1:0-444799 GCF_050433745.1 Sphingobacterium sp. HSC-15S19
GCCGATGGTATTGCCGTAACAGGTGGGAGAGTAGGTCGGTGCCTTTTTTTACACGGAAGCCCTTGCTGGAAACAGTCAAGGGCTTCTTTCGTTTAAGTACTTCCGTATTTCCATGTACAGGCTATTGCATATCCTCCGCCTAGTGGTTATCGCAGCACAGGACCGTCGGTGAGCCTGCTCCATCGGAAGCTGTTCCGCAACCGCCGCTAGCCTGCAACATTATTATTGGACAATCGTTTGCATTCCATAATCTCTTTTTTACTTCGATTTACTATTGTATTATTGTTAAGTTAATTTAATGCATTATAAATCATACGCATGAAGATATCTTTTTGGAGCACAAAAGCACAAGTCAGTTTACTGATGGGATTGGCTTCTCCTTTTATTTTTCAACCCACTCGAGTTGACGCTAAAGTAAGTACGATCAAATATTATAGTACAATAGGTCGCGATCAAGGCAACCGTATTATCACGATTCAGAAAATTAATCCGACAACAGTCGAGATAGTATACGATAATGGTCAACGTCTGACTTTAGATTTCTACGGTAATCATATTTTTAGGATGTTCCAGGATGTTCATGGCGGTATTATCCGTGATCCCGAAGCAAAACCCGAAGCAAAAATATTGGTAGAGCAACCTCGGAAAACGGTCACTGGGCTTGAGGTAAAGGATGAAGGTAATAAGGTCAGCATCTCCACTAACGATATTCTTTTTTCAATGGATAAACAGACTTCTCAGTTTAGTATCCTCAATCGGAAAAGCAATAAAATTGTCGTTGAAAGCTTAAAGCCAATTGTTTTCGAAGAGAAACAAGTAAGCGTTGAATTGAAGGAAAATGCGGATGAATACTTTTTTGGTGGCGGCGTTCAAAACGGGCGTTTTTCACATAAGGGAAAAGTGATTGCAATCGAAAATCAGAACAGCTGGACCGATGGTGGTGTTGCCTCTCCAAGCCCTTATTACTGGTCAACCAAAGGGTATGGTTTTATGTGGCATACCTTTAAGAAGGGAAGTTATACCTTTGGAGCCAAAACCCCTGGGACAGTAAAATTGGCGCATGATACAGATTATCTAGATGTCTTTTTTATGATTAATGACGGGATAGTACCTTTGCTCAACGATTTCTATCAATTGACGGGCAACCCAATTCTTCTACCGAAATTTGGTTTGTATGAGGGGCATCTTAATGCCTATAACCGCGATTTTTGGAAAGAAGATGAAAAGGGAATTCTATTTGAAGACGGCAAACGCTATAAAGAAAGTCAAAAGGACAATGGCGGAATCAAAGAATCGCTGAACGGTGAGAAAAACAATTATCAGTTTTCGGCCCGCGCTGTAATAGACCGGTATAAAGCACATGATATGCCTTTGGGCTGGATTCTTCCAAATGATGGCTATGGTGCTGGCTATGGCCAAACGGAATCTTTAGATGGAAATATCCAAAATTTGAAAGAGTTTGGTGATTATGCACGTAAGAATGGAGTAGAAATCGGTTTATGGACACAGTCTGATCTCCATCCGAAAGATAGTATAAGTGCATTACTGCAACGTGATATTGTAAAAGAGGTTCGGGATGCGGGTGTACGAGTCCTAAAAACGGATGTGGCCTGGGTTGGTCCAGGATACTCCTTTGGTCTCAATGGGGTCGCCGATGTGGGACATACTATACCTTACTATGGTAACAACGCTCGTCCATTTATTATTTCATTGGATGGTTGGGCAGGCACACAGCGCTATGCCGGTATCTGGTCGGGCGACCAGACTGGAGGCGTATGGGAGTATATTCGATTCCATATACCAACATATATTGGCTCGGGACTTTCAGGTCAGCCCAATATTACCTCCGATATGGACGGGATCTTTGGTGGTAAAAATTTTAAGGTCAATATTCGTGATTTTCAATGGAAGACCTGGACACCAATGGAACTCAATATGGATGGCTGGGGATCGAACGAGAAATACCCACATGCTTTGGGGGAGCCAGCTACTTCTATCAATCGTCTGTATCTGAAATTGAAATCTCAGTTGGTTCCCTATAGCTATAGTGTTGCGAAACAAGCAGTAGATGGACTGCCCATCATTCGTGCTATGTTTTTAGAGCAAGCAAATAGTTATACGCTTGGAAAAGCAACGCAATACCAGTACCTCTATGGTCCAAATTTCCTTGTAGCACCGATTTACCAAGAAACACATGTGGATGAGAAGGGAAATGATATGCGCAATGGTATCTACCTGCCGGATGGTGAATGGATTGATTATTTTACGGGTGAAAAATACAAGGGAGGGCGTATTATCAATAACTTTAATGTGCCTATTTGGAAGCTGCCCGTTTTCGTGAAAAATGGAGCCATTATTCCGGTGACCAATCCAAATAATAATGTGCTGGAAATCAAAAAAGATCAACGTATTTATGAAGTATATCCTTATGGGAACTCCAGTTTCCTGGAATATGATGATGATGGAGAGACAGAGGCTTATCGTTATGGTAAGGGCGCAAATACATCCATAACTTCACAGTTAAACAACAATAAAGTTGTTTTTGCGATTGCTCCAACGCAAGGCGAATTTGACGGCTTTGAGAAAATGAAGTCTACGGAAATTCGTTTCAACGTTAGCAAAGCACCGAAGAAATTGACGGTAAAGGTCAATGGGAAAAATAGCAAACTTAAAGAAGTGAATAGCATAGATGCGTTTAATACTTCTGAAAATGTATATTTCTACGACGCACAACCAAACCTGAATCAGTTTGCAACCAAGGGATCTGAATTTGAAAAAGTACCTTTGGTGAAAAATCCGATGTTGCTGGTACGACTAGCCAAACAGGATGTCTCATCGACCGCAATAGAAGTACAATTGGAGGGTTTCGAATTTGCTCCTGTTGACAACTATCTGGCTCAGACTGGTGCTTTGACTTCGCCCAAAGCTATTATCACAGATCAACATACACAAGCATATACCTTAACGCCAACCTGGGAAAAGGTTGCAAATGCTGATTATTATGAAATTGAATTCAATAATCTGATCTATTCGACCATCAAAGACAGTCAATTGCTATTCGAAGGATTGGCCGCGGAAACGGATTACCAGTTTAAAATTAGAGCTGTCAATAAATCTGGTGTTTCAGATTGGAGTACATTTGCCGCAAAGACAAAGGCAAACCCGTTGGAATTTGCCATTGAAGGAATCAAAGCAGAGACTTCTGTGGATAACCAAGGCGGAAATGGTATCAATAAATTGTTCAATTATGATGAGGGGGATATGTGGCATACAAAATGGGGACAGACTGCGGTTCCGTTTGATATGACCTTAGATCTAAAATCCGTTAATCAATTGGATAAGTTTGAGTATCTTCCAAGAACCGATGGCGGAAATGGCATCATTTTAAAAGGAAAAGTATTCTATAGCAACGATAAGGACACCTGGACGGAAGCTGGTAGTTTTGACTGGAAACGTGATGGCGAAATGAAACGTTTTGATTTTGGAACCCATCCGGTGGCTCGATTTATCAAAATTTCAGTTTCTGAAGCTGTTGGAGGTTTCGGTTCAGGAAGAGAATTATATGTGTTTAAAGTACCAGGATCGTCAAGCTACTTACCGGGCGATATTAATAATGACCGATTGATCGATCATAATGACTTGACTTCCTATATTAACTATACGGGATTGCGACTGGGAGATGGAGATTTCGAAGGTTATGTCAGCAATGGCGATGTCAATAAAAATAATCTGATTGACGCTTATGATATTTCCAATGTTGCTGTTGTCATAGAAGGTGGTGCAAAACCAAATAAAGAAGAAAAGGTCAGTGGTAAATTAAAATTGATTCCCTCAAAAACGACCTTAAAATCGGGAGATATTGTGGAGATCAGTGTTAGTGGAGAGAATCTTAAAGCTGTCAATGCACTTAGTTTTGCTCTTCCTTACAATCAGGGTGATTTTGAATATGTCGGTATTGAGTCCGTACATTTAAAAGAGATGAACAATTATAGCAACGATCGTCTTCACACCAATGGAAGTAAGGCTCTGTATGCTACTTTTGTTAATCTGGGCAACAAGGAGACTTTGAATGGATCTGAAGTTTTATTTAAGATCAAATTGAAATCAAAACGTAATGTCAACTTCAATCTGAAAGCAATAGATGGTATTTTGGTTGATAAAAAGCTGAATTCCGTTACTTTCTAAAATATAAATAGCCTTAACAAAAAGAGGAGCCACATAGGCTCCCTTTTTTTGTTAATTGATGTCTAAATAGTGCATCTAATTAGTCCAATATCATACTGAGATCCATCAGCAGGATTTCAGTATCTGCAGAGGTCACTTTCAGGTTAATTTCAGCGACATCCCATATTCCAAAGCCATCTCTGCTTTCTAATTCTTGTCCTTCGACAGTAACACTACCTTTTATTACAAAAACATATACACCATTTCCTGCCTTTTTGATTTGGTATTTTGTTTGGACGTCCTTGTCAAAATGCCCCATGGAAAACCAGGCATCCTGATGGATCCATACACCCTCGTCTTCTGGATTTGGAGAAAGAATTTGTTGGAATTTATTCTGTCTTTGTGTTATATCCAATGTAATTTGATCGTATCGGGGGCTCACATTCCGTTGATTAGGGTACACCCAAATTTGAAGAAACTTGACTACCTGATCGGTGTTTTTATTATATTCACTGTGTATGATACCCGTTCCGGCGCTCATGACCTGAATATCTCCCTTCCGGATAATAGCTTTGTTACCCATGCTGTCTTCATGTTGCAAATCACCTTCCAAAGGGATACTGATGATTTCCATATTGTCGTGAGGGTGTTTGCCAAAACCTCTTCCTTCAGCCACCATATCATCATTTAGTACACGTAACACGCCAAAGTGCATACGTTCGGGGTTGTGATAATTGGCGAAGCTAAACGTATGATTGCTATCTAACCAGCCATGATTTGCATGACCGCGTGTAGCCGCTTTGTGGAGGACACTATGGTTTTCCAATTTGTCTGAATTATAGTTTACAGCTTCAGCATCCAGCGTTTCAAGCGGCTCTATCTCGTCAATATCATTCTTCAAGATATCAGCTGAAGACACTGTTGATGCAAATATCCCGGAACCCAAAAGTCCCTTTTTTATAAAGTTCTGTCTGTTCATGATTCTATTATTTAGTATCCAAAATTAGCCTATTAGCCGCCGATTTCTATTGATCTAGTTCAATAAAGAAAGAGTTTTAACGGTTTTCGGTTGTTTTTCTAGGACGCTATTGCTATGGCCCGTGCTTTATTAAACGGAGAGTAAGTCTGGAAAAAGACTATAGACTTCATTTTTTAGAAGCCCACTTCCACCGCCATAATGTTTGATCAGACCAATCGGATAAGTGAGCCGCGTAAGGTGATCTGTTATTATACGCTCTTCCTGAGGAGAGAGTCCTGAACTCAATAACAAAACATCTACAGGGACGTCAATAAGCTGTTTTTTACAGGCATCCAAATCGTATTGTATCGTTGCATTCCAGTTGGGCGTGTTTTCAATGATTCTCTTGAGCGTGAGGAGAATTTCTTCATTTTTACCAAATATGAGAAAGGTTAATGTTTTCATGATGTTCTTGTTTAAGGATTTGTCCTGATGAGCGTATTGACAATGGCATTACCCTTTAAAATTTTTGAAATGGGACATTCTTCGGCAATTTGTTGCAGGCGTTCTCGGGTATCCTCTGCTAAGATTTGTCCAAAAGCTATCTCGCGATCAAAATATGTAACCACCTGTCCTTTTTCAATTTTGAGGTACATATTTGAACTGACTGAAATTTCTGGAATATCAAGCCCTTTTTTATCGATGTACATACGTAAAGTAGCTAAGGTACAAGATACAAGCGATGAGATGAGAAGGGTGTAGGGGTCAGGACCAAGATCTTTGCCACCAAGTTTTTCAGGTTCATCCGTAATAAATTCTCCATTTCTCCATTGTATTGTGGTCTTATATTTCTGTTCAGTAATATGGCCAAGGATAGGGTTTTCCAATATATATTTCATACGGATTATTCTTTTGTTTCTAATACAACAAAAATAAGCCTGAATTGATTCATTTCCATTGATGTAGTTCAATAAATATAGTCATATTGTCTCCTGATATTTTTTTATTGGCTGATAAGATTGATGGATTTCCGCTGATGAATACACCTTATCGTTACAGAAAAAATAAAGGTTGGAGTAAGTTGAATCACATAAATTTTCTTACTTTTAACAATCAAATTCGCTCAATTTTTTAAAGGATTTTAATTTAATATTTCGGTTATGATGAAGAGATTTTTACTTGTCGGACTTTTTGCTGGTATAACCCATTTTATGGCTTTCTCGCAATCTCATGAACTACGTGTGGGTGTCACCTCCGGTGTGTCCAATTTTACGGGATCGGGAACGGAAGCAAAGAGTACGTTGAATGGATCTACACAACAGGACTATTATACCAATAATCCTTATGGAAAAAAATATGGAATCAATATTGGAGGCGCTTTAAACTACCGTTATGTTTTTGCCAACAACCTAATATTAGGTTTAGAGGGTGCATATGAACGATTGCAGACAAAGATTGATTTGGAAGGCAATGAGTTTATGAATGGAAGCCGTGGTCAGACCCGTCTAAATCAACAATTTATCAATTTTAATCCTTTTGTTGGCTATCGTGTCTTTTTTGAACCGATGACAATGGATATTCAGTTGGGTATGGATATTGCCAAAACGCTGAGTATCAAAGAAAATGGTAGCATTGAAGATAAACAGGGGAATAAAACAAGTTTTGATCGTGATAGAGGCAAGGTTATCGATTTGGATCTACGCCCTCGTTTACAGTTTAATGTAAATTATGACCGTTATACCGTGTTTGCCGGTTATTCATGGGGATTGAAGGATTATAACAACGGGATGCTTGGTGCTGATCCCGGTGTGTCACGATTAAATGTATTCCGCTTAGGCCTGCAGTATCAGCTATTAACTCCGATCTTCAAAAATGACTAAAGGCAGGTTAGAAGCATTCAGTGATGGCGTTTTGGCCATCATTATAACGATTATGGTACTTGAATTAAAAGTACCTGAAGGATTTACTTTTGCGAGCCTTAAACCATTATATCCTAAAATTATCTCCTATATCGTTAGTTTTGTTTACGTTGGACTGTACTGGAATAATCACCATCATCTCTTTCAAATTGTTCGAAAAGTAAATGGAAAAGTTCTTTGGAGCAATTTGAATTTATT
Source organism: Sphingobacterium sp. HSC-15S19 (assembly GCF_050433745.1). Lineage (NCBI taxonomy): Bacteria > Pseudomonadati > Bacteroidota > Sphingobacteriia > Sphingobacteriales > Sphingobacteriaceae > Sphingobacterium > Sphingobacterium sp. HSC-15S19. Next base: position 7,240 of record NZ_JBNPWQ010000001.1, read on the forward strand.
GTTTTGGCTATCATTAATGCCGGTTACAACAAATTGGATTGGTGAGTCACATTTTGAAAGGGATCCTATTATCGCTTATGGCTTTGTCCTGATCATGTGTTCCATATCATATAATATCGTTGAATATTTTGTGATTCAAATCGAAGGGGAAGAATCTGCACTGAAAAAAGCGGTTAAATCGAAGGTTAAGGAAAATATTTCTACAGCGCTGTATTTTTTGGGGATAGGACTGTCTTTTATTAATCCCTATATCAGTTTGCTCATGTATGGAACAGTCGCTATTATGTGGCTTATACCTGACCGCCGTATTGAGGAAGAAATGCGGAATCAATAGTTTTGCTGTTCCAGGGCTTTCAGGATGAACTGAACGCGATCGTTTACCGTTGTTTTTGGAACCTCAATGGTTTCATAACCGAGTTGTGTATAGGTCTCTTTCATTATCTTGAAAGTGTTTTCGGCCTCCCGCCACGTTTGTTTCCGCTCGTTGTCATTCGCATAGATCTCTGCCCAAGGTGGTAAGATAAATACTTTTTTATGATAACGTCGACCTTTTGCTTCGTGAAGCAGTTCTTCTTCGATTGAAAGACCTTCCATCGCAATATATGACAATGCATCTGGAATTCCGCGGTCAAAAAAAATGTAGTTTTGGTGATCTTGCCTCACCTGCATCACATAGCTGGCTGATGAAGCAGCCAACATGAGTTTGGCATAGTGAATTTTATTTTTCCAGGGCAAACCATCGGCATCAGCTTCCAATTGTTCTCGGATGATGCGCCGGGCATCCTCTTCCACAATGCTGAATCCCTGCTTATTTAATTCATTTAATAAGGTAGTTTTACCGACTCCAGGTCCTCCTGTCAGAACGATAAAATAATGTGTTTGATCCATAATGATTAAAATGAAATGCTTCCCGAAATGGAGAAAATTGGGGTAATGACTGATTGTTGGCTACGATTTTAAAAATTAGCTGTATTGTTTTGCGATTTTCTTTTCGGGTTCGACGTAGAATGTATATAAGAAAAATAAAAATGTGTATTCTAGTGGTTTCATCAAAATATAAGTCACATTTGATGCGCTGCTGGAATTAATTTTGACGGAGATATTAAAACCATATTTATCATAGCAATATCTGACATAGCGATGTAGTGCTGGTGATAAATCGCTTAATATTTCTTCGAATGCGTTGGCCACCTGAAGCTGTCTATTGACAATGATCGTGTTGCCATGTCTTGTGCCTAGCCGTAGGGGTTTAACAAGAGCGGGATCTCCTTTTGCCGCAACTGTACAGAGGTAATGGCCCTGATGATCGAGGATAGGAGGGTGCATTTTTTGTGAAAAAGCCCAAGTAGTTGTTTCTGTGAAAACTTTCACCATTGAATCCCGATCCTGCCCCAATAGGATGAGGATGATCGTTAGTAGGAGAGAGACCGGAACAAGTAAAATCAGAGCCCATGCAGGATAATTCAGCTTTGAGGAAAGCAGGTTATTGATTTTATTGAGCGTGCTGTTGGCATAGCTTCTGCTCATAGCGTAACCCCGCTCTTCAACGATGATTTTACGGATTAGCCCAATGCCCATAATCAAGCAGCATATTGGCGTGAAAATAAAGAATAAAGTTCCTTCGTTGCCAACATACATATCCAATGTGGACGTATCGTGGTGACTGACCTGAACGAGCACAAACAGACTGATAATATTACCTATCATTAACATAATCAGCATCAGAACAAGAGGAATAGGAGGAATTTTTCGTCCCTTGAGCCAAATCGCTATTGCTGAAATATTAAATGCAATAAAATAAAATGATAGCGATACAAGGTGTTTTCCGCCGAAGGGAATATAACAATCACCATCTACGGGATCTACGGCTTGATTATATTGACTCGAGTGGAATAATAGCCCTACCCCGCTTATCATTAATGAAATCAGGTAGCCGATGATAATGGCATACTCAGCAATTGTTATTTTCCGTTGTTGTTTTTTGACAGCCGAACGAAGCAGATATACAATCCCGAACAGCGTAAGAATAATAAGGAGAAAAATGAAGATCATAATGGGGTGAGCAGTTATAATTCTAAGATGAATATCGTCAAATCATTTGTTTAATTCAGACGCAAGGCGATCAATTGTTTTTGAAATATATCCGTATAACAGATTGAAATCAATATTATTGACGTGTTTAATGGGTCGGAATTCAAGATTTCTTCAACAGTGTAGATGCTATTAAAGGTAGCTATAGTGCCAATGTCCAGCAAAGACCAGCATCTAATTTTTACCGAATAATCTGCTCCAAAAATTCTTTTTTTTGCTGCTTTGAGAGCTGTCTGTGGTTTCAAAATGTTTAGGGTCTGCATGGATTGTCTCTGTTTTGACATTTGGTAAAATCTCATTTTCTGGAAGTCCATTGCGTTGTTCTATTTCCTGGATCTGTTTTAATGCTGTTGTCTGATATAAAAGTGGTCCTTCTTTGTCGCAGTTAAAAAGGTTGGAGTAACTTTTTGATTCATTCAGATCAAAAGGTTGTGGTTCTACAACTTCTGTAGCTTCCAAGAGACCAAGGTTACGATCTTTGGCATATTGCAGTGCATTGAGGAAAATAGAAATACGGTTATCAGAAAATAGCGTATCTAATTCAGCCTTGATCGTCGGGTCACTTTGGTAATCTATCAACAATTGCGCGACTTTTTCTGCGGGGATAAAGACACCGGAACAATAATTTTCTACAAGCCTATTTTCGATATTATTGGTTAGAAATTCTTGTTGAACAAATTGTTCCCACTGTTTGTAATAGCTGGATAAATGGTCATTTTTGGAGAAGGACAGGGCTCCACCTCGAACATAGAAGTATTTTTCGAAAAAACCTTGGACAACAGCAATGAAAAAACCATGGGTTTTGTCAAAATAATCATTTTTGTCGGTTTCCCGGCCCGCATTTAAGGTGTCTTGGTATTTGGTTTTATAGAAGTCTTCTAGTTGGTGAATCGCAGAAACTTCCTCAATCTTTTCGGGATTTTTGAGCAAGTCAAAATACCAAGTTTCTATCTGCTGTTCTGAGATGGGGTGGTAACTAATATCATAGCCCATAATGACTGTTTTTAATCTCTTATGTTGTAATTGCTAATATATTAAAAATTAACATTTTGTGCAATATAAATCGCTCCGATATCGTGCTTTTTTGCCTAAAAGGAAGGGTTGATAACAATTTTATAAAGCAGGAGGGCGGGGGGCAACATGTTTGCCTATTTCATGATAATTAATTACTTTGGTCACAAACAGAATTTATATATGAAGCACTTACTATTTATTATTTTTATGTCGATGAGCTTATTTTTTACAGCTTGTCAATCCCCAAGTCCAGAGACTTTTTTCGGAAAAGTTGTTTTAAACACAAATCTTGTAGCAGATTTTGCCCCTGAACGCTATGGCAAACAGCTTGAGCAGGAGACCATAGAATTTGCGGATATGCCCTCCAGCAAGAAAGTAGGCGATGAAGCTCAAAAATCTGTCGGGATCAAAATTCAGGTTGTCGAAAAGGCCTTAAAGGATATTAAGGAACTGAATGTTTCCGATGCCGATGCAAAAGCACTGAAAGAGCAGTCTATTGCATTATTCGAAAAAGTGTTGCCTGTCTATAAAAATGAATATACCGCTTATGCAAAGTTATGTGACGGTAAAGGTTCGGCTGAAGAAAAGCAGGCATTACTCCAAAAGATCGAAAAAAACGATATGCCTTCCATTAACGAGGTGTTTGACAACGTATATGCTTTAGGAAAAGCTTATGCTGAAAAACATAACCTGAATGTTAACTGGGGAAATTAAGCAGATGAAGGAAACAAGCTTATACAGAAATAAAAAGAAAACAAGTCAGCTACTGTCAATTTCCGGAGGCCTATGTTTGTTGCTTCTGATCGTTTTATTGTACAGTATCGGTTTATTTGATGGCGTATTTAAAGCCAAACCGACAGTTTTCTCTGCAGGAGCATTGCTAGTGCTTTTAATTTTATTGTTTTCCAGCCTACTGAGCCTTCGGGATAAAACAGCGCAAATTGTTTTGAACGACCGCTATTTTCTTGGAAAGACAACACCAGTATCGAAAGCTTTTGGCCAAGGCGACTGGCAGGATGTCAAAAGCATCGACTTACAAAAAGTCGGTGGTGATACGATGGTCATTGTTACATTGGGTAATCCCCCTAAATATAAAAAGCAGCTTTCGTCGCTATTGTGGAAAATGGCTTATCAAGAATCCACTCAAGAACTGTGTATCATGTATTCGTCCTCAACTATTGATTTGGAGCCCTCGGAGCTATACCAACTTTTTGTATCCTATTGGAAAGGAGCAAAAGTAATCGATCAATAGCAAACAATTAGGCCATTGTAGACTTTATAGCATCGATCTTCTGTTGGATGATCTCTTTTTCCAATGTTGTTTTAGCCAGGATTTTTGCTTTGTTAAAGTTTGCGATGGCTTTGTTTTTGTCCAGTTCCTTATAGAGTTCTCCCAGCAGCACAAAATAAAAATGATTGTCTTCTAGTTGTAAGGTTTTTACTTCGACTAATGCAGCTTTAACACCTTTTACTTTATACAGTGCAAATATTCTATTCAATGCAGCTGCCGGGGAATAATTGACAACTAATAAACGGTCATACCATTGCAGTATTTCGGCCCATTTTTCTGGACTGTCTTCCTTTATACAATGGCATTGCGCAATCTTAGCCTCCAGATGGTAGGATGTGAGTTCGCCGCCCGATGCAGCGTTCTTGAGAAAATGAAGCCCTTGATGTATGAGTTCTTGATTCCAGCGTTCCTCATCCTGTTGCTCATACAAAATGAAATCACCTTCATTGGTCAGCCTTGCCTCGAAACGGGAGGAATGAAAACAAATCAGCGCAATAAGCGCATTGGTCTTAGGTGTATTTGTTTTCTCATAAGTCGAAAGCATTAGCGCAAGGCGTAAAGCTTCAATACAGAGCTCCTTTCTTAAAATTTGATTTTGGGTTTTAGAATAATACCCTTCATTAAATAAGAGGTAAATAATATGGAGTACGTTATCGAGGCGTTTAATAATTTCTGCTTCGGAGGGCAGTTCGAGTTCGATTTTTTCTGAACGTAGTTTTTCCTTTGCTCTGAATAGGCGCTTATTGATGGTTTCTTTGTTGGAAAGAAATGCTTCGGCAATTTCGTCTATACCAAAACCACAGAGGATTCTAAGGGCAAGACCTATTTGAGCCTCACTTGCAATTGCTGGCGTGCAGATTGCAAACAGCATTTTTAATTGGCTGTCTTTGATATTTTCCTGAGAGAAATTAAAGTCGTCGAAGGTTTCCGCTTCCAGCTCGCTCTGTCGCACTGCAGGGATGATTTTATCTTTAAATATTTTATTTCTTCGAAACTGGGCCAACGTCTTTTGTTTTGCAACCGTGTACAGCCAAGCCGTAGGATTTGCAGGAACGCCTTTGGTCTGCCAAGATTCTGTGGCCAATAAGAAAGTTTCGCTGACGATATCTTCAGCGATTTCGATGTATTGAAGACCAAAACTTTTACTGATGACAGCGACTATTTTGGTAAATTCTTGCTGGAAAAGCTCTTTTAGAAAATCCGGATCCATAAGTCTAAAATAGGGGCGGCTGTGCGCGTGTACAGCTGCCCCGTATATGATTAGTTGAGCAGTGCACGTATCTCTACACTACCATTAAATTCGAGTACAGGACAGCCATGGGCCAAGGTTGTGGCTTCGTCAAGATCGTCTGCTGCGACGACAATAAAACCGCCGAGTCTTTCCCTAATCTCCACAAAAGGTCCATCCGTAACGATACCGCCTGGCTTTAATACCTTTCCGGCTGGCTCAAGACGGGAGCCATGATCCTTCAGTTTACCTTGCGCATCGATGTCACTGATCCAGTCGTACCATCTTTTGTTTACAGCTTTTGCTTCTTCTTGTGTCAGTTGACTTGGTTCATTGGCCCCCTGACGAAATAATAAGATGAAATCTTTCATTTTTATGGTTTAATTTATCGTATAAATATCGACCTCCTGTTTATGAGGTTGGCTGTACTTTGTGCTGCCCAACTTTGTAGCTTCCTGCTTGTGTGCGGAAGGAAATATTGATCCTGTTATAGGAATTGATTGCTGTAATGGCCAAGGTCAGGTCGATAAGTTCTTCTTCCGAAAATACAGTAGTTGCTTTCGTATAAACCTCGTCCGAAACATCACCATGCGTAATTTTGGTCACGGCTTCGGCCCATTCCAGCCCAGCACGTTCACGTTCGCTATACAGAGGTGCTTCCCGCCAGGCATCCAATAAGAACAATCGTTGTGGTTGATCTCCAGTCGCCAGTAGATCTTTTGAATGCATGTCAAGACAATATGCACAGCCATTGATTTGTGATACACGGAAATAAATAAGATGCAAAAGCTCTTGTTCTATCGAACACTTGCTCAGATATGTACCTATTCCATACATTGATTTCATGGCGTTTTGCCCTTTTGCGAAAAAATTGATGCGTTGTTTCATTTTTTTATTGTTTTTAGTGTAACTGATTTACACCACAACAATGCTTGAAGTTAAAGAAATTGGACAGCTTGATCTGTAAATTTTAGACTTAAATTATAAGTAACTGTATTACAGTTTTTTAATTTGATTATTTCTCTAATAAAATTCTAATAATTTTCTAAAAGATCTCTAACGGATCATGGAGGTAGGAATGCGCACCTTTGCAGGCAAAGGAGGACAAAGAGATGAGTGTTTTTGAATTTGCCATACGATTATTTGCAGCCTTGCTTTTAGGAGCTGCTGTGGGAGTAGAGCGCCAATGGCGCCAGAAAAATGCGGGGCTTCGGACAAATACCTTAGTTTCGTTGGGAGCAGCAGCTTTTGTGCTGCTTTCCATAGAAATTGGCGGTGATGCTACCGGACGGATTGCTTCTTATGTGGTCAGCGGAATTGGTTTTCTTGGCGCTGGTGTGATTATGAAGGACGGTTTGAATGTGCATGGTCTAAACACGGCGGCGACGATTTGGTGTTCGGCTGCAGTAGGGGCGCTCTGTGGTCTAGGTTTGCATGCCCAAGCATTTGTGGTTGCGTTGGCTATTATTCTTACACACCTGATCTTTCGCCCAATCGGGCAAAAAATGGCCTTCTTGACTTTTAATAAATCTGCAGCATCACAAACCGAATATCTACTGACCATAGGCTGTGGGATAGACATCGAAAATCATATTCGTGTTTTACTGATGCAGATGCTGAGCAGTAACGAAAAACTGTTGTTGTCCTCGCTTTCGAGTGACGATACCCTCGCTACAAACGGCGTTGTCATTAGGGCCATCGTTAGAGCCATCGGTCAGCAAGATAGTCTTATCGAACGGATGGCTAGTCGATTGACCATCGAGGAAAGAGTAACAAAAATAAGCTGGGAAATTATAGGTACAGAGTCGGACCTGTAATAAGAATCGGATCTATAATAAGAACGGGATATACGGAAATTAACATGAAAGGGGCTATAGGGTTATGATTAAAATGAACAATAAAACAACAAAGAATCCATTGCACAATATGATCAGTTCCAATGGAATGAATGTGGGGACCGTGACCAAGTTGCAGGGGGTGGCCAGTCAGGATGAAAAACTTGCCTGCGCGATGTTAGAAACGAGCAGAGAGGGGATTACAGATGAAATGGCTAAGGAACGTCAACAGAAATTTGGATTAAATGAGGTGAAACATCAAAAGGCCCCAAAGTGGTATGTGCAGCTATTGAAATCTTTTGCCAACCCCTTTATATATATTCTGTTATTGATTGCCACTGTTTCCTTTATCATCGATGTAGGGCTTCCAGAGGTTGGCGAACGAGATTATAAAACAGTTGTTGTGGTGTCCATTATGATTTTGGTCAGTGCGCTGCTTCGTTTTGTACAGGAGTATCGAAGTAATGCCGCGGCAGAAAAATTAAAAAGTATGGTCAAAACTACGGCAACAGTATTGCGGAAATTTAAAGGGAAAAGAGAGATTCCTATTGTCGAACTGGTGCCGGGAGATATTGTATACCTTTCTGCTGGGGATATGATACCTGCAGATTGCCGTATTGTTCAGAGTAAGGATCTTTTTGTGAGTGAAAGTATGCTGACTGGAGAGGCGCTTCCGGTAGAGAAGAATTATTTGCCTATCCGGAATGCGGCGGAAAAATCACCTATTGAACTTTGTAATATTTGTTTTATGGGGACCAATGTTGTTAGTGGATCGGCGATAGCCGTGATTGTAACGACAGGAAGTTACACCTATTTTGGGAGTATCAGCAAATCGATTACCGGCGAACGTCCCGAAACAAGTTTTGATAAGGGTATAAATAAGGTGAGTTTCTTATTGATCCGTTTTATGCTGGTCATGGTTCCGCTGATCTTCTTGATCAATGGGTTGATGAAAGGGAACTGGACAGAAGCGCTACTGTTTGCCATTGCTGTCGCTGTAGGTTTAACTCCCGAAATGCTGCCCATGATTGTCACCGCTAACCTAGCAAAGGGTGCTGTCAATATGAGCAAGCGTAAAGTCATTGTCAAGCGGTTAAATTCTATCCAGAATATAGGTGCCATGGATATTCTGTGCACCGACAAAACAGGGACGTTGACATTGGACAAGATCGTCATGGAAAAACATCTTAATGTGTATGGGGTCGAAGATGATGAGGTGCTCAAATGGGCCTATCTTAATAGTTTTCATCAGACTGGTCTCAAGAATTTGATGGATAAGGCTGTGTTGGAACATGCCGAATTGCACGATTACTTGAAAGTGGAGGATCAATATCTGAAAATTGACGAGATTCCATTTGATTTTCAGCGGCGACGGATGTCTGTGGTCCTCAAACAGCATAATGGCAAACATCTACTGATCTGTAAAGGGGCTGTAGAGGAAATGCTTGAGCTTTGTACACACGCTTTTGATCCGGGAGATGACCGTAGCCTGCATGTCGAAAATGACCGTACTGTACCGATGGACGATACGATGCGTAAAATTGTATTGAAAACCTCGAAAAAGATGAATGAGGAGGGATTACGTGTTTTATTGGTTGCCATCCGCGAATTTGAAGGTGCTCACCCCTTGACCTATGCTGTTGCAGATGAAGCGAAATTGACGTTGACGGGATTTATCGGCTTTTTGGATCCGGCCAAACCCTCTTCACAGCCGGCCATTGAATCCTTACAAAAATTGGGAATCGGGATCAAAGTGTTGACAGGAGATAATGAGATTATCACACGCAAAATTTGTATGGATGTCGGCATTCCGGTTGATCGGATTGTCAATGGAAATGAATTAGATAGCATTCCGGACACCGAGTTAAATCAATATGTTGATGAGGTATCGGTATTTGCAAAGTTGAGCCCTCTTCAAAAAGTTCGTGTTGTAAAAGCATTGCGGGATAAAGGACATACGGTTGGCTTTATGGGCGATGGTATCAATGATGCGGCGGCACTTAAGGAGGCTGATGTGGGTATCAGTGTAGATACGGCTGTTGACATTACCAAAGAAAGTGCAGATATCATTCTGCTGGAAAAAGATCTTATGGTGCTGCGCAAAGGGGTTATTTATGGACGTCGAACTTTTGGAAATATCATTAAATATATCAAGATGACGGCAAGCAGCAATTTCGGCAATATGTTCAGTATGCTTGGGGCCAGTGCTTTTCTTCCCTTTCTACCGATGCTGCCGGTGCATCTGCTTATTCAAAATCTACTCTACGATATATCGCAGGTATCTATTCCTTGGGACAGCATGGATGAGGAATTTATCGTCGAGCCAAAGAAATGGGATGCTGGTAGTGTCTCTAAGTTTATGTTATTTATTGGCCCTATAAGTTCATTGTTAGATTTCGCCACTTTTGCGGTATTGTTTTTCGTGTTCAAGGCCAATACGGTATCGGATCAAACACTCTTTCAGACTGGTTGGTTTGTAGAGGGATTGCTTTCACAAACATTAATTATTCATATGATAAGGACCAAGAAAATACCCTTTATTCAAAGTTGGGCTGCTGCACCGGTTGTTGCCTTGACGAGTTTAATTATGATTATTGGTGTCGTTTTGCCGTTTACGCCATTTGCCGCTGCCTTAAAAATGGAAGCACTGCCTCTGACTTATTTTCCATGGCTTATCGGCATTTTGGTCTGCTATTGTTTACTTACACAGTGGGTCAAAAATTGGTTTATCCAAAAATTTCATACCTGGTTATAGTTTTAAATTATTGGAGTAAAATGCTGAAATTCATCAACAATAATGTTAATTTTAGACAAATTACTCCAATGAAACTTATAACATATACCCTTGCTATCGCTGGATTGGGTCTGATGGCTTCCTGTGGATCGGGAACTCATAACAGACAATCTGCTGCTGATACTGCTGTGAATGAAAAATTTAAATCGTATGAAGACCGTTTTATTCAGCAGCTTTGGAAAGAAAATCCGGAATGGGCTACCCAAGTAGGGTTCCATCAGTATGATTCCTTGTTGACAATTCCGGATGCCAATACGCGAAAACTACGTATGGAGTTTTCAAAGCGACATTTGGACAGCCTCAAAAGTTTTGATCTGAGCACCTTGAATCTTTCTCAGCAAACAGATTATCATCTGATTCAAAACTATCTTGAATCCAATGTGTGGTCTATTGAGAAAGAGCGCGCGTATGAGTGGAATCCTTCTTCGTACAATGTTGGGGGGACGATCGCTTTTATGCTTGCTGAGAATTATGCACCATTATCGACCCGACTTAAAGCTATTTATCAACGTTTGACGAAGATTCCAGCCTATTATGAGGCCGCGAAAGGACAGCTTAAAAATCCGGCCTTGGTATTGACCGATTTGGCAATTCAACAGAATTTGGGCGGTTTATCTGTTTTTGAAAGCGATTTACGGGATTCACTGAAAAAATCCGATCTGCCGGCTTCAGAAAAGGAGGCCATCCAGAAGGCTTCGCAACAAGCTATTGCGGCGATCAACGGATATGTTCAATTTTTAAAAGTGACACCTAATCCTTCTCCGCGAAGTTTTAGATTAGGAAAAGAACTTTACGACAAGAAATTTGATTTCGATATCCAATCGGGTTCAACGGCCGAACAGATTTATCAGGCTGCTCTAGCAAGAAAAAGCTATTTACATGGTGAGATGTATAAAATCAGCAAAGAGCTGTGGCCTAAATATTTTGGAAAATCATCCTTGCCGTCAGATAGTTTGCTTGTCATTCGAAAGATGATCGACACCCTGTCTGTCAAACATGTTAAAGCAGAAGAGTTTCAATCCGCTATCGAAGCACAGATACCGAAGCTGGTTGCGTTTGTCAAACAAAAGGATTTATTGTACATCGATGATAGCAAGCCGCTTGTGGTGCGCAAAGAGCCTGCTTATATGGCTGGTGTTGCGGGAGCTTCAATCAGTGCACCTGGTCCATACGATAAAGGTGGGAATACCTATTACAATGTGGGCAGTCTAACAGGCTGGACCAAAGAGGCAACAGAGAGTTACCTTCGGGAGTATAACCATTACATTTTACAGATACTGAATATACACGAAGCTATTCCGGGGCATTACACCCAATTGGTGTATGCGAACCAATCGCCGAGTCTCATCAAGAGTATTTTAGGTAATGGTGCAATGATTGAGGGCTGGGCTGTCTATACCGAACAAATGATGCTCGAAAATGGTTACGGTGACAATGCTCCTGAAATGTGGTTGATGTGGTACAAATGGCATCTGCGTACCGTTTGTAATGCTATACTCGATTATAGCGTCCATGTGAAAAATATGAGTGAAAAAGACGCCATGCATTTGTTGGTTGATGAGGCGTTTCAACAACAGGCCGAAGCAGCCGGTAAATGGAAACGTGTGTCTGTGAGCAGTGTGCAGCTGACGTCTTACTTTACGGGATATAAAGAAATTTATGACCTTAGGGAAGCTGTTAAACAAAAAGAAGGGAAACAGTTTAATTTGAAGGCGTTCAATGAAAAATTCCTAAGTTTTGGTAATTCACCCGTGAAGTATATTCGGGAAATGATGTTAAAATAATTATAAGGAATTCGAGCAATGATAAAGCCACTCAGAGGAGTGGCTTTATTGTTTATCACAGTTTATTGCTCAATGGCGACATCAGCAGTTACCTTGGCAAATTTGTTTCGATAATCTATTGGTGTAAGGCCTGTAATTTTTCGAAAAATATCCCGAAAGGCTTTTGTGTCGGTATAGCCTACATCAAACATCACCTCGGAAACGTTTTTTCGTGATGCTTCGAAGAATTTTTTTGCAGCTTCGATGCGTACGCGTTGCAGGTATTCGACAGGCGTGTTGTTGGTTGCTTCTTTGAATCTCCGTTCAAATGTTCGCCGCCCAATATTGACATGATTGGCCAGTTCTTCGACTGTAATTTTCTCCTCGTACTTCTTCTCGATATAGTCTTGAGCTTGTTGGATATCCAGATCAGCATGATTACGTTGGCCTCTGAATATGGCGAATTGCGATTGATTATCCCGGCTGATATCCAGCGCAAAATATTTGGCTATTAGTACGGCTGTTTCCCTGTCGGAATACTTTTCCACTAAATAGAGTATCAGATTCCATAAGCTGCTCGCGCCACCACTGCTGTAGATATTTTCATGTTCAGTGATCACAGCGCCATCCTCAATTTCAATGTGAGGGTATTTTTCCTTGAACTCTTCGATATGTGCCCAGTGTGTCGAACATTTTTTTCCATCTAAAAGACCTGTCTCAGCGAGCAGGAAAGCACCCACACATAGACTGGCAAGACTAGCCCCTTTGTGGTACAGTTTTGTAAAATAAGGGATCGCTTCGGCATTATCACGTATTCCTTTTTCTATGTTGCCAAAAATAGGCGGTATAATAAGCAGATCTGTTTTCTGAACGTCCTGTAATAGCCGGTTTGTCTTGATGGTATACTCCCCGCTATTGGCCGGAACGTAAGTCGTTAAACCTACATATTCGACTTCAAAAATAGGCTGTTTTCCAAAGGCCGTTAGAAATTCATTGGCCGTATGAAAGGTTCTGAATGCAGGGGTAATACCTTCGATAGTGCCGTATTCGGGAACAAAAACAGAGATTTGCATATCATTTTTGGTTTATGACATAAAGGTACAAATAGTTTTTGTCGTAATCTACCCCTAAAGTTGTCGTCTTTGCAACAGCCGAAATGTTGTGATCCTTTGCATCTTTGTTATATCAATATAAACAATAGAAAAACGATGAAAAAGAACAAAATTGCTTTTTGGATAGCAACGGTATTTATAGTTCTCTGGGAAGGACTGATGCCACTTGGAACACTGTTATTTGCGCCGCAATATATCAATGCGGGCACAAAACCATTGGGATATCCCGACTATTTTGCCTATGCTTTAATTATCTGTAAGCTGTTGGGCGTTATTGCAATTGCAGTACCGCAGGTTCCGACCAAATTAAAAGAATGGGCCTATGCTGGATTGACATTCAATTTAATATTTGCTTTTATTAGTCACGCATGTGTTGACAAAAATGCAGCATTTATGGTGATGCCCATTTTAGTATTGGGGATACTTGCTGTTTCTTATTTCTATCAGGCCAAGATTACTCGTTTAAGCAACAAGGAGACAGTTGGTACAGGAGTATATCATCAGACTTCAGTAGTGTAGCAAGTTTACCGGATTGTATTGGACTGAAAGAATGTACTGAGAGCGAGTAAAACAAAAAATAAGCAATAGTTATTCACTTATAAACAATATAGATATGAAAACGAATCAGGTTTCTTTACATCGAATTATTCAGGCGAGTCCTGAAAAGGTGTTCCGTGCTTTCGCAGATCCGATAGCACATGCCAGCTGGCTGCCTCCTTATGGTTTTGTCTGTACCGTACAGCAAATGGATTTTAAAGTAGGCGGAAGTTTCAAAATGACCTTCATTAATTTTAGTACCGGTCATAGCCATTCTTTTGGTGGTGAGTACCTTGAGATTGAACAAGATACTTTTATCAAGTACGTGGATCGATTTGATGATCCCAATTTACCGGGTGAAATGACTACCACTGTCTCCTTGCGTAAAGTGATGTGTGGTACAGAACTTAAGATTGAACAGACTGGAATTCCTGAGGTTATTCCTGCCGAGATGTGCTACCTTGGATGGCAAGAGTCGTTGGAAAAAATGAGAAAACTTGTAGAGCCTGAAATACCGGATGCATAGCCAATTGATATGATGTTAGTTCAGCCAATGGAACGCTTGCAAAGCGGAATTTTCATTACATTCTCAGGAAATTGTAGAGCGGCACTTACGTTTTATCAGACCTGTTTTGGGGGAACGTTACATTTTGATATGTTCGACCAACCCTTGCATGGCTGTGCTGAAATGCCTGTAGTGAGTGCCACTCTTATTTCCGGACGTGTCGCAATTTACGGCTCTGATTTGGTGCACAACGAGGGACGGAGAGTGGGAAACTACGTCGCTGTGTTTTTGCCCTGTCAGGATATTTCCGAACGTGGGGAATTGATTGAAAGACTTACATCCCAACAAAAAAGAAGAATAGATTTTGATAAGCAGCAGAAATTTATTGAAATAACTGATTTGTTCAATGTGCGCTGGGTTCTGGGAATTTAGGTTCGGCTTTCCTATACATTTGTTTTTTTTGATAAAAAAAAGCAAATTGGACTTAAAATCAGTGCTATGATCTTTGTAGAAAATGAGTTTGCCCCTTTAAAGAAAGTTATTCTTACGGTTTCTGAATTTGGCTTTCCGGAAATGATGAAGGTTGAAGATCTTCGGTTTTTATCTTCCACTGCGCTGGAGGGAGACGATGCCAATGCAGGAAAAGATTTTGGAGAAGTGTATCCCGAATTGCAAAAGGCATGGGAACAAGAGCGCAATAATTTTGCTTTGCTGTTGGAGAAATATGGCGTTGAAGTGTTGCGGCCGCGTAACCTAACAACACTTGAAAAAGTGTCCGGAGGAGAACACGGTTATTCTAATTTCTTTGTCCGTGACCCATTTTTTACCATCGGAAATGCCGTTATTGAGGGGTCAATCCGTTTTATGCAGCGCCGCAATGAAATATGGCCCATTCGCGATCTGTTGGAACGTGAAGTTTATCAAAGTGACTGCCTTTATGTGACAGCGCCAAGACCCGCCATGACGGAGCAGGAGGAGTTGGGATTATGGCATGGCCCTTTTCTAGAAGGAGGCGACATCCTGGTGCATGGTAAACATATTTTTGTAGGCAACTCTGGGCTTTCCTCAAACAGCCTTGGGATTAAGTGGCTCGCTAAACTATTACAGCCTTATGGTTATCAGGTTGAAGAAGTGAAACTTCATCCCAATATACTTCATTTGGACTGTGCACTAGGACTGATCCGCGAAGGATTGATGATCGTTTGTGAGGAAGCGCTACCCTATGGGATACCCCAAAAACTGAAAACATGGGACAAAATTGTGGTCAATTTGGAGGAGGCGAGCTTGCTAGCAACGAATGGTCTACCTATTAATCCGACAGTCTATGTGACAGATCCTGTTTTTGGCTATATTGGAGATAAGCTCTCCGCTTGTGGTGTCTATGTTGAATACGTTGATTTCCAGATCAGCCGTAGCTTTGGCGGATCCTTTCGATGTAGTACACAGCCATTATTGCGAAGTTTTTAGTAGATCTTTTAATGCTATCTAACCCGCTTGGAGACTCATCTTTTTAGGGTATTTGTCCAAAAGCAAAAATAGTTTTTTACCTGTAGATGTGTCCATTGGAAGACTTTCATTTTCGTTTGTTTTTAACTTTTACTATCTTGATGTAACATATCCTTGTTTTGGTATACTAACATATTATTAACAGTTAAAATAAATTATGAATTTATCCATAGAGACCCTTAGTAAGACTTATTCTAATGGAGTAAAAGCTTTAGATGGCGTAAACTTAGAAATTAAGCCTGGGATGTTTGGTTTACTGGGACCAAATGGTGCTGGCAAGTCTTCTTTAATGCGGACAATTGCGACACTTCAGAAGCCCGACAGTGGCCGTATTACTTTTGGTGATATTGATGTACTCAAAAATCAGCTCGATTTGCGGAAAGTTTTGGGTTATTTGCCACAGGAATTTGGTGTTTATCCCAATCTCTCTGCATCAGATCTGCTGCAATATTTTGCAAAGCTTAAAGGAATTAAATCGAAAGCCGATCGGGATGCCATTATCAACCGTGTTCTTGAGGTTACCAATCTTTGGGACGTACGCAGTAAAAGCGTAAGTGGTTACTCGGGCGGGATGAAGCAACGTTTTGGTATTGCGCAATTGTTGCTGAATGATCCCAAGTTAATCATTGTAGATGAACCGACTGCAGGGCTTGACCCCGCGGAAAGACATCGCTTTTTGAACGTTCTACGAGAAATAGGTACAGATCATACCGTCATTTTTTCTACGCATATTGTGGATGATGTGCGTGAACTGTGTCATGAGTTGGCCATTTTGAATGGGGGAAAGATTCTTTTGAGAGGCACTCCTAAAGAATCCATCGATCAATTGGATGGTAAAATCTGGGTACGTATCATCAGTCGGGATCAACTGGATGAGTATACACAAAAATATAACGTTATTTCAACCAATTACAATCAGGACAACACACTCAATATTCGGGTGTACAGCGATGTGCGTCCCGATGAATCATTTGTGAACGCTCAAGGCCAATTGGAGGATGTCTATTTTGTAGCGCTAAAAAATGATCAACGCCATGTTTAAAGCCATCTTTCATTTTGAGTTTGCGCGTTGGTTTAAGAGTTCTGCCGTCTACATCTATATGGCACTCTTCTTTGCGCTTTCGCTGTTTATTATGTTGTCTTCGCTCGGCATCTTTGACGGTATAACAGCAACGACCTCATCCAACACCATTATGAACTCTCCATGGGCGATTAATGGTATGGTTAATGGCATGTCGACTATTATCTATTTTTTGATACCGTCCATCGTTGGAGCCTGCGTCTACCGGGATTTTCAATACCAGGTGCATACGATACTTTTCAGTTACCCTTTCTCAAAAACGGACTATCTACTCGGTAAATTCTTTGGATCAGTAGCTGTTGTATTGGTTATTGTATTTGCTTCAACCTTGGGTATTATCGTCGCACAATTCGTGCCGGGTATCAATCAATCCTTATTGGGACCAATTCATGTTTGGGCATATTTACAGACCTATCTTGTACAGGTTATCCCAAATCTCATTATTTTTAGTGCAATTATCTTTGTGCTGGTAACATTGACACGAAACGTATACGTTGGTTTTGTCGCGGTGTTGATCCTTATTATTCTTCAGGTGCTGGTTCAGAATCTGGCGAACAATATGGACAATCGTTTTGTGGGGGCATTGATAGATCCTTTTGGGGATAGTGCCATCTCATACTATACCCAATACTGGTCTCCAGATGAGAAGAATGTCAATAATCTTCCCTTTACCGGAGCTGTTATTTATAACCGGTTAATATGGCTCGCTGTCGCAGCCTTATTCATTGGCGGATTTTATATGTTGTTTTCTTTTTCACAACATTCGATTTCCTTTAAATCATCGAAAAAAGGAGCCCGTTTAACCAAAAATAACTTTGATAGTATCTTCAAAATCAATCTGCCTAAAGTAAACTATGATTTTTCGACCTTTCATTATTTGAAAACGACATGGACAATGGCACGGTACGACTATCGCTATATCGTCAAAAATCCGGTGTTTTTAATATTGACTTTGGTAGGAGTATTGTTCATTATCTTGATGGCAAGCACCATTGGCTCGATATTCGGAACGTCGACTTATCCGGTGACCTGGAAAATGCTGATGATCCCGGGGACTACGTTTAAGTTTTTCCTGCTGATCCTGACGTTTCTTTTTACGGGACTTCTTGTCCACCGCGGCAGCATTACGCGGATGGGAGGATTGTTGGATACAACAGCGACGCCCAACTGGGCTTTTATGGGGTCGAAGATTATCGCAATTCTTTTGATGCAATTGACTTTGCTGGCCGTTGTGATTGCGACCTGCATGGGGTTTCAGGTGTACCATCACTATTATAATTTTGAAATTGGACAATATGTGATGCATCTGATGGTGTATGGTATGTTGTCAAATTTGGTATGGCTATTTATTTCACTTTTTGTACATACGCTTTTCAAAAATTACCTGGCTGGATTTTTTGTGTTATTGACCCTCTTTATTGGATTACCCTTTTTATCCATGGTCGGTGTAGAACAGGAGATCTATCAGTTTAATCAGGGACCGGATCTGGATTACTCGGATATGGATGGATTCGGCTATGTTCTTCCGTTTTTAACGTATCGGGTTTATTGGCTGCTTTTTGCGGTGTTTTTTGCTGTCATCGCCCTGCTGTTATGGCGAAGAGGTGGTTTTTCGGGAGTTAGGGAGCGTTGGGGTATTTTTAAGGCGAATTTGGGACCGGTAACAACGGCGCTGCTCATTTTTGCCTTTGCGGGCTTTATTGGCATCGGTGCTGCAATATATTACGAAAACCACATTAAAAATCCATATTATACCAGTTTAGATCATGAAAAACAAGCTGTAGAATGGGAAAAGAAATATAAGAAGTATCAGTACAGGCCGCAGCCCCGTGTCGTGGATATTAAGTTTAATCTGGATATTTTTCCCGATACGCGAAGTTTTAAAGCGCATGCGGACTATGTATTGAAAAACAAGACCAATATGCCTATTGATTCTATTTTTGTCAATTACAATAATTACGATTATATATTTTCTTTAAGTGTACCAAATAAATTGATTTCTGCCGACGATAAATATAATTTCAATATTTATAAACTCGAGAAGCCTATGGCTCCGGGCGATTCTATTGTGTTGAAATTTAGTACTGTTAGTCCGGCCAATACCTGGATAAATGAAAAGTCGCCTGTGAAGGGCAATGGTACGTTTATCAACAATATGCTTTTCCCGAATATAGGCTATCTTGACCGTGGCGAGTTGGTAGACAATGATGTCCGCAAAAAGTATGGACTTCCGTATCGCGATAGAATGGCTGCGCAGACTGACAAAAGGGCCCTGCAGAATAACTATATATCCAACGATGCCGATTGGATCCGTTTTGAAGCTACAGTAAGTACGGTCAAGAATCAGTTGGCTATTGCTCCGGGCTATCTCACAAAACAATGGGAGAAAGATGGTCGTAAGTACTATCAATATAAAATGGATTCGGAAATCCTGAACTTTTTTGCATTTAATTCGGCCGAATATGAAGTCAAAAAAGATAAGTGGAACGGGGTTAATTTGGAGATTTATTACCATAAGGGGCATACCTATAACCTCGATCGGATGATGGCTTCCAGTAAGGCTTCTTTGGCTTACTATACGAAAGAATACAGTGCTTACCCGCATCGACAATTGCGTATTATTGAATTTCCGCGCACAGCGGGAACTTTCGCGCAGTCCTTTGCAAATACAATTCCTTTTTCTGAAGCGATCGGTTTTATTGCTGATGTCAATGAGAAGAAAGAAGATGCGGTCGATTATCCCTACGCGGTAACAGCCCATGAGATTGCACATCAGTGGTGGGCACATCAAGTGGTAGGAGCCAATGTGCAAGGGGCTACATTGATGTCCGAAAGTATGTCTGAATATTCATCGCTCAAGGTTTTGGAAAAAAGATATGGTAAAGGGCAGATGCGTAAGTTTCTCAAAGATGCGCTCGATGGCTATTTGCAAGGACGAAGTGCCGAAAAACTAGGTGAAAAGCCGTTGATGTATAATGAAAATCAAATGTACATTCATTACCAAAAGGGATCCTTGGTGCTTTATGCCTTGAGCGATTATCTGGGCGAGGATCTTTTTAACAGGACAGCCCAATCTTATTTACAACGTACAGCGTTTCAAAACCCACCGTATACAACTTCATCAGAGTTTGTGGATAGTTTTAGACAGGCGACTCCTGACTCATTACGTTACCTGATTAAAGATATGTTTGAAACGATCACCCTGTATAACAATAAAATAGAAAAAGTAAGTTCAAAGAAACTTAAGGATGGTAAATACCTGGTTGATATCCAATTTGAAGTGTCCAAGTACCGCGTAGATGGCAATGGGAAAAAGAGCTACAATGACGGAGGTGGACAGCCGCTGTCCTTTAAGAAATCAGATCGTGTGACTCTGAAATCATTGCCATTGGCAGACTATATTGAGGTAGGTGTTTTCTCGGATAAGAAAAGCAAAGACGGTAATAAACGTCAGGAGCTTTATCTAAAAAAGCATAAAATCGATCGAATCAACAATACGATAACGCTGATTGTTGATCAAAAACCCGAACAGGTAGGTATAGATCCTTACAATAAACTGATCGATATTGAATCGGACGATAATCGAAAGGAAATATAAGGAGAGCCCGGCATAAAAAATCCCCATCATGCGATGGGGATTTTTTTATGGCTTTGTGCTGCCTTCGTTTTTTACGCTGTTCATTTAAAGCGATAAGCACATGTTATTTTAAGAAGGCTCGGTTGACACCTTATTTATCTTCGTATTAATGCTGGATTTCTCTTTTTATTTATTTTGGTTTATTCGGGCAATTTTGGCATCGCTATACGCTGTTGTGTACTGCTACTGATAGCCCCTAGAAATTTAAGCACAGCATTAATTTCTTCATTTGTGAGGTTCAGCTTTTTCAGCTTCGCCGAATGAATGGGTTTGGTTTTAGGATCTATCGTAACGCTACGCTGTATCGGTTCAGGATTACCGAGATTATAAAGTTGTACGACGTCCAGTAATGTTGGAAAATTACCATGGTGCATCCAAGGTCCTGTAAGGGTGATTTCCCGTAAAGAGGGCGTTCGAAATGCACCTATATCTTCCTGCTTGCCACTGATATGGTAATGTCCAAAGTCCTGCTGCCTGGTACCATATAATGTTTGGCCATCATTATGGAACTGATTATCTGAAAATAACGGTGTATTGTGGCAGTTGATGCAGCGTGCTTTAGTCCGAAAAAGATGAAGCCCCCAGACCTCGTCATCCGTCATGGCATCTTTATTTCCTTTAATAAAGCGGTCAAATTTGCTGTTGTAGCTACGAATGCCGCGCTCAAAAGTTGCAATAGCCTGTTGAATGCGCGAGATACTGATCGTACTGTCTCCAAAGGCTGATTTGAACAAAGGCCTGTAACCGGCTATTGCCTGAATATGACGTACAGCTACTTCGGGAGCGGTGTTCATCTCAACGCTATCGGTCAATGGGAATAATACCTGGGCTTCCAAGGAGGGAGATCGTCCATCCCAAAAGAAAGTATGGTAGTATCCAACATTATACAAGGTCATTGCATTTCGCTTTCCTACCCGTCGATTGTGCCCATTTGCTAAGCTTTTGCCGTCGCCCCAGCCCAGTTGCGGATCGTGGCAGCTTGCGCAGGCCAGCTGTTTGGTAGCAGAAAGTCTGGGATCGAAAAACAATAATTTTCCCAGCGCTGACTTTTCCTTGGAAAAGGGATTGTCCAAAGGGTATTCTACATCGGGCAGTGATCCGATATCCACAAAATTTGTTTTTACATCATCATCTAGGTGGGGAGTCGGCCATTGCCTGCTGTCGCCGGAAGCATACAATCTGCGCCATAGCGCAATATCAGGAATATCCTGATCCTGCACAAAAGCCAGCAAGATCAAGACGACTCCCAATAAACCAAATACAAGTACTCTTCGTATCATTCGTTGTTTATAGTTCTAACGCTTTGGTACTCAATTTGTATTTACGGGTTACCTTATTTGCTCCTCCGATCGCAGACTCGTTAAAATTCACTTCCAAGTCGATTACACCTTCATTTAGGTCATAGGTTCCCGAACCACTGATACCAATTTCAAAGAACTCCATATCTTTTCGTTCTTCAGCGGATTCGGTTTTCTTATAGATTTTTACCTGTTGTTCTTTTACAGTCACTTTACCGATTTTATCATTATTCTCATTTGGTAAAAATTGCAATACCTGATCGACATTTATACCAGCCGTTTTGATGTTTGTTGAGCCGATTTTATCGCTGTAAAGCGTGACCATCTGGAATAGGTTTACCCCGCTATCTGTCACATAAGGATTGGTAAAGCCCATATAAGTTGTGTCTGTTAATGACACGGTAGGATAGTGTGCTCGGATACGTTTGCCCCAGGTTTGAGTGGCATCATCGAAGCGGTAGATATAGAGTTCAAAATAAGCATCTGTACTGGTAAATGCAGCTACGGCATTATATGGCTTAGCAACAGACTCGGGCTCAGGAGTCACGGTACTGTCCTTGCTACAGGACATGGTAAAAAATAAGATGCTGAAAATAGTGACTAGCTTGGATAACTTAAGGATTGCTTTTAAACTGTTCATGTGTTGTTTTATTAATTTGTGTTTTATTGAGTGATTAATAGCCAGGATTCTGTCTCATCAGTGAATTGGAGAGTACAGACTGTTGTGGAATAGGCAGTACCATATGATCATTTGGATAAGTGACATTACAGTTTGCACCAGTACAGTCATTGCGCATAACGGATTGACCTCTACGCATCAGATCCAGGTATAAGAAGCCTTCAAGACAGAGCTCACGACGACGTTCGTCAAGGATCTCCTTGATCAGTAGGTCTTTTGTGTTGAAAAGATAAGCGCCGAGCTGCGGATTACCGCGTAGTCTGATGACATTTAGGTCTGAAATAGCTTCATTAGCATAGCCAAGTTCAGCTGCCGCTTCGGCATGAATCAAATATATTTCGGAAAGACGGATCAACTTGACGCTTGTTACTGCAGTTTGTATAGTTGGATATTTAAATATTCCACCCTGAGCACGCACATCATTTTGCCCATACAAATGGATTAGATCCTGACTTGGTCCAAACTGATAGTAGGAGTTGCCTGAATCATTGACATAATAACTACCGATTGAGTTACTGGAATAATTGCTCGGCACAGCCAATTCGAATATAGATTCTTTGGTGTTGGCCTGTTTCCAACTGTCGATATACTCAGCATTGGTATATAGCGAATAGTTCGCTTTGAGCAGTTCGGCACATAGTTGGTAAGCTTTTTCCCAATCGTTGCGATTTAATGCTAACCGGGCTTGGAGTGCTTTACTTGCCTGTAAGCTCATATATATTTTGGCATTGCCTTCAAATATAGCTTTGCTATTGGCAAATAAAGAATCAGCGAGGGACAGATCAGCCTGTATAAATTGATATACATCTGCCACTGTGGAGCGTGCAATCTGTGCCTCATTGGGTACAATTGTCGTTTTGGCCAATATGATGCCCGGATGTGAAGCATTTTCGGTGTAACGATAAGGCTGCGCATATAACTGCACAAGATCGAAATGAACCAATGCCCGCAGACCATAGGCCTGGGCCATTACGTTATTGCGTTCGAGTTCACTGACATTCTGCATCGCTGGGACACGCTTTATGATATTATTGATTGCATTGAGTAGCGTATACTGATAACTGTATAGACTGTTCATCGAACCATTTTCGGCATCTGTCTCAAAGGAATAAACATCCGAAAGTGTCGTTTTGCTCGCTACGGTAAACGTTAAGTTTCCGCCAAGCAGGTCTGGGTAAACCATACGCAAGCCATTGTAGTAAGTTGACTGAAATAGGTCTTCGTAAACTCCCGCCAAAGCCGATTTAGCACCCTGCATATCTGAAAAAAGCAGGTCGACCGATACTTTGTTTTCCGGTTCTTTATCTAAAAATTTTGAACAGCCCGTTGTGCCCAAAGTGACAAGAAAAGCAATACTTAGCGTCTTTATGTTCATAGCTCAAATTATTAAAGGATTAAAGTGTGGTGCGTAGGCCAATCGAAAAATTACGTGTCTCGGGATAGACAAACCTATACTCGCGGATACCGTTTCTGCCAGCGGGGCTTTTGTCTTTGAACCAGTAAAGTACATTTGTAACATTGAAGCTCAAAGCTGTCTGCCCTATGCCGATGCGCTTGGTCAATCGATCTGCCAGGCGATAGCTTAAGGATACGTTGCTCAGCTTGAGATAAGTCATGCTGTACAAATAGCGGGAGGAATTGTTGAGTGGTGAGCTTGAATTAAGTTTGGGGATTGCAGTGATATCGCCCGCATTCTGCCAACGATCCAGTAGGTTGACCGACATATTGGAGTTTGCCAGATTATTGCCATCCCGTAAGTAGGTTGTCGATGCAAACTTGTTGCCACCAAGGTTATACTGTATATTGAAGGTGAACTGAAAACCCTTCCAGCCCAGATTGTTGATGATACTTCCTTGAAAATCAGGCATCGAATTGCCTAGTAATTGGTAAGCGTTTTGACCCATTGCCCGTATTTCAGTCCGATTTAACAGCTCTCCATCTGGGGTATAGAATTGTTCCACTCCGGTGCTTGGATCTACACCGCCCCATTTGATACCCCAGAGCGAAGTTGAACTGTATCCCACACGCTGACCTATACCTA
Source organism: Sphingobacterium sp. HSC-15S19 (assembly GCF_050433745.1). NCBI lineage: Bacteria > Pseudomonadati > Bacteroidota > Sphingobacteriia > Sphingobacteriales > Sphingobacteriaceae > Sphingobacterium > Sphingobacterium sp. HSC-15S19. Next base: position 31,652 of record NZ_JBNPWQ010000001.1, read on the forward strand.
CATTATCGGAGGAGTTTGCTGCATATTGTTCAATGAGTGGATTATTAAAGGAGGTCACCTTATTTCTATTCCAACCACCGATAAGGGTACTGTTCCAGGTTATCTTAGACTGTTTAAGCCATTGATAGGCAATGCTTAAATCGAGCCCTTGATTGTACATATTGCCCGAATTGACTGGCATTTTGCCATATCCTGTTTCTAATGGCACACTGATGTCTGTAATGAGATTGCGGATATTATTCCGGTAAAGGTCTAATACAAGACGCAATCTATTGAAGGCATTCAAGTCAAAACCGAAGTTGAATTTGATATTCGTTTCCCAACCTAGATCTGGATTTTCGGCAGCAGAAGAAGAGGGAGTTGCACTCATTTGCCCACCATAGGTCACGTTGTTTAAATCATAAAGCCCTCTGGAAGCATATGATCCGATCCGCGAATTCCCTGTGGTTCCGAAGCTGGCTCGAAGACGTAAGAAATCAATTGCTGCAACGGGTTGCATGAATTTTTCGTTGCTGATATTCCAGCCTAATCCAAGCGCTCCATTGAGTGCGACCTGTTTGTCGCCACCAAACATGGACGACTGATCTGCACGGCCACTCAGAGAAGCATAAAATCGCTTGTCATAGTCGTAATTCATTTGTACATAGTTGGATACTGTCGCATCCGAGATTTTAGAGGAAGACGACTGTGTCGAACTTGCGAGGCCGAGTGAGATGACCCTATCGTAAGTAAAGCCGGTACCTTGGCCCACTAATAATTTGCTGTATTGATCTTTTAGTTCTATCCCCGCAATACCAACAAAACGATGCCCGTTTTGCCATTTTGGGCTATAGGTTAACTGTAACATGGAGGTCCAGCTGTACGTCGTGCGATCGTTGATTCGGAGGCGCCCATCTTTAGCTGTGGAAGCACCGGCTATGCCTGAAAGAAAAGTTTCCTGCTTGGATTGCAGCATATTCCCGCCGATAGCTCCGCGCAGGCTTAAAAAGGGTAACAGTGCATATTGCAGTTCAATCCGTGCAGTCCCTGTAAAAGCCAAGGCTTTATCTGTATTTTCAGCCAGCGCTGCGACAGGATTCACGAGCCCTAAGAAGGTACTGTAAGTTCCGTCTTCCTTGTAGGGATTTATATTGGGAGGCATGTAAGCAGCATTTGCAAATTGGTCGAGCCCCTCACGCTGCATCAGTGTCGGCGATATAGTCGTGGTCATTTGCAGTTTATCACTAAACTGATTGTAATAACGCATGGAGCTTGTGTATTGCTTCAGTCCATTTCCCGGACTGGCATTTTGTTGATTTCGGTAGCCCATAGAGAGGTAATACGTATCGTTACCTTTTCCGCCCGAAAGTGATAGATTTACATTATCATAGCGTGCATTGCGTGAAGTCAGTCCAAACCAATCTGTATCAATGGTATTGCTACCCGCCAGACGCGTTGCTTCACTCTCGGTTTTGCCCGTATTGATATGGAACTCCCGTAGTAGCTCATAGTATTGCGGCCCGGAGAGCAATTTCATCCGATTGATAAATGTGGATACACCGGTATTGTATGACGCTGTCAACTGCGGTTTGCCGCTCCGCCCAGACTTGGTGGTGATTAAAATCACACCGTTTGCTGCATTAGCACCATAGATTGCGGTTGCGGCAGCATCCTTAAGTACCGAAATGGATTCAATATCTAACGGATTGATTCCTGCAATTGGGTTCAGCAATGTTTCGCCATTAAAAAGCGAACTGGCGTCGCCAATCTCCTGTTCTTGGACAACGACACCATCCACCACGTACAAAGGCTGCGATGAGGTTGATCGTCCAGTATTGCTTGTCAGGTTTGTCAATGTTCCCTGTCCTCGGATATGGAGCTTAACGGATGTGCCCAAGGAAGTGCTGGGTTCGACATATAATCCCGGTACCAATCCTTCCAACATCTTATCGACACTCTCTATAGGGCGATCGGCCTGTAAATCCTTTGCGCTGACGGTATAGACACTTCCGATCATCTCTTCGCGCAGTTTAGGCGCTTCGTAAGTACTGCTGACGAATACTTCTTCAAGCTGTTGATCTAAAGGTGACAGATTGATCTGCTGTACAGCGGTATCCACCTTGAAGTCGTAATTCTGATAACCTAAGTAACGTACGCCTATTCCCTCGCCGCGATTTTCGGCTGCTGTCAGTATGCGATATCGCCCTAAACTATCGGTGAAATAGGTTTTGTTTTCTTTGCGTAGCATAATAGTCGCACCGGCCATAGGTAAGCCTGTTTTGGCATCTTTCACTACACCTCTTAATTGTATGGGTTTTGGCGCCTTGCTGACGGCTATCAGATTTGAATGTTTAATCCGCTGAAAGCGCAACTGAAGCGTTGAAGCAAGTCTCGACAAATACGTATCGATATTCTCTTTTGCTGTCGGAAGTGGAACGCGTCGCTGCAGTCCGATGGATGCATCGTAGGAAAAATGTACAGCATGTTGCTGCGTCAGTAATTGAAAAGCAGTTTCCAAACTCCCTTGGTTGGAAGCATTTTGAGCTGAAACAGCGCCAGCGAATAATAGAAAAAAAGTATTCAATAAACAGGTTCGTCTTACTGTTTTTTTAATAAAGCACATAGGTATCTGTTGCTATTTTTTTTGATGACAATTCTTTTGAAAAACAAATCGCGGCGAGTGCGGTCTCAACAGGCAGCTTCTCAAAATGCCCGCTATACCGCCATCGTGCATTTGGTTTGCTGAGAGAGATGTGGATACCATAATATTGCTCCATTTTTCGCGCGACTTCAGCAAAAGAAGCATTTTGAAAATGCAAAATACCTTCTGCAAAATTATTGATCTCTGTTGGCGTAAATTTATCGAGATGGATCTCCTGATTTGTGACATACCCCTGTTGTCCTGGACTGAGTAGGGCTTGTTTGTTGTTTAAGTGGTTGGTCAATTTAATTTTTCCAGAAAACAAACTGACTCTGGTATTTTTAGTGTCAGCTTGTTCTACCAAAAACTGTGTTCCTAATACTGTTACCAAGGTATTGCCTGTTTTTACAGCAAATGTGCGATCAGGCTTTTTTGCAATGTTAAAGCGTGCATCGCCATCTAGCAGGACATACATTGTATCCTTACGGAAATGTTTGGGGTATTTTAGTTTACTACCACCCATCAACGTAATCTGGCTGCCATCAGTTAGATTGACTTTAACCATTTTGCCATTTTGGGCGACGACACTGAGCCATTGTTCAGCGGAAACTGTATTTACAGCTAAAGTACGCTGAGGTGAGTCTTTGTAGAAAAACTGACGGAATGTAAATGCTCCTATGAGCAGGATTGATGCTGCGGCGATCCAGCGCCATCTCGTTGTCAGTCTTCGAGTTTTTGTAGGCACTTTGCTTTCGAGTGTCGCAAATAGTTTGTCTTTTTCAACTTGATATTCCGTTTCGGTGATATGCATTTTTAGGGTATCGAGCATCTTTCGCGCGTCTGCAACAAGATCCAATTTATCCGGATTTTCTGCGATCCATGTATCCCAAAAATGAATTTCCTGTTTATTTGCGGTTCCATTATGATAAGACACAAAACTCTCGTCACTGAGCAAATCAACGCTGTCGTTATAAATTTTTTTCATGTATATATGAAGGTAGAGGGAGCAATTCCGTTTTTTTACCGGATTATTTTTATTTTTTTTCTTTTAAAATCTTAACAGATTCATATACAATGTTATAGATTGTGCGCTGACTATTGCCTGTTTTGGAAGCGATCTGTTCATAGGACATATTTTGAAAAAACCTAAGGTCAATCACCTGTCTTTGTTTAGGTGTGAGGGATTCCAATGCTTTTGATAGACGCGCAGTGGTTTCGTTTACGGTTTCCTGTTGTATGAGTAAAGCTTCATGTGAAGGTGTATTATCATTGGGCTGATAATTTCCTGAATTTAATTTTTCATTCAATACGCGATGGTCATTCAGGACACGGCGTAGCCATGTCATTAAATAAGACTTGATATTATCAACATCGGGCAGACGGTCACGTTTTTCCCATAGTTCTAAAAAAAGATGTTGTATACCGTCTTTTACGGCTTCGCGCGAATACCCCAACATAACGCCATAAGCGAAAAGCTCTCGATATACTAAGTCATATAAGGATTCAAAAGCTTCAGAAGAACCTTTTAATGTAGCTGTCCAATGTTGTTTCATGGTAAGAATGGCGCAAATCTACATTTTTATTTAGAATAATTACAAATAAGATTCTCGTTTGTATTTTTTTTGAATAAATATTTCTAGAAAAATGAAGGAATAGATTGGCATCTGCTATATGATTTGGCCTGTTTATTTCGTCAGATTTTTTGTACTGTTCTTAAATTTTTGGCATATAGATGGCTATTTTTTTGCTTTAGCAATCATAAGGTGTGGTTACTTTTTTGTTCTGTGCTCCCACCTGGGCTCGAACCAGGGACCAAAAGATTATGAGCCTTTTCTTCGGTACCTTATTACTAATTGGAAGAGCTTGGATGCTGCTTTGATAACGTAGTTAGTCGAATATTTTTTACTTATCAAAATTTGGCTCAGTTACACTATCTTTACAAAATTTGTGATAAAAATTGTCTCCTCCGATTTTAGGTTTACATTCTGAACTTTGTAGATGGAAAATAATTAATGGAATTAACAGTAGTTTAATATTGGGTTTACCTTGTGTAGGTTAATTTTGGAAGATGAAAGTTCGGTTTTCTGAAGTAAAATAGATCTAATGATTTGCTAAATCGAAATGAGCATTCTCGAAGAATTAATAAATAAAAAACATCAGGCGCTGAAAAAAATAGTTGTTTGCTATGGCCAAGAACTGTATAGGTTAGCTTTTCGTATCGTGAAAAATCAGTTTGCGCCCTTTATACATATGAAAAATAATAGACTATATATGAAAAAATTACTGCTGTCTTTGATGCTCTGTTATGCTACAATTGCTGGAGCGCAGACCGATCGTGTAAACGTCTTCTTGGGATCTTCCGGCGACCACGGCCAGCTTTCACCAGCGGCTTCTTCTCCTTTCCATCAATTGAGCATTGTGCCTTATACTAATCCGGGAACGCATACGGGCTATGAGCATCTTGCCAAGGAAATTAAAGGCTTTACACACAATCGCCTTGAGGGAGTAGGTTGTATGGGCAGTGGTGGACTGATTCTTATTAGACCATTTATAAAAAATGATATAAAGCCGCTGAATAAAATTGACGAGCATGCCCAACCTGGGTATTATGCTTTAAAAACCGCAGAGGGTATTCAAGTTGAAGTGGCTGTGAATAATGATTTTGGTCGTGAACAATATACTTTTCCCGTGGGTAGAAAAGGTTTTTTTATTGATTTGGGGCATGCTTTCAATGGCGCTTTTGTTGACAATGAATTTACACAGGAGGGTAATCTGCTATTCGGTAAAGTACGTGCAAAAACGACCTGCCATGTGGGAACATATACCATTTATTATGCGCTGGAAATTCCTACAGCGAGCGGATGGCGAAAGGAGGGGAACAAAATCTGGGTAGACCTGAAGGAGGAAAGCCTTATAGCAGATGTCAATATTGCATTTTCGGCTGTGGATCAACAGGACGCAAGAAAGACACTTGCAGAATATGATAAGCTAGATTTTTCAACGGTAAAAAAACGTGCAGCTGATCGTTGGAAAACTGCCCTGTCGGTACTGCAGGTAAAGGGCGATTCGGATAAGGTAGATTTATTCTATTCCTTGCTCTACCGCAGTTTACAATCTCCTTTTGTTATCAGCGATGAGCAGGGAAATTTTAGGGGAACAGACGGGAAAATACATCGTTCCAAAGAAACACGTTATCATGGATGGGCAATTTGGGACAATTATAAAACACAACTACCGCTTTTGGAGCTGATAGATACTGAAATGTATGAGGGCGTTGTCTCCTCGATTGCAGACCTGTACCGTTATGGGAAATTTGACTTTGCAGGAGCTCATGAACCAGCAAATTCGGTCCGGACAGAACATGCCGCTGTCGTTCTTTTGGATGCGGTCAAGAAAGGATATCGGGTCGATATTGATGGAATAAAAGATTCGTTAATACACGATACCCTGCGCTATGATTTTAAGAAACCGGACAAGTACCTTGAAGCATGTTATGATATGTGGGCAATGTCCAAGCTTTTTCCGCAGAACAGCAAAACCTATCTGGAGCGAGCAAAATCATATCAGGCAATTTGGAATAAAGATTTTAAAGACCTGACCAAACGGGATGTCGACCGTATGTCGGCACGGGATATGTATCAGGGAACAATTAGGCAATATCGTTGGAATGTACCTTTTGATGTTATGGGATTAAGAAAGCTAGCAGGTGGTGAAGAAAATTTCACACAGCAACTGGATGAGTTTTATGACGGTTATTATTTCAATAGGGCGAATGAACCGGATATGCAATCGCTGACCTTATATAATGCGAGTAAAACCCCTTGGCGCTATCAGGAGTGGATACATCGAATTGCATTGGACACCATCATACAATATTACTTTAATGACAACAGCCGTGGAATCGGAGCACATATCGACCGGATCTATAAAAATGAGCCTAAAGCCTTTGTAAGAACCATGGACGACGATGCTGGTGCTATGTCGAGCTGGTGGGTGCTTTCTGCGATCGGATTGCAACAACCTTTGGTCGGGGAACCTATTTTTTATATCAGCGTGCCATTTTTTGATCAAATCAGATTGGAAAATAAAGAGAATCCACTGACCATTGAGGTGCCGAATCGAAGCGACAAAACGCGTTATATCAAATCGATTAAGTTGAATGGAAGGGATTTGAAGAGGTTATGGATCACACATGAAGAGCTTAGAAAGGGAGGGACGCTGCAGATTGAATCGTCGGAAATACCAACCGATTATGGAAGGGATGATCCTTGGATAAGTCACATGGACAACAATTAAACATGATCTGATCAGAGATTGTAGACTAAATTGGCGTTTTTTACTACTTGGAGATTTAAAAGTACTGGCCAAAGAGATTGGAAAATCGATGACCAGTTAATTCGCTCCTGAATGGAATGGCTTTATACTAAAATAATTCAGTTACAAAATTTGCGATAAAAACTACGAAACTCAATAGTTGTTAATATCAAAGTACGATTGATCAGAGAGTCAGAGTTATTTGGCTACTTTTATTTGAGGTATTGAATCTGCGATTGGAGAGATCAAGACTGTATTTTCAAGGTGTAAATTTCTATATACTTTTGGGGTCAGACCTTTATGGTTTTTAAAAAATTTGTTTAAATGGCTTTCATCGGTAAAACCAAATTCATATACGATCTGCGATAGTGAAACGGTCGGAACAGTTAATCGAGTTTGAATTAAGTTTATGCGGTATTCGTTGACATAATTTCGATAACTTATACCAAACTTTTTTTTGAAATAATCACTGAAATAACTATTCGCAATAGAGAAGTGAGCGGCGATGTTTTTAATCTGAATAATTGACGGTTGGTAGATATGTTGATGTATGAAGGAAATGAGCTCTTCTTTACCGGGCTGACCATTGTCAATTCTTATATGAAGTTTAGCAGCAGCTTCGCTAATTAAGACTAAGATAGATCGTATCTGATAAAATATGAGCGCTGAACGAGAGATATCCTTCGAAAATTTGTACAATACTATATTCTCAATAATATTTCGAAGTATAGCATTGGAAGGTTCATCTATTTTTAATTTCACTTCCTTTAATAACTTATTCTTCATTATTCGGACAGGTTCATATAAATTGAAATTATCTACTGTATGCTGTGAGTGTTCTGACAGATATGCGTCTGTGAACTTTATAAATGTGAAGTGAGTACTTTTGTTTATCTCAAAATAATGTTCGTCTTCTGGACTTATTATAAACAGATCTCCTTCCCCATATTGAAACCTATTATTGTTCAGTAAATGAATGCCACTACCTTTGTGGATATAAACCAGTTCATAATAAGTATGGCTATGAAGGGGTAAATGAAAAGTCTTTTCTTCATAATCATGAATAACGAGTTGATCAAACTGTATTTTCTTCATTTTAAAAAGTGCTTACGATAAAAATACAAAAAATACCTTTAAATATACCTGGGCGTGGCGCCGGTAATATGCAATCTTTGTAATAGAAGATTTATCATTTTGTATCAATTACTTTATTTCACATTTATGCAAGATAACATTGATTTTTTGCCTTTTATTACGGGCTCTTTTGCCAAACCAGCTTCTGAGAATCCAACTGTAATGATGATTGAAGCAGCTTATAGATATCACAGTATCAACGCTCGTTATCTGAATTGCGAGGTTGAGCCTATGCATCTGGCAGATGCTATCAAAGGAGCAAAAGCCATGGGATGGATTGGTTTCAATTGTTCTATTCCACACAAAATAGCGGTCGTTCCATATCTTGATGAATTAGGAGGCTCTGCACGATTGATAGGTGCGGTTAATACTGTAGTTAGAAGGGGGGACCTTTGGATAGGTGAGAATACAGATGGAAAAGGATTTTTAAAAGCGCTAGAAATTATTGAAAATCCTAAGGACAAGTGTATTACAATATTTGGTGCTGGAGGAGCTGCTCGCGCAATTGCAGTTGAATTGGCGTTAGCGGGAGCCCATACAATTATTATTGTAAATAGGGACAAATCTAAAGGTGAAGAACTTGCCGATCTGATAAATAGTAATACTAAAACTAACGCGTTATTTAGTTGTTGGGAAGGAAGGTATAAGATAAAATTATCAACGAATATTTTGATCAATGCAACTAGTGTAGGGCTGTTTCCCAATGTGGATCAAAAACTCGATATTGAATTTGATCTTATCGGAAAGGAGATGATTATCGCAGATGTTATACCCAATCCCCCAGATACTCATTTTATAAGAACCGCTCGAGAAAAGGGATGTAGCGTTTTAAATGGTCTTAGTATGCTCGTTAATCAAGGCAGAATAGCAATTAAATATTGGATGGATATGGACGTCGAGCCTTCTGTTATGCATTCAGCGTTGGCCAATGTTTTAAAAATACACTAATGATCAAATTTAAACGTGTAGATCATATACTCATAAGTGTTCCTTTAGGCGGGCTAGCTTCAGCGCAAAGGTTTTATGCTGAGATATTGCGTTTGAATCAAATCCTTGGTAATCATCCCAGGGGGGCTATTTGGTTTGAAATCGGAGATATCCAGCTTCATATTCGTGAAGAAAAGTACCATCAAACAAATTCTGATATACATCCTGCGTTTGAAGTTTTCGACTTATCCCATGCTAAATTATTTTTGAAGAATCAGAATATAATCGTAAAATACTCGTCCAAGATAGATGGTCGAGAACGATGTTTTTTTCGAGATCCATTCGGAAATAGGTTTGAATTGATCGAATATCTAAGGTGCTAATATAGTGTAAACTTTACAGAAAAGGTATTATTTCCACGTCGTAGGTACCATCTGATTTCTTGTGGTGTTCATAAACTTTTGCGCTGACGGTTGCTATAGTTTTTTCTTTAGCAGGTGAAAAATCCCGTTAGATATCTTTTTACGTGAAGTTCAATAAAAAACTATGCAAAACAGGCCGAAATGGTGTGATTCTCCTAGACCTTTACATCGTCGGAAAATGATGCGTAGAAACGAAAAAAGTCGCTTTTCTATATAGAAAAGCGACTTTTTTGTTCTGTGCTCCCACCTGGGCTCGAACCAGGGACCAAAAGATTATGAGTCTTCTACTCTAACCGACTGAGCTATAGGAGCAGGTCTTTTGTTTTGTCAATTTAAACAGCTGTTGTGCCGTTTTGACGATGCAATTATCGATATTTGTATCGATATTTCAAAATAATTCGATGGAAAAAATTAAAAATATTGTTCTTGATTATGGGAATGTGATCTTTATGATCGACTTTGTAAAATTGAAAGATGCTTTTACTCAGTTAGGTATAGAAAATGTTGATGCCGTATTTGGACATCATGGTCAAAGTGCACTTTTTGATAATTTTGATAAAGGAAAAATTGATTCGACGCAATTTCGTGAGGGGATAAGAGAATTAACCCAAAATCCAGCACTGACGGACGCACAGATTGATACGGCCTGGAACAGTTTACTGATCGGTGTACCACAGGGAAATCATGAGATTTTAGTCCAGTTGAAAGATCGATACCGTACCTTTTTGTTAAGTAACAACAATGCAATTCATTATGCCTATTGTATGAATGATATTCATGAGAAATATGGTGTTGCCGACAATGAAGGTTTTTTTGAAAAGACCTATTACTCTCATTTGGTAGGGATGCGCAAACCTGATGCGGAGATTTTTGAATTAGTCATGCAAGAGCAACAATTGGATCCGGCGGAGACTTTATTTATTGATGATAGTCCTCAACATCTGGCGACAGCAAAACAATTGGGTTGGCATACGGCATTGTGTACGAAGGAGAAACCGCTAAGAATTTTGTTGGAAGAATTCGAATTGTTATAAAAAATAATTTTGTTTTCCTTTTTAAAAATAAATAGCTTACCTTTGTCCCACTTTAAATTTAAAAGCGGCGAAAGGAGGTATATATAACGCATGATTATCGTAAATGTAAAAGAAGGAGAATCTTTAGATAGAGCATTGAAACGTTTCAAAAAGAAATTCGAAAAAACTGGAGTTTTAAGAGAGTTGCGTTCACGTCAAGCTTACGAAAAGAGATCTGTAACTCGTCGCATTCAAGTGAAAAAAGCGATTTACAAACAATCTTTGAATCAAGATGTAGCTAACTAATTGATTCGCTGAGAATTTTAAAATATAAAGGGAAAAGCAATGCTTTTCCCTTTTTTTTGTGCTTTTAAGTTTGTAATTTAAGCTATATAGCAAGGGAAAATATGTTGGAAAAGGAGTTTATTCGGTTTTTGCAGATTGAAAAAAGGTATTCAGAACATACGGTTATTGCCTATAAGCATGAGCTGGAGATGTTCCAGTCTTTTTTGGATCGTGAGGGACTGACTGTGCAGGATATCGTATACCGTGATTTACGTCATTATTTCGCGCAAATGGTAGAGTCCGGAAAAAATGCAAGTTCAGTCAACCGGAGTATGTCTTCAATGCGAACTTATTTTAAATTTTTGCAAAGAGAAGAGTGTATCGCGAAAAATCCCATGACGCTCATTAAAGCGTTAAAAACTGCTAAAAAACTACCTGTAGTCGTTGAAAAGGAAAAGCTGGTGCGTTTATTGGATCAAATGGAACAGGAGCAGGATGGATTTGAATCCTGTCGCGATTATATGGTTATGGAATTGTTGTTCGGTACCGGGATTCGTTTGGCCGAATTGTTGAAAATTAAGGAGCAGGATATCGATTTTTTTAATAAAAATATTCTTATATTAGGTAAAAGGAACAAAGAACGCTTGGTTCCGATCAATAATCTTTTATTGAAAGAATTGAAAAACTATTTGCAACAAAAGGCGACGCAATTTGTTGATACTAATAACAGCTTACTAATCGTTACGAAAGAAGGAAAGCCGGCATATGCCAAGCTGATCTATGATATTGTACATCGGCAATTGACGCTGATTTCTACTCAAGGTAAGAGAAGTCCTCATATTTTGAGACATACTTTCGCAACGGCCCTGTTGGACAATGGGGCGGATTTAAATGCAATTAAAGAGCTGCTGGGGCATGCAGGGCTTGCGGCAACACAAGTGTACACGCATAACTCAGCAGAACGATTGAAGTCAATTTATAAACAAGCTCATCCAAAAGCTTAAAAAAAGGAGGAAAAATGAACATTACTGTGCAATCCATTCGATTTACTGCTGATCAAAAGCTAATCGAGTTTATCAAAAAGAAAACAGGAAAATTGGAGCAGTTTTTGGATTCCATTATTGGGGGCGAATGCTACCTGCGATTGGAAAATGTCGATGATGAGGCAAATAAAATTTCAGAAATTAAATTGAATATCCCGGGAAGCCAGCTTTTTGCGAAAGGGCAAGCGAAAAGCTTTGAGGAGGCGACAGATATTGCTGTAGAATCCTTGCGTAGACAGATTAACAAACATAAAACAAAGACGAAAAATACAGTTATCAATGGGCGTAATGAAGTTCTTGCCGTAGAGGAAGAAGAAGAGGAAGAAGAATACGATTAATAACTATTAAAATATAGAAATACATACAGGAGGTCAGTTGCTACTGACCTCCTTTTTTTTACCCGTCTATTGCAATTGGCTAGTAAGAACCTTGCGTGGATTTTCAGGTCTGTTGATCCATGCGAAATTAGGAAGGATTTATTTTGCATGAGTTGTTGGTAGGCTTATTTATATTAAATCAAAATAATCTTCTGTTTTACTTGGATTGATTATAAATAATATTTATTTTTGATCGATTTAAATGATAAGGGAAATAGAAATGTCAGAATTGGTTTGTCCGTTAGCAAATGTTGAGGAAGTTTTTTCAACCACAGCGGGTACAGTCTATCAATGTAGCCGCAAAAATTGTTTCTGGTTGGAATATAATAATGAAACAACCTCTTTCTCGGTATCGGATTTTTTGAAGTTTAAGAAACGTATCGATGCGATTGATGTTGAGCACATGCTTCACGATACAACACGTTCATCGGATTTTGAAATCATCATGCCTTTCCGTACGGAAAGATGTTTCATCTTAGCTGTAGAGGAAGTACTTCAGTTGCGCGAATTGTTAGATGGCGCTAAATTTATGATGGAATTGAATAGCGTCGTTAGAACTTGTTTGCAGGTTTCGCCATTTGCAGTTTTTGCATAAGGCTATACATATAAACGAATTGAAAAAAGCGGTGTACGTCTGTGATGTACACCGCTTTTTGTTTGGAAAGACCTTATTTAATTTTAATTTAAATAAGTGTCAATGAGGCCGTCCTCTGGTTTTATTGACATTCAATGATTTTTAGGCCTTTAAGCCACTTATTGTTTTAATTTATCGCTTATTGAAAGTATCAATATTACGTATTTGTAATTGTATTGATTCTAAACAAGTTGCGGTTTCCATGTCTAATTTAGACTGAATTTGTATTGCATATTCTTGATACAGATTTTGAAGATCTACTGTATCTTTGTAGTGTAATCAGGTGATAATGTGTTTCACCTGTTGATATTTTAGAAATTAAACTTAAGGTAAATATGAAAGATTTATTGAAATTAAAATCTTCTTTGAAAGAAGAGATCGAAAATATATTGAATGCACAAATTAAAGTTGAAGCTCATTCTTCAGCCTTATATTTGGCAATGTCTTCATGGTGTGATGATCAAGGTTTGGAAAATGCTTCAGAATTTTTTGCGAAGCAATCCAACGAAGAGCGTGAGCACATGTTGAAGCTTTTCAATTATATCAACAACCGCGGTGGTCGTGCAATTTCTCCGGAAGTTACAGGTATCCCTCAAGATTTTGAATCGTTCCGTGGCGTTTTTGAACAAACATTGGAACAAGAGATGTTTGTTACTGAACAGTTCAACAACATCGCCGATAAATGTGCTAAAGCGAAGGATTATGTTACTTTTAATTTTGTACAATGGTTCTTGGAAGAGCAAGTAGAAGAGGAGTTTGTTGCAAGACGTATCCTTGAGTTGTTCGATGTGATTGGTGAAGACGGTACTGGTCGTTGGGAAATTGACAAACACCTCGTTAAGGTTGCCTTTGCGGGTGAATAATAAATTGTAAAAAATAGTGTAAAAAACGAGCTGTTGAGAAAACAGCTCGTTTTTTTATATACAAAATCACAACTTTTTACGTTAATAGCTTAAGAATTCTTATATTGAATTGTATTATTGCAAAGTCTATTTGATGGAACTAAGGGGCGGGAATATTATCCGGTTAGTACTTTTTTTAGCTATAACGAACTTGTTTTTTTTACCCAAAAGCGCTTTAGGGCAGGTGTCAAAAAAAGAAGTTTATGGAATTGTTGTAGATACTGCAGGAAGGCCCTTAAATGGCGTCAGTGTTCATCTGACGAGTTCTCGCGATACCTTGTTCTCATCCACTTCCGCAACAGGTTATTTTCATTTTAGTCGTGTACTCGGTAATGATATTCGTATTAGCTGTAGCCAGCTGGGCTTAAGTATATTGGAGCGTAGTTATCCGTTATATAATAGCACGACAGCTAAATTGGATGTCGGAAAATTGACCATGTTTCCCCATGTATCTCTTTTAAAAGAAGTTGTTGTACTGAAATATAAACCCATTGTATATAAGCAGGATACTGTTCAATTTAACCTAGATGCCTTTCAATTTGATCGTCGGGCACTCTTAGAAGAGGCTCTTAAAGCATTGCCCAATATACAGGTGTCCCGTGATGGTTCTGTCTATGCCTTCGGTAAGCCCATATCCTCTGTTAAGGTGGATGGAAAAAAATTTTTTGGTGGTGATGTGCTTACCGCTACACGTAACCTTCCTGCAGATTTTGTGAAAAGTGTACAGGTTATTGATTTTTATGGTGATGAGGCGACGGCAAAAGGAATTAAAAGCGCTGAATCTGAGAAAGTCCTGAATATCGTGCTCAAAGATGATAAGAAGAAAATTACTTTTGGTCAAGCCACGCTTGGCGGTGGTTCGGTAGATCGTTATTTGGGAAGTGCTGGACTGAATCGTTTCAATGACGGTAAAGAGTACTCTGTTATCGCATCGGTGAATAATACGAATACCAATCTCTTTTCTTTCGGCTCTCCCAATGGAGGGGAGCGGGAACGGGAAATGGGCGAGCTCGCCGACTTTGCGGATCCAACGGATGGGGTCAATAAAATCGGATCTGTCGGGGGAAGTTTCTCTAGTCCACTTTCTAAAACGGTAACAGCAAGCGGTAAATATTCCTTTACGCAGCGCAATAATTATATCCAGGGAAATTCCTTATTACAATCGATATATGGATACGGCAAAGCAGCGAATAATTTAATTAGTAATTATGAAGACTACAAGATAAAATCAATCGATCGTATACATAAAATGGACTGGGATTTTGATATGAAGCTGTCGCCCAAAGATCAGCTTAAAATATCGCCTAAACTATCTTGGACCAATTCGACCAGCAATACGTTAAAAGATAGAAGGATCCAAAATAATCGGTTGAGTAGTACGGGAAACTATGGCGCGGCCAATAGTACAGAAAGTCCTGCAGCAGCTTTAGATCTTTTTTACGTGCGAAGTTTTACTAAACCGGGGCGGAAAGTGCTTTATACATTGCATACGGATTTTAATTCCCTGGATAAAGATGAGGAAGTGCGCGATTTTAATAGAGCGATTGACAGCAGCACGAACGTGCCAAAAATAACGGAGACTTATCTGAATCAAATGGTCCGTTCCAGCAATGAGAATAAAAATATCCAAAGTCGGTTGTCGTTGGTGGAGCCTGTTGATTTAGGTGGTACCTTGGAGATCAATTACGATTTCGACTATACCAAGATTGACGCTCGCCGCTCCACTTTTGATAATAACAATAATTTTGACAACGGCCCCATACTGGTAGACTCCCTTAGTTTGAAGTACGACTATTCCTTTGCTAGCAATAAAGTCGGCATGATTTATCGGCAAGATTTAAGCGAGAAAGTGAAAGTGAACTTCGGTTTTGCTGTTCAGCCTTCCGAATTAACGGGAAGTTCAACGGACAAACTGATAAAAACCTCCTATTCAAATGTTAACCTCGTGCCTTCTGCTGGATTGAAATGGAAGTTTACCAAAGAAGAGGATCTTTCCATGGACTATTATGGACGTAATAACCAGCCTAGCTTCTATCAGATACAGCCTGTGGTGGATAATACCAACACACAAAATATTGTGATCGGAAATAAGGATTTGAAATCCGAATTTGCACATAGTATTGTTTCAAAGTATCGGAAGTCCATTACACGAAGGGGGCAATATTTAGAAGCGAGTCTGGCTTTTAACTTGGTAAACGACAAGATTGTAGCAAACCGGACAATTGAACCCAATTCAACGATACAGAAAACGACCTATCGCAATACAGAAGGTTATTATGATATTAAGAGCTATTATCTGTTTACAGCTTCTTTATTGTCGGATAATTTGCAGATGAGCTTGAATGGTAATGCAGATTATTACAACAATATTTCCTATGTCAATGATAAAAAGAGCTTTGGTGGACACTTTTTGTTTACACAGGCTCTTCAATTCCGCTATACCTGGAGTGATATCTTTGAAGCCGAATTAAATGGAAACTATTCTTTAAACAGGGCGACATTTGACTGGCCTGTACAAGATAATATCACGGCACATTCAGGGATTGTTGGGTTGGGATCTAAAGCGTATTTAGGGAAACATTTTACCATGGGACTTGAGCTTTCTCAAAAATTTAATGCGGGTTATTCGAGCTCATGGAACAATATTAATCCGACGATAATCAATGCCTATATGGAATATACTTTTGGAAGGAATAACTTGGGGATGTTGAGATTTCAGGGATTCGATCTGATGAATCAGAATACTGGTATTTCACGTGCCGTGGTGGGAAATGATATTTTAGATGTTCGGAACAATCGTTTGGCTCGTTATTTTATGCTTTCGCTCAATATAAGGTTACAGAAATACCCGAAAAAATCATGATGAAAGCCGTCATTATTACTGAACCGGGGGGACCGGAAGTTTTGGAAGTCCGTGATGTGGAGATGCCGCAGATCGGTGAACTTGAAGTTTTGGTGGAAGTAAAGGCTGCAGGAGTGAATAGACCTGATGTCTTTCAGCGTAAAGGTAACTATCCGGCACCAGCCGGTGTAGATGGGCGAATACCGGGATTGGAAATAGCAGGGATTGTAGTCGCTAAAGGTAAGGATGTGGTCGATTGGGCTATTGGTGATCGTGTATGTGCGCTTGTTGCCGGTGGTGGCTATGCTTCCTATGCGAAAGTCTATCAGGGACATTGTTTACCTATTCCCGACCATTTGGGTTTTGCGGAGGCAGCCTCGCTGCCCGAGACCGTTTTTACAGTCTGGGACAATGTCTTTCGAAGGGGTAAGTTGCAGGCCGACGATCATTTTTTAGTGCACGGTGGTGCTGGAGGGATTGGCAGTACGGCCATTCAGTTAGCGACCTTGTTTGGTGCGGTAGTATATACGACAGTCAGCTCATCTGAAAAGGCTAGCTTTTGTAAATCATTGGGAGCCAGTAAAACAATAAATTATAAAACGGAGGATTTTCTGGAGGCGCTGAAGCCTTTGGGAGTTGATGTTATTTTAGATAGTATTGGCGGATCATATTTTGAGAAAAATATCAATCTATTGAACCCTGATGGTCGATTGGTTTACATTAATGCGATGGAAAGCGCAAGAGTCGAGTTAAACTTGCTCAAATTAATGCAGAAACGGATTGTTCTAACGGGAAGTACGCTGCGGGCGAGAGACCGTGAATTTAAGCAAGTGCTACGGGATGATATCTGGTCTCAAGTATGGCCGAAGCTCAGCGTTGGCGATTTCAAACCTACCTTATACCGCGTGCTTCCTTTTGCGGAGGCTGCTGAAGCCCATCGATTGATGGAAGATTCAAGCTTATTGGGTAAAATTGTCTTAAGTTTTTGATCGCTGAAAGCTGAGCGGTGTAGTGCCAGTTACATTTTTGAAGTATTTATGGAAGCTCGAAAAGTTTTGAAAACCTGATTCAAAGCAGATCTGCTTCACCGTCTGTTTGTTTTCTATTAATAAATTGCAGGCTGTCTTCACACGCATTTCGATCAGAAACTGAAAGAGTGTTTTTCCGATTTGTGATTTGAAATAGCGGCAGAAAGAATTGGGCGTCATTCCCGTTAGGGAAGCAAGTTCCTGCAGCCGTATCTGGTCGCGATAATTTTCACCGATATATTGCATGGCAATCTGCATTCGGTTGGCGTCCTGATCTTGCAGCTGGATGGTAAAAGTGGGGCTCGTTAACAGATCATGTTGTTCTTCGGCCGAAATAAATTGTAAGATTTCTAATAAATGAATAATACGTGTGGTACCTGTTGCTGCCAAGATAGCGTCAATTAATTGCACAGTTTTTAGTCGGCTGCTCTCCAATAATGAAATCCCTCTTTTGGATACACGTATAAGGTCTTTGATGGATTTATTTTCAGGTAAATTAATGAAATCATTTCCCCAAAAGTTTTCCTTAAAATGAATTACACGAATATCTGCGCTTTCTGCTTCTTCCTCTTGAAGATAAATCTCGTCAAATAACCAATAGTGAGGCAGGTTTGAACCAACAAGGGTCATATCGCCTGATTCAAAGCGGCGGACACTATCGCCAATAAATTGGGTGCCTGAGCCTTTGGCAAAATATATTAATTCCAGTTCTTCATGGTAATGCCAAAGATTATGGTATTGGGGCGTATTGTCTCTTCTCACGTTGAACGAATGCTCAAGATTGCTATTTAAATGAAGCAGTTGTGCTTTCATAATTATGAAATATATGCAGTAAAGTTACATAATTCAGTTTAGCTATGGTAATATAGCTTAATAATTTGATAATATACTTGAATATTGTCTAGCATTTTTAAGCTTATTTTACATTAAATAACTACTTATAACCATTTGAAAAATATGACGAATAAAAAGAGTTACGCATTTGCCTTGATTTTGGTGACATCCTTGTTCTTTTTTTGGGGATTTATTCATAACCTTGATCCAATCTTAATTCCGCATTTGAGGAATGCGTTTAGTTTATCCCATTTTCAGGCTTCCTTAGTCGATTCGGCTGTATTTATCGCTTATTTTGTGATGGCGATTCCTGCTGGAATTATCATGAAAAAATATGGCTATAAAGCCGGTATTTTGATCGGATTGATCTTTTTTGCCATTGGCTGTTTTCTTTTTGTACCTGCGGCCAATACGATAAGTTATGTTTTCTTTTTGGGGGCTTTGTTCGTTGTAGCCTGTGGTCTTACCATTCTGGAAACTGCTGCAAATCCGTATGTAGCGATTTTGGGAGATCCAGCTTCGTCGGCACAGCGACTTAATTTTGCGCAGTCCTTTAATGGGTTAGCAGCCTTTGTTGCTCCGATTTTTGGGGGAAAATTTATTTTATCCCATGAACCCAAATCACAGGAAGAACTGGCGCAAATGGCTGAGCAGGCAAAGATGGCGTATATTCAGTCGGAAACAGCTGCTGTGAAATTGCCTTATGTGGTACTAGGGATATTGATCTTATTGATTGCTGCGTTGTTTTTCTTTACCAGATTGCCTGATATCAAAGATGCTGAGGAAGAAGGTAGAGCCGGTTTTTTCCACGCGTTGCGTCATAAAAATGTGCGTTGGGCAGTGGTGGCTCAATTTTTCTATGTCGGAGCGCAAGTTTGTATTTTAAGTTTCCTCGTATTATATGCAACAGAAGCTGCCGGCATATCGGGTAAGGATGGTGCCGATTATGCTGGGTTCGCTGGATTGGCTTTTATGTTGGGCCGGTTTATCGGTACATTTTTTATGCGTTTTGTATCAGCATCCAAGCTTCTGATCATCTATTCCGCTATAGCGATCGTTCTATCCCTATTTGTCATCTTCGGATCAGGTATTCAGACCCTATATGCGCTGATTGGCATTGCGTTTTTTATGTCCATTATGTTTCCAACAATATTTGCGTTTGGTGTACAAGGTATCGGTGCCGATACGAAATCTGCTTCTAGTTTGATCGTCATGTCTATTGTTGGCGGCGCTTTATTGCCTCCAATATTAGGTTTTATCTCCGATAAAACGGGACATTTCCAATATGGCTATTTTGTACCATTGGTTTGTTTTATTGTTGTCTTGTTGTTTGCTTTCCAAAATAGAAATGTCAGTATTGCGGAAACGGAAAATCTTAAATCACATTAATTAGTTAGTAATGAAAAGATATGTCATGGCCTTGGATCTTGTGGACGATCCACAATTGATCAAGGAATATGAGGATTACCACCGCGAAGTGTGGCCGGAAATAAAACGCTCGATTCTGGATGCAGGTATTCTGCAGATGGAGATCTATCGTTTTGAAAATAGATTGTTTATGAACATGGAGGTGGGTGAAGATTTTTCATTTGAGAAAAAATCAGCTATGGATGCTGCTAATGAAAAAGTTCAGGAATGGGAACAGCTGATGTGGAAATATCAGGCGGCTATTCCGGGGGCAAAGCCAGGAGAGAAATGGGTAATGATGACAAAAATATTTGAATTAGTATAATTATGGCTATACAGCGCTATTTACAGATCCATCCAATGGATAATGTCCTTGTTGCATTACAGGACTTGGCTGAGGGAACAACGATTGTTTTTGAAGGTAAGGAATTTACATTAAAGCAAGCTGTTGCTGCCAAACATAAATTCACGATCCAGCCAATGGAACAAGATACAGAGATATTGATGTATGGTGTTCTGGTAGGGAAATTGAATACTCCCTTAGCTGAAGGGGAACTTATTACCACCGAAAACTTGCGCCATGCATCGGAAGATTTTAGAATGGGCAACCGTAAGACAGCTTGGACAAAACCTGATGTTGCTGCATTTAAAGATAAAACGTTCAATGGATTTCATCGTTCAAATGGGACTGTTGGAACGGCCAATTACTGGTTGGTTATTCCATTAGTTTTTTGTGAAAACAGAAATGTATTGACCTTGAAGGCTGCATTTGAGGAAAAGCTGGGCTATAAAGTAAAAGCGAATAATTACATCTCTGAAGTAGAAGATCTCATCGGCTTATATAAGTCCGGTGCTGATGTAAATACGATCCTTAGTCAGGATCTACTTGCTAATTCGACTTCTAGTGAGCAGGAACGCCTATTCAAAAATGTCGATGGAATCAAGTTTTTGAATCATGAGATGGGATGCGGTGGAACGCGTATGGATTCGGATGCTTTATGCGGTCTTTTGGCTGGCTATATTACCCATCCGAATGTTGCGGGGGCAACCGTATTGAGTTTAGGATGTCAGCATGCGCAGGCTTCTATTCTGAAGGCGGAAATTGAAAAGCGAAGCCCGGGTTTTGATCGCCCGCTATATATTTTCGAGCAGCAGAAAGAAGGAACTGAAAAGGAACTTATGCAAAAGGCTATTAAGGCAACTTTTGCGGGGATGATGCAAGCTGATAAAAATGAGCGTAAACCAGCCACATTGGACAAATTGTGTATTGGACTGGAATGTGGTGGCTCGGACGGATTCTCGGGTATCTCTGCCAATCCTGCGCTCGGTTTTGTGTCGGATATTTTGGTGACTTTAGGCGGATCGGTGATTCTGGCGGAGTTCCCTGAGTTATGTGGCGTGGAACAGGAGTTGAGTGATCGTTGTATCGATGAGCCAACTGCGGAACGTTTTATGTCGCTGATGCGTACTTATAATGCAAAAGCCGAAGCTGATGGCTCGGGTTTCTATATGAATCCTTCTCCGGGAAATATTCGTGATGGCTTAATTACTGACGCGATTAAGTCTGCAGGGGCAGCCAAAAAAGGAGGAACCTCACCTGTTGCAGCGGTGATTGATTATCCTGAATTGGCCAACGGTCCGGGGTTAAACTTACTATGTACTCCTGGCAATGATGTGGAAAGTACCACTGCAGAGGTGGCCGCAGGTGCCAATATCGTCTTGTTTACGACGGGCCTAGGTACACCTACAGGTAACCCGATTACACCGGTTGTGAAACTTTCAACAAATACCAAAACTTTTGAGAAAATGCCCGATATCCTGGATCTGAACTGTGGTACCATTATCGAAGGTACAGAGACTATTGAGGAGGCTGCACACCGTATTTTGGATTATGTGATAGAAGTTGCTTCCGGTGAAGTGAAACCAAAAGCGGTGTTGTTGGGGCAAGACGATTTCATTCCATGGCGCAGAGGTGTTTCATTGTAGTTGAGTATAATGAATTTATTGAAAATCCATGACAACTAATTATTTACATATGAAACTTAAACATGTAATCTGTGGTTTGGCCTTGCTGATGGGATCTGTATCCGCGAGCTATAGCCAGCAACATTATCAACCGAGTCCCGAAAATCTAAAAAATAGGGAATGGTTTGAACAATCTCGGTTTGGTGTTTTTATCCATTGGGGGGTATATAGTGTGCTGGGAGATGGTGAATGGGTCATGAACAATCAAAATATCAGTTTGGATGAATATGCATTGCTGCCTAAATTTTTCAATCCAATTTCCTTCAATGCGAAAGAATGGGCGAAGTTATTTAAACAGGCTGGAGCAAAGTATATTACCTTTACCACAAGACATCATGATGGGTTTTCGATGTGGGATAGCCAGATTTCGGATTATAACGTGGTGAAGAAATCGCCCTTCAAACGCGATATTGTGAAAGAGTTGGTGGAAGCTTGCCATGCTGAAGGGATAAAAGTGATGTTCTACTATTCACTTTTAGATTGGCACCGGGATGATTATTTACCCGTTGGTAAAACGGGCGGCGGCATTGCGGGCCGCGATTCAACAAAAGGGGATTGGAATCATTATGTCCAGTTTATGAAAAGCCAATTAACGGAGCTGTTGAGCAATTATGGCAACATCGATGGGATTTGGTTTGATGGTCATTGGGACAAGCCCAATGAAGATTGGCATTTCAAAGAAATCTATGAATTGATTCATAAGTTACAGCCGCAATGTTTGGTCGGTAACAATCACCATTTGGCACCATTTGAAGGTGAAGATTTTCAAATGTTCGAACGTGATTTACCTGGGGAGAATACCACTGGGTTCGGCACGAAAGCGCATGATGTTGGGAAATTGCCGAAGGAAGTATGTGGAACAATTGCAGGATCGTGGGGATTTGAGCTGAAAGATCGGACACGAAAATCTTTTCAGGAAGTGTTGAAATACCTGGTCAAGGCAGCTGGTCATGGTTCCAATTTATTGCTCAATGTAGGTCCGATGCCGAACGGTGAGATTCAGGACTATCAACAGGAGCGTTTGAAAGAACTTGGAAAATGGCTATCGGTGTATGGTGAAACAATCTATGGAACAGAGGGGGGAGCGGTGTCGCCAACAGACGATTATGCGTTGACAAAAAAAGGAAATCAGGTGTATCTACATGTGTTTAAAACGGATAAAAAGGAATTGTTGATCAATAATCTGCCTTATCAGGTGAAAAAAGTAAGCACATTTATCGGAAAGAAAGAGATTAAGTTTAGTCATAAGAACAATAGTCTACGCGTGGATTTGCCAACATCGACAGATGAAGCAGATTTGGTATTGACATTAACAATTAAATAACAATGGGAAAATTAGAACAAAAAGTAGCTGTAATTACCGGTGGTGGTAGTGGGATAGGCCGTGCGATCAGTCTGCAATTTGCTGCAGAAGGAGCAAAAGTTCATATTCTGGATTTGAATGAAGACGGTGGTAATGCGGTGGTTGATGAGATCTTGGCTTTGGGTGGCCAGGCTTTGTTTAATCGTTGTAATGTAACTGACCAGCAAGAAATTACTGGTATAGCACAAAATATCGGAAAAATTGATATTTTAGTAAATAATGCAGGTATTGCTCATGTTGGTAATTTGGAAAATTGTCAATCAGAAGATTTTGAGCGTGTTTTTAATGTGAATGTTAAGGGCGCTTATAATGCATTGCATGCTATCGTGCCGATGATGAAAGCGCAGGGTTCTGGAGCAATCCTTAATCTAGCATCCATCGCTGCATGGGTTGGTATCACGGATCGTTTTGCTTATTCGATGAGCAAAGGTGCTATTTACGCGATGTCAATGTCTGTTGCAAGGGATTACATGGCATACGGTATTCGTTGCAATAGCATTTCGCCTGCACGTGTACATACGCCATTTGTGGATGGATTTATCGCAAAAAACTATCCTGGAAAAGAGGAAGAAATGTTTGAAAAATTATCAGCAAGCCAGCCAATAGGCCGCATGGCACAACCGGAGGAAATTGCCAAATTAGCACTTTTCCTGTGTAGTGACGACGCGGGCTTTATCACTGGAAATGACTATCCAATTGATGGTGGTTTTATTAAATTGAACAATTAAAAAGCTAAAAATAAAATATCTATTATCTCAATACTATAAAAATGAAATTAATACGTTTTGGAGCTCAAGGAAAAGAGAAAATCGGTGTTCAGATCGATGGCGTAAATTACGATGTAAGCGCATTAGGTGGTGATTACAATGAGCAATTCTTTGCTGAGGATGGTTTAGCTCGTTTAGAAGAATTTGTGAAGGCAAATGAAGGTAAGTTGATTGAAGTTCCTCAAGGCGAGCGTATCGGAGCACCTTTTGCCCGTCCATCCAAAATTGTTTGTATTGGATTGAACTATTTAGACCATGCAAAGGAGACCAATGCACCTATTCCTGCTGAACCGATTATCTTTATGAAATCGACCACTTCGTTGGTAGGTCCATACGATAATGTGATGATTCCTAAAGATTCGCTAAAAACAGATTGGGAAGTGGAGTTCTGTATCGTGATCGGTAAAAAAGCCTCTTATGTAGAAGAGCATGAGGCCTTGGATTATGTGGTTGGATATGTGTTGCACAATGATGTTTCCGAACGTGAGTATCAGTTGGAACGTGGCGGTACCTGGGATAAAGGAAAAGGATGTGATACTTTCGCACCAATGGGACCCTTCATGGCGACAAAAGAGGAAATCAAAGACATCAACAATGTGCGTTTATGGTTAAAGGTAAACGGAAAAACCTATCAGGATGGCAATACCAAGGATTTGATCTTTTCGGTAGCACATGTGGTATCGTATGTGTCTAAATTTATGACCTTGTTGCCTGGCGACGTTATTTCAACAGGTACACCTGCAGGTGTTGGGTTAGGATTTAATCCACCGATTTACTTGAAGCCTGGCGATGTTATCGAGTTAGGAGCAGATGGTCTTGGGGAGTCCCGTCAGACTGTTGTAGCGTATTCAAAAAATTAATTGCTCATCAGGTTTTCATTTCATTATGCGTATAGATACCCATCAGCATTTCTGGAAATTCGACCCAATTAGAGATAGTTGGATTACCGAAGAAATGCAGGTCATAAGACGTGATTTCAGTCCTTTAGATATTCAGTTTGTGCTTGAACGAAATGGATTCGGAGGGAGTGTTGCTGTTCAGGCAGATCAATCCAAAGAAGAGACTGCTTATTTGGTTCAGCTGGCTAATGATTATCCTTTTATTAAAGGCGTTGTGGGCTGGATTGATCTTCAAGCAGCAGATATTCGACAACAGTTGGATGGCTATCAATCAGACACGGTCATCAAAGGATTTCGTCACATTGTTGAAGGAGAAGCGGATCCTGATTTTCTTATCCGCCCTGCCGTACTAAATGGACTGAAGGCATTGGCAGATTATGGTTATACTTATGATCTGCTCATCCGTCCACGTCATTATGCAGCAACGCTAGACTGTGTGCAGCAAAATCCAAATCTACAATTTGTGTTGGATCATATTGCCAAACCGCCAATCAAGTCGAAGGCATTTGATGAGTGGGCCACGTTTATCGATGCGCTAGCTGCTCTTCCAAATGTCGTATGTAAAGTTTCTGGACTTGCCACAGAGGCCGATTGGGAAGGATGGAAGCTTGATGATTTTAAACAATATCTGGAGCATATCTTTGCACGTTTTGGAAAGGAGCGCATTATGTACGGGTCAGATTGGCCTGTATGTCTATTGGCTGCATCTTACGAAGAAAGTATTGCCATAGTTGAAGATAAACTAGGGCAATTTACAGCTGCAGAGAAGAACGCATTTTGGGCAGAGAACGCTATACGTGTATATAATCTTTAAAAGGAAAAACTTCAGCATGTTATGAAAGGGAAAAATAACATGCTGAAGTTTTTTATTGGCCATGAAGCCGGATAAATGGGCTGAATAACGCCAATATAAAATTAATCAATAACCAGAGAACGAGTTCATTGTTGCGAATGTTAATCACAATCAATGAAACAAACCATTCAATAAAAGTATTATGGATCTTCATTTAAGAGATAAAGTTGTTATTGTTACCGGCGGAGCAAAAGGAATCGGGCGGGCCGTAGTTCATGCGTTAGCTAAAGAACAGGCTATTCCGGTCATTGTTGGCCGTAAACAGGCGGATAATGAAAAAGTCAAGGAAGAAATCAAGCAATTTGGTGTGGATGCACTCTGTATTGAGGCGGAGTTATCTAAACCCGAAGATTGTGAACGAGCCGTCCAGAAAACATTGGAAGTATATGGCCGTATCGATGGTTTGGTGAATAATGCCGGACAAAATGATGGTGTCGGATTAGCTTCAGGTAATTATGAAAAATTTGTTGCTTCTCTGCATAAGAACTTAATTCACTACTATCTGATGGCACACCACGCTTTGGATGCATTGAAAGCTTCTAAGGGCAGTATTGTGAATATTTCGTCCAAAACTGGCGAAACAGGACAGGGAAATACCTCGGCTTATGCGGCATCCAATGGTGGACGTAATGCGCTTACACGCGAGTGGGCTGTAGAATTGTTGCCTTATTCGATTCGTGTAAATGCCATTATCGTGGCAGAATGTGCCACTCCGCAATACGATACCTGGATTCAAACCTTATCAAATCCGGAGGAGACCTTGAAGAAAATTACGGATCGCATTCCATTGGAGCATCGCATGACGACAGCGGAAGAAATCGCCGATACAACAGTCTTTTTGCTGTCTAACAAGTCAAGTCATACAACTGGCCAATTGATCCATGTGGACGGTGGCTATGTGCATCTGGATCGCTCTATTATTGCTGAATCGTAGCAGAGCAGCGATTGGATTTTGGAAATTAAACTTGTGTGGTTTTGAGGTCACAACTCCGGTTCATTTCCAAAATCCATGATCGTTTTTTGATATTGCCCTTCAATCAATGAAAACATCGCCCATCGAAATCGAGTAGTAGGGATATGGTACATGTTCTACACAGCAGAGGTGAAGGGGAAGTTGTATGAAATGCAGTTAGCTAAAACAAAAAAAGCCTGTTCAATGAACAAGCTTTTTTTGTGGTGCCACCTGGGTTCGAACCAGGGACACAAGGATTTTCAGTCCTTTGCTCTACCAGCTGAGCTATGGCACCAGTTGACCTTTTATTTAAATCTGTGATCATCAGATTGAAGCGTGGTGCCACCTGGGTTCGAACCAGGGACACAAGGATTTTCAGTCCTTTGCTCTACCAGCTGAGCTATGGCACCGCTTTTTTGCTATGGGTTTGTTCCCCTATTGCGATGCAAATATAGTCCGATAATTTGAATTCTAAAACTTTTATGCAGATTATTTTCGTACTTTTTTCGAACGTGTTGATTTTGATCGAGATAAAATTACAAGAAACTAACATATAGGAAAAGGAATAAGCTGTATCTTTGCATTTCAATAATTAGAGATGAGTAAAAGAGGAAG
This sequence comes from Sphingobacterium sp. HSC-15S19, assembly GCF_050433745.1. Taxonomy (NCBI): domain Bacteria; kingdom Pseudomonadati; phylum Bacteroidota; class Sphingobacteriia; order Sphingobacteriales; family Sphingobacteriaceae; genus Sphingobacterium; species Sphingobacterium sp. HSC-15S19. The sequence continues at coordinate 58,908 of NZ_JBNPWQ010000001.1, forward strand.
AGTTTTAGTTGCAATGAGTGGAGGGGTAGATAGCTCCGTTGCTTCTGTCATGCTCCACGAACAAGGATATGAAGTTATCGGTATCACGATGAAGACATGGGATTATGCATCCGCAGGTGGTTCGTCGAAAGAGACCGGATGTTGTAGCCTTGATAGTATCAATGACGCTCGTACATTAGCCGTAAACTATGGTTTCCCTCATTATATATTAGATATACGTGATGAGTTTGGAGATTTTGTGATTGATAATTTTGTAGAAGAATATATTGCTGGACGCACGCCTAACCCATGCGTATTGTGTAATACCCACATTAAATGGGAGGCTTTAATGAAACGTGCTGACAAATTGGACTGTGAATTTATCGCTACCGGGCACTATGCCAATATCCGTATGCACGACAATGGTCGCTATGTGATATCAAAAGGTAAGGATGAAAATAAAGATCAATCTTATGTTCTATGGGGCGTGTCTCAAGAAAACCTTGCGCGGACGCAGTTTCCTTTAGGATCTTTCACGAAAAAGGAAATTCGTCAGATGGCTTTGGATATGGGACAAAAAGAATTGGCCAATAAGTCTGAAAGTTATGAAATCTGTTTCGTTCCTGACAACGACTACCGTGCGTTTTTGAGACATAAGGTGCCAACATTGGATCAACAAATTGGTCGGGGTAATTTTATCCTTTCCGATGGTACCGTCGTCGGTAAACATATTGGCTATCCTTATTTCACCATCGGTCAACGTAAAGGCTTAGGTATTGCCTTGGGTAAACCGATGTTTGTGATCGAAATCCTTCCAGAAAGTAATACGGTGGTATTGGGTGAAGAACACGAACTTGAAAAGTCACATGCCTATGTTCGCAATGTGAACTTTGTGAAATATGCCGGACTGGATCAACCGATGGAAGCAATTTCAAAGGTACGTTATAAAGATTCTGGTGCTTTGTCGACCATCTCCCAAGAAGGCGATAAAGTGCGCATTGATTTTGTACACAATGTGAAAGGTATTGCTCCTGGACAATCGGCCGTTTTTTATGAAGGCAATGATCTACTCGGTGGTGGTTTCTTAATGAAATAAGAAGAAGCTGGACTGAGATCTAGCATAAGAATTTTAATCCCTATCCTGTAACGACAGTATAGGGATTTTTTGTTTGGTTTAAAATGCGACTTATCTGGGCTTCTAATTCGAAGATATTCACTTTCCGCTATAAAGATTGAGAAATCTTAATTTGATATTACTAATAATTTTAGTAATTTTAACTTATGAATTCGTCAGAATATTTTAAGGGTAGAGGGGCGCAGATCAATCCCAATAACAAATTTTTTTCTAACCAATACGTGCAGGAGCATGTTGAAGGGCTGGATGAGGAGTTTTTGGGGGCCGAAAAAACACAATTTATTCCGACTCATCCAAAATCCATTATTTCCAAGTCAAATAGTCCGGATCTCCGTTTTGAAAGATCCATTAATCCCTATCAGGGCTGTGAACATGGGTGTATTTACTGTTATGCGCGCAATTCGCATGAGTATTGGGGTTTTAGTGCAGGATTGGATTTTGAGCGTAAGATCTTGGTAAAACATAATGCCGCTCAGCTTCTCGAACAGGAGTTTAGAAAATCGAGCTATCAGCCCGATTTGATTATGCTTTCCGGTAATACAGACTGTTATCAACCTATTGAACGGAAGCTGGGTATCACACGTTCGCTTTTAGAATTGATGGTCAAATACCAGCATCCGGTCTCTATCATCAGCAAAAATGTACTGATGCGGCGGGATTTTGATCTTTTGCGTGAACTTGCAGCACGCAATCTGGTTTCCGTTGCAGTAACCATCAATTCGTTGCGCGAGGAGGTACGTCAGAAAATGGAACCACGTACTGCAACGGCATCGGCCCGGTTGAAACTGATCGAGGGATTGACAGGGATTGGTGTACCCGTCATGCTGATGATGGCACCCATTGTTCCGGGGATCAATAGTGATGAGATTTCAGATCTGATTCGTTCGGGGGCAGATGCGGGCGCAATTACAGCCTCTTATACCATCGTGCGGCTCAATGGACAGATCGGTGGTATCTTTAAGGATTGGCTCTATCAGAACTACCCTGACCGTGCTGAGAAGGTATTACATTGGATTGAAGCCTGTCATGGTGGAAAAATTAACGATACCGATTTCGGGCGGAGGATAAAAGGGGATGGTCATATGGCCGAGAGTTTACAGCATTTATTCAAGCTTTCTGTCAAGAAATATATGAATAATGGGACGCTCCCATCCTTGAGAAGGGATCTTTTTCGCTTACCCGATGCAGGCACACAGCTGGGATTGTTTTAGTTATTAGTGTCAAATGGCAGCAGAAAATAAGCCATTTGTGTAATTTTAAAAATGGAAATTAAAACAGAACGGCTCAAGCTCAGATCCGTAGAGAAAATAGATTTGGAAAATATCCATTCCCTATTAATGTACCCTGAATCTGCATTGTTTAATCCGAGTGGATTTCCGGATGGAATAGCCCATACGGCGCAAATGGTGGAAGCTTGGTCAGCGCAAATCCATGAATCCGATGTCCGAAAGGATTATACCTTTTATATAGAAACTCTAGAAGGAAAGGAGTTTATTGGTCTAATTAATATCAGCGTTGTCAAGCTACGCTATCGAAATGCAGAAGTATGGTTTAAGCTTGTTCCGACAATGTGGAATAAGGGCTATGCAACAGAGGCATTGAACCGAATCCTGACATTTGGTTTCAAGGAACTTAATTTTCATAGAATTGAGGGCGGTTGTGCGGTTGAAAATATCGCTTCCGCTAAAGTAATGGAGAAAGTCGGCATGGTCAAAGAGGCTCGCAGACGGAAAATTTTGCCGTTAAAAGATGGTTGGAGCGATAATTATGAATTTGCTATTCTCGAGGAGGAATACCCGCTTTAAATTTTAGCAAAAAAGCCTGATTCATGCAATGAATCAGGCTTTTTTTATTGATAAGATCGAGGTTCTGTGAACTAAGATTTCTTTCTTTTGATCAAAACATAACTCACATAGAGTAATATAAGCCAAGCGGGGATCAATTCTACCGGAAGTTTCATTCCTGTGATCCACATGATGCCAAGTACAGCGATCAAAAAGATCAGACAGATATAGTTACTTAGGGGATATAGAAAGGATGGAAACTTGGTCTGTAAGTGGGCATCGAGTTTATTTTTTCTGAAATACAAATGTGTAATGGAAATCATGACCCAGTTTATAATCAGTGAAGATACCACAAGCGACATCAAGATCTCCAAGGCATTTTTCGGCGCAATATAGTTGATAAATACACAGATCGCAGCGAAAAGTGCCGAGACCAAAATTGCGTTAATAGGCGCATGATTCTTGTTGAGTTTCGAAAGAAAACGAGGGGCATTCCCCTGTTCTGCCAGTCCATATAGCATTCTGCTGTTGCTGTACACACTGCTATTATATACTGATAATGCGGCGGTAAGAACAATGAGATTTAGCGCATTTGCGATAATTTTTGTGAAATAGAAAGTCTTTCCAAAGAGGGTAAATTCAAATCCATTAAGTTTGTCAAATACCAGTACAAAAGGACTTGTATCGGCGGTGATATTCGTCCACGGTGTCAAAGAGAAAAGAATAATGAGTGCACCTACATAAAAGATCAAGATCCGATAGATCACCTGGTTGGTCGCTTTGGGGATGTTCTTTTCGGGATGTTCGGCTTCTGCAGCAGTAATACCAACCAACTCTAGACCACCGAAAGAAAACATAATCAATGCCATGGCCGAAAGGAGACCTTCAAAATTGCCATCCGATGTTTCGCTAAACCAGCCTTTTGGGAAAAAACCGCCATGTGAAGTCAGGTTGCTGAGACTTGCCTGCTCACCTCCAGTACCGCTTACCAGTAAGTATACACCAAAAACAATCATTGCGATGATCGCAATAACCTTAATGATAGAAAACCAAAATTCCGTCTCGCCATAAATTTTGACAGAGGCAAGATTAAGGGCGTTGATTGCAAAGAAGAAAAATAAACTTGATGCCCATAGGGGTATTTCAGGCCACCAGAACTGCACATAAACGCCTATTGCTGTAAGTTCGGCCATGCTTACCAAGATATACAGGACCCAATAGTTCCAGCCCGAAGCATAACCTGCAAAAGAACCCCAATATTTATTGGCGAAGTAGCTAAAACTTCCTGAAACAGGTTCTTCAACGACCATCTCGCCCAATTGGCGCATAATAAAAAAAGCAATAATTCCAGCGAAAGCATAGCCGAGTATAACTGCCGGCCCAGCTAGTGTGGCAGCCTTTCCGATACCTAGAAATAAGCCTGTACCAATTGCACCACCCAGGGCAATTAATTGAATATGTCTATTTTGAAGTCCTCTTTTTAATTCTTCCTTATTGTTCTGTTTCTCCATGTGTATGGTTAATACGGTTACTAGTCTGTTTTGACCGATCCTTGGCAGGGGAAACCTGTGAAGACTTTACTCCTTACCAGAATCGAATTGGTCAAAATTGCTGCCGCTGTATGATGTGCCGACGAATAACGTGGCTCCCAGTGCATCTTTTGCCCTAAGCGCATAAAGTTAATAAAACACTTAGGTATTTGTGCACATTCTGTTGTGCTTTTAATGTATTTCGTTGTTTTTTTATAAACAATGGCGGGAGCCATGTTTTTGGCTAAGAAATAGAAAGCGCCGTAATTTAGAAATACGGCGCTTTATGAATTAGTAGCTAGTGTGATTTTTGGCCACTCTAGCTAATAACGAAATCTTATTTGCAAATGCTACTCAAAAAGATAAATTAATTTGCTTTTTGTGTTTTTTCTCCGCTGCAGTCGCATCCACAGCCTTTCGAGCAGCTAGACTTGCCCTTTAATGATTTTCGGACATTTTTAACGACATACCATACAGCCGCCAAGACGAGAATTCCTACGATGAGATATTGTACTGTTAAATTATCCATAGCTTTTTATTTTAAAAGTTGATAAGCAATTAAGGCACTGAAATAGGCCAAACCTGTCATAAAACCAAGCTGTATTAAAGTCCATTTCCATGAGCCTGTTTCCCTTTTTACTGCCGCAATTGTACTCATACATTGCATAGCAAAAGCATAGAACAGTAATAAGGATACACCGGAAGCTAAATTGTAAGCCGGTAAACCGGTATTCCGGTTAATTTCGCTTTTCATTTTGCCTAATACCGTTGTTTTAGATGCTTCATCTTCGATATCCACTTCATCACCAAGGCTATATACTGTTGCCATTGTGCCCACAAACACTTCACGGGCAGCAAAGGAAGAAATGAGACCTATGCCCATCTTCCAGTCATAGCCCAATGGTTTAACAACAGGTTCAATAGCCATGCCAAGATAACCAAGGAAGGAGTGTTCCAGACGATATGATGAAACTTCATGCTCCAAATCTGCTTCGGACAGGTTGGGGTTATTTTTTGTTACATATTCTTCTGCTTGGCTAAATTTGTCGTTTGGACCAAAACTACCTAATGCCCAGAGTATAACAGAAATGGCTAAAATAATTTTACCTGCGCCGAAGACAAAGCTTGATGCTTTTTCCCAGACATTTAAGGCTACATTTTTCCAATCCGGAGTCTTATAGGTGGGGAGTTCAAAGATGAGAAATGATTTGTGTTTTGATTTGATGACTTTGGTCAGGATAATCGCGGATAGCAAAGCTGCGAATATGCCAAGCAGGTACATCACAAACAATACAATCCCTTGTATTTGAAAGCCTCCTAATTTCGTGTCCGGTATCACCAGTCCGATCAGAACGATATAAATAGGGAGACGTGCTGAGCAGGTCATAAAAGGTGTTACCAGAATAGTGACCAGTCTTTCTTTGCTATTTTCGATGTTACGTGCAGACATGACTGCAGGAACAGCACAGGCCACTCCGGAAATCAATGGAATCACTGATTTTCCATTTAGACCAAAGGGACGCAGCCAGCGGTCCATCAGGAAAACAACACGGCTCATATAGCCCGTTTCTTCCATGATCGAGATAAAGATGTATAAAATAACAATCTGTGGAATGAAGATTACAATCCCGCCAATACCTTTGATAATACCATTGCTGAGCAAATCGGTCAGAGGTCCTGCAGGAAGTGCTGTTTGCGTATAGGCTGCAAGATCACCAAATAAGCCATCGATAAAATCCATGGCTGGTCCAGACCAGGTATAAATTGCCTGGAAGATTAAAAAGAGGATACCAAAGAAGATGACATAACCAAAGATTGGGTGAAGCAGGATGCTATCAATCGTATTGGTTTTGTTTTTATTCGAGGATTCATCCTTTACATAGATTTCAGCAAGGCTGCTATCTAGGGATTTACTGCGCAATATGGCTTCGTCTTTTTGCAGCTTCTCGGCCCGCAATTGATATTTTTCACGGATTTGCTGAATAGCCTGATTTTTTTCCTTCGATAAAAAGGATACTTCGCCTTTGGCCAGGTATTGCCAGGTGTGGTATTCCGTATCTAATGGGAAAAGACGTTTAGTTTCCTCTAATGCTGCATCAGCTTCCGTTGGTAGACTGAATTTGCTGATATACATGGGCGGAACAGCATCAAAGTTTTTGATCAGCTGATCGATACCTTGCCCCGTACGTGCATTGGTTTCGTATACTTTAGTATTTAATAGGTGTTCAAGTTTTTGAACATCGATTGTAATTCCTTTTTCTTTGGCTTCATCAATCATATTGATGACAAAGATGGCCGGCAGACCGAGTTCCCGGGCTTGTTGATAAAGAATAATAGACCGTTTTAGGTTCGTAGGTTCAGCGACGACAACGACGAGGTTTGGTCTGAAACTGCTTTCTTTATTGACTAAAGTGTTGAAAACAACTTCTTCGTCCAATGAACTTGGGAACAGGGTATATGTGCCCGGTAAGTCAATAATACGATAAACTTTGTTGTTGGCTTTAACTTGCCCCTCACGTTTTTCGACCGTAATACCGGGATAATTTCCTACTTTCTGATTTAATTTTGTAATCCGGTTAAATAGAGATGTTTTACCCACATTTGGATTACCCAAAAGTGCAATAATCGGGTTATTCATTATTTCTGATCAATAAGGATGACTTTAGCTTCTGATTTGCGGATAGCAATTAAGGCGTTATTAGCACTAATATTTAGACATATAGGACCGTCCAAAGGTGCGATATGTTTCACCTCTACTTCAGTACCGGGTATAAACCCCAATTCGAAAAATTTAGCTGGAATTTCGTGTGAATCAAAATCTATAATTACCGCTTTTTCCCCTTTTTTTAGCTTATCTAAGCTAGTTCTATTACGCATCTGCCTGTTTTTTTGAATTCTTCAAATATACAGAATTTCTACCATTTAGAATGATTCTAATGTCATAGTTATGTATTTAGTAAAAAACAGCTATCTTTACTATTCAGAACGATTAATTATCAACCAGAATGAAGATTGAGGACGAAATCAAAGTAAGTAAATTCAGCAATGAATGGCATCGTTGTACGGTAAATATTCTTTACACGTACAATTGGATTAACAATGAGCTTGAACAGCGTGCTGCCAAAGAAGGAATCACTTTGAAACAGTTTAATGTCTTGCGCATATTGAGGGGCCAATATCCCAAGCCTGCAACCAATAATCTGATTAAATCAAGAATGTTGAGTACTACACCAGATATTTCGCGTATGATTGATCGCATGGTTTCCAAAGAATTGGTTTCACGTTGTCAATCGGGTGGTGATAAAAGGGCAGTGGATTTGGTTATCACTGAGAAGGGCCTCGAGATTCTTAAGAGTTTAGATGAGGATATGTTGATGAAGGATCTTTTACCCGATCGAATTAGCGAAGAAGAGGCAATGACTTTAAGTGCACTGTTGGATAAACTTCGCGGCTAAAGAAATTAATGCGCATGGTCATGATGTTCATGATCATGCGGTTGTTGATGCTGATCGTGCCCATGATCATGTTCTCCGACAAATAAGAAACTTCCGAGTGCAATAGCAACACCGGCTATCACAGCAATCATTTTCTTTTTATTGAATTTATGATGGTCAATTGAGCCCGATTCAAAAAGTATCGTTGTCGATATGTGCAAGAAGATACCAATAACCACGGCCATGATTTTATCAAAATATTGCTGGATATTGCCTACTTCACCTGCACTGATGGCTTTGCTCAGCAAAAAGCCAAAAGGGGTCATTGCTGCAAATAAAGCTAGTGTAATGAGGATGGTGTTTTTCTTTAAATGCGTGCTTATTAGAATACTTCCCAATGCAAATGCCGCCGGAATGTGGTGGATGGATATGCCTAGTGCAAGTTCAGTCTGATGTGTTGCCGCGAGTGGCATGCCTTCAAGGAAAGCATGAAGACATAGACTGAACATAATACCTATTGGAAAACGATGATTGTGGTGGTCGTGATCATTGTCGGTATGGATATGGCCATGCTCGATCCCTTGGGAGAACTGTTCAAGAAAGAGCTGGAAAAGAAATCCAGCAAGCACATAAATACCCAATACCTCAGGTGAAGTATTGTTAGACTGATAGACATGCGGAATGAGGTGCAGTACCGTAATAGAGAATAAATAGGCTCCACTGAAAGAAAGGATGAGTTTAAGGAAACTGGTTCCTTTCTTTTGTACAAAAAATACAGCAATTCCACTTGCAAATGCAGGTATGAATAAAATTAAAATCAATAAAATTGAATTCATTATACGTGTTCAGTTTTAAAAAAGCTAGGCACAAACCGTTTGAATAAGTAGCCTGTTGCCAATCCAACCAGGATACCTAAGGCTGAACCACAGAGGACATCAAACGGGTAATGGACACCAACATAAATTTGAGAGACTGAAATTAGGGTTGCCCAGGTAATACAAAGCCAAAGCACATGTTTCCATCTTCTCCGGAAAAGTACAATCCAGAAAAAAGCAAGGGAAAAATGATTGGCCGCATGAGAGGAGGTAAAGCTAAAGCCGGAGCCGCATCGCACCCGGATGTTGACATTTTCTTTAAACTCCACGTCGTTACATGGTCTAATCCTTTTTACAGTCTTTTTGATCAAATGAGATGATATACCATCGGAAATTCCGAAGGTAACCAAGGTCATGGCAACAATTAGAATTCCCGTTTTTCCATAGGTCTTTATGAAAAATATGATCAGAAATAAATACAAGGGGGCCCAGGTATATGGATTGCGTAGTATAGGCAATAACCAATCAAACACGGGGTTACTCAAGCCCTGATTAATGGCCAGAAAAATCTCTTGATCGATGTGTACTAATTGTTGAATCATAAATGTTGCTGATGACAATGAAATTCCCAAACTTTAAAAACTCACTTTTCAAAAGTAAAAATAATTTCATTGCAAACGGTTGTTTCTTTTAAAAACAACTTTGTTGCAACAAATATACGTTAAATATTCATTAATTATAATTTTAATTCGATATTTTATTGCCATTGTGCTAAATTTACACGTTAATCAATTCAAAAGAAATGACTTTAATTAAATCAATATCAGGAATTCGAGGTACGATAGGCGGGCGTGCTGGAGAGGCACTTACCCCAATAGATATCGTTAAGTTTACAGCTGCTTATGGCAAAATAATTGTTAAGCAGAGTGGTATCAAAAAAATTGTTGTTGGAAGAGATGCGCGTGTTTCTGGTGAGATGGTAAGTAATTTGGTGATTGGTACCTTGCAAAGCATCGGTGTTAATGTGGTTGATTTAGGTCTTTCAACAACGCCAACGGTAGAGATCGCTGTACCTATGGAAAAAGCTGCTGGTGGTATTATTTTGACTGCTTCACACAATCCAGGTCAATGGAATGCACTAAAGTTACTGAATGCAAAGGGCGAATTTATTTCAGATGCCGAAGGGCAAGAGGTATTGGCCCTTGGTGAATCCTTAGACTTTGATTTTTCCGAAGTTGAAGCATTAGGACAGGTTCATAAAGACTATTCATATTTTCAGAAACATGTAGACGCTGTATTAGCGTTGGAATATGTTGATAAGGAAGCTATTAAAGCCGCTAATTTTAAAGTTGCTTTGGATGCCGTAAACAGTACAGGTGGTACATTTATACCTGCCTTATTGGATGCGCTTGGTGTGCAGACAATCTATAAAATCCATTGTGAGCCGAATGGTCAGTTTCCGCATAATCCCGAACCATTAAAAGAGAATTTGACAGATCTATCAGCTGCGGTTATTGAAAACAAAGCTGATTTAGGGATTGCTGTAGATCCAGATGTAGATCGATTGGTCTTTATGATGGAGGATGGTGAGCTATTTGGTGAAGAATATACCTTAGTGGCAGTAGCAGATTATTTATTGCAGCATAAAAAAGGAAATACAGTTTCTAATTTATCTTCTACACGCGCACTGCGTGATGTGACTAAAGCACATGGTGGCGAATATTATGCCGCTGCTGTTGGTGAAGTCAACGTGGTTACAAAGATGAAGGAAGTGGATGCGGTAATTGGCGGAGAAGGAAATGGCGGTGTTATCTATCCTGCATCTCACTATGGCCGTGATGCACTGGTAGGGGTAGCGATCTTCTTGACACATCTGGCTAAACTTGGTAAAAAAGCCTCCGAATACCGCGCCTCTTTACCGCAGTACTTTATGTCAAAAAACAAGATTACACTGACTCCGGAATTGGACATTGACAACTTATTGGCCAAAATGGAGGAAAAATATAAAAATGAAGACCATTCAACAATCGATGGATTGAAAATAGACTTTGAAAATGAATGGGTTCATTTACGTAAATCGAATACCGAACCGATTATTCGGATTTACTCGGAGGGACCTACGCCTGAAGCTGCTGAGCAGATCGCGCAGAAGATTATCCGCGAAATTGAAGAAATAATTAAATAAAGATAAAAAGCTGCCTATGCAGCTTTTTGTTTTAAGACTGATCTCATCGGAAGAGGATTGTCTTAGCTATTACGAAGTTTTATAATGTATGATTAGAAAGATCATTTTAGGTACGTATTGTTTTCTTAGTTTAATTTTATTTGTCTTTCCGACAAGTGCCCAGCAGCCTATGGACGAAATCAATGGGCTACTGGATCGTTGGCACAAAACTTCGGGTGAGGTAAAGTATGGTCCATTTTTGAATGTTATTGCTTCAGATGGAGTTATTTTGGGTACTGATCATGATGAAAGGTGGGATAAAGCCCATGCAGAGAAGTTCAGCGATCAATATTTCAATCCCAAAAATGCCTGGACTTACACCTATGACAAGCGGCATATCAGCTTTAATGCCGATAGCACGACGGCCTGGTTTGATGAAACGTTTAAGATCAATACCAAGTCCTTTCGTGGCGTGGGCGTATTAAGTAAGCAGGATAATGAATGGAAGCTTCGTCAATACAGCATGTCCATGTCGGCACCTTATGCGGATGTGAAAGCGGCCGTAGGTGGAAAGGCAGGTCAGAAAATTCACAGTAACCTGTTATTGGTGATGGTGCTGTTTTTCTTTATGGCCATGTTATTTGTGCTGAGTCAACGCCTCAAGATCTCTTACCCCATTCTGTTGGTTGTTGGCGGACTTGTGATCTCGTTGATCCCCGGGGCACCTGTCATAAGTGTTGATCCTGATATCGTGTTTATGGTATTTTTGCCACCCTTACTTTTTGAAGCAGCCTGGTATACCAATTGGGGGAATTTTCTAAAGTGGCGACGGTCTATTTTTATCATGGGCTTTGGTTTGGTCTTCTTCACATCGCTGGCGATTGCCTACTTTTCGGTCAGTATTATTCCGGGATTTACCTTGGCGCTGGGCTTTTTACTGGGTGGGATTATCTCTCCTCCAGATGCCGTGGCTGCTAGTTCTGTCCTGAAAGGAGTAAGCATTCCTAAACGTGGAATTGCGATATTGGAAGGGGAAAGCCTGGTGAATGATGCAGCCTCATTGACGGTATTTAGATTTGCATCCATTGCGATTCTTACTGGCCAGTTTGTGATGAGCAATGCGACGACGCAGTTTCTGATGTTATCGGTCATGGGTGTTGTCGTTGGTCTGGTCATCGGTCACATCCTCTATATATTCCTACGTTATGTTGCTAAGTCGTCGAGTATTTCAACACCCATAACCCTTATTGCACCTTACCTGATGTATATTGTTGCGGAGCATTTTGAGTGGTCGGGGGTCTTGGCCGTGGTTAGTGGCGGATTGTTTCTTTCCTTCCGGGCAGGGGATTACCTCAACTATCATACACGGATCCAAACCAAAGAAGTGTGGGCGACAGTGGGTTTTCTCTTAAATGGATTTGTCTTTATCCTCATTGGACTTGAACTCCCGGTGATCATCAATGGTTTGGGGGAATACTCCATGGAGGAAGCTATTGATTATGCATTGGCGATTTGTGTAATTGTTATTGTTTTGCGATTAATCGCCGTTTATCTTTCGGCTTTTGTTCCCAGGATATTATTCAAACGGGTCCGCATCAAGGAAAAGAGTCCAGGGTGGAAATTACCCCTGGTCGTTGGTTGGGCCGGTATGCGCGGAGTGGTTTCTTTGGCATCAGCATTAGCAATACCATTGACTTTATATGATGGAACGGCCTTCCCACACCGAAATCTGATTTTGTTCATTACATTTGTGGTGATTTTAGTGACGCTTGTTTTTCAGGGGCTTACATTGCCTTTGTTGATTAAATTGATAAAAATTGAAGAGGTCGATGAGCAAGCTTCAATGGAGGAGCAAATCGATGAGATTCGGGTACGTCTTGGTAAAGAATCTATTGCGTATCTGGATAAACATTACGCAAAGGAAATGCTGGAGCATGAGACAATTGCCCGTGTTAAAGAGCAGATCATCCGGAGTGTAAATGCATCCGAACGAGCGAAAGAGGAGGATACACGTGCGCAGCTTTCTGCAGTAAGGGGGCTCTATAATAAAATTATGTTGGAACTTTTGGCGCTACGTCGTGACGGCCTGTACAAGATCAAGGAAAGCAAGGCCTTTGACAGTGATGTTATTAAAGAGATCGAGTATTCCCTGGATTTGGAAGAATCGCGTTTGTCGCGCAAGTAGTTGTTTATAAGTGAGTAAATCTCAGTTTTTTTGCACTGCGAAACCTAGCTCCAGTGTTGCAAAAAATAGTGCGCCGTTGTTGTAAGAAATAGCGTGTAGAGGTGCAAAAAATAGCGAATTTAGCTTATAATGCTAAATTCGCTATTTTTCCTTTATCACCCACTAAAAATATCGCTTGGCCTTTTTTTGCCTTTTGTACGGCATTGAAGCTTTCCTTTCCGATAGGCGTCCAGTTTTTTCCGCCGTCATTAGAGAGGTCTGTACCCGAGGTTCCCGTGCTGATCAGCTGTTTTTTTGAAAGGTAAATAACGGCCGACTTAAAGCCATCGGGAGCTGTTTCTGCCGCAAACCATGTTTTACCGCCATCGTTGGTTAACAGGCTATTTTTGTCTTTGTTTTTATCCTCTTTGTAATCGCCACCGACTACAATACCAGTTTTCGACGAGTAAAATGCAACGGAAAAAGGACCGGTGCTATTTTTCCCCTGAATGATGGGGCAGCTGTAACGTTGCCATGTGTCCCCCTGATCTTTGCTGCTGTAGATATTGGCTGCTGTTCCACCGGTGGCAATCCAGTATGTCCCTTTATTATCGCAGTAGATGGAGGTTCCACTGGCCGCAAAACCGGCCTCTCCTTCAGTAATTGTAAAGTGCATATTCGCGGATATATCTTTCCAGGACCTTCCGAAATCGATGCTTTTTAATAGTGGCATTTTCCCCTGAATGGCGTCGCCAAAGGCAATACCGATCCCTTTTGGTGTAAAAGCAAAACCGTCATAAAATATTTCGGGCCGCTTATCTATGAATACTTCTTTCCAGCTTCGACCGCCGTCATGGGTACTTAAGATGATGGCCGGGGAACCTGCCGAAATAATTAAGGCTTCGTTCTCATCAAATGCTTCGATATCCCTAAAATCTGTTTTTTCGTAGCCAATTGGATTTACCCACTGCCAGTTTTTTCCAGCATCGGTGCTGAGCCCGACGGTACCATTGCTTCCGCTTACCCATACAGTTGTATCATCGACTACACTTAGGCCTCTGTAGCTGCTGTTGCGTTCTTGATTTACGATGTTGATTTTTGCTTGTTGAGCACTCAGCTGGCTCAATAAGAAGGTTTGGATAATAAAGACCAGAAATAAAGGTTTCATGTGGTTATGCTTTTTATTTAAACAAATCTACTCGTCTTTTTGAAATTTTTCCCTGTTTTTTTAAGATTGTTTTGCGGAGCTGAAGAAATCCAACGGTCATTTTCCGTGGTGATTTAAAATAAGGAATGCTCAGTACGACCAACAGCGCGATGCAGGCGGAAGTGCCGAGGGCTCCGCCATAACCAGTAAAAAATTTACTGGTATTGAGCAGTATTGTCGTGAAAATAGCGCCAGCTAGAGCCAAACCGAAATAGGTTGATAACTGGTTTTTGGAGACCATGCCTATAAATGACGCGCCTATAAAAATAGGGGGAATGTACTGTGCGAGATGAGGAGGAACACTTTGTGGGAAGAAATGTAGAAAACCTGCAACAAGTAAGGTCAGCAATGCCGATGAACGCACTGCCCCTTGGTGAAACTTGGTGTTGACATAGTATGTCGCCGTGCTCCCGATGATGCCAACTAGGTATAAAATGAATGTTTCCATATTACTTAAAAATATATAAAAGGAGGTAAGTCAGTGAAACACCAAGAAAGGCCAATGTGCCTAGTTTACCGCCGACACCATTTAATAAACTTTTCGATACAATCAGAAAGATCGCTGTAAAAATACTCGCTGCTAAAATAAAAGAGAACCCATGAGCCACTTGCGCATTGGACATTCCTACAAATGCGCCGCAATAAATTGCTGCTGGAAGGTGGGGCAGATAAGTCGAATTTTTGTTGATATTTGGAATGAAAGAGGCTATGGTACCTGTCAGCGCTGCCCCCAATACAGGACCCAAACCGAAGATCTGATTGAAATAGTAGGATGAAATCGCACCTATAGGTACCCAAATAGCAATTTTAATCGATTCATATTCATGCCTGTGATGATGAATGGGCGATTTAAGGTAACTGTATAAGATCAGTAAGGACAATAGGCCAATAAAAGCCAATACAATATAAGAATGTGTATTTTCTACAAAGATGGCCACTAAAAAAAGGGCCTGAATGACGAATAATAAGCAGATGCTTATTATCCTAAATTTCTGCCGGGCTTGCATTTAAACAAATTTAGGCAAAGGTACTGATTATTTGTCTATTCTATTGGTAGATTTTCTTTTTATCAATATGGGATCAAGAACAATCTGTTCGATGGCATCGTACGGATTTTTTTGTTTGACCATTTTCAGAAAGAGTTTTGCACATTCTTCCCCCATTTTGTTGGCCTGTTGATCAATACTTGACAGTGTAGGGCTAATAAAGGAAGAAAAGGTCTGGTTTGCAAAACCGATCACTCCTGTTGCTGGAATGGCAATATTTGCAGTTTTTAATGCCTGAATAATCCCGACAGCTGTAAAGTCATCACCACCAATAAAGGCGTCCGGTTGGATTGCAGATTTTAGAATCTGTTTAGTTCCTTTGATGCCGGCTTCAATGGATAAGTCGCCGCGAATGATAAAGTCTTCCCGTGGGGAAATCTGCGCATCTTTTAAGGCCGCTTCGAAACCATGGAAACGATCCTGGAAAATAGCGATTTCTTTGTCCGTTGTGATAAAGGCAATATTTTTGTAGCCCTGTTCGAGCAGGTGCTGTGTTGCAAGGTAGCCGGCTCTAAAATCGTCAAGTTTGACCACAGGAGCAGGAATATCTTTATGGGTACGGTCAAAAATAACCAGGCATTTGCGCTGATTGATCACTTCCTGAAAATGCTGGGTTTCTTGCGTCTCCAGCGACAACGAAGCAATGATGCCGTCTACCTGAGCTTCAAGTAAGGTCTTCACGCCATTGACTTCATCTTCAAACGATTCATTCGATTGATAAAGCAATAGGCTGTAGTTGTGTTTTTTTAACTCTTTTTCAATGCTATGTACGGCTTCTGCAAAAAAATGAATTTGCATGGTAGGAACAATGACACCGATGGTATTGGACTTGCCCGAGGAAAGAGAAGAGGCCAACTTATTGACGCTGTAATTCAATTCCTTTGCTTTGTCGAGCACCAGCTTTCGTGTCGCCTCGCTGATCGTAGGCACATTATTCAATGCGCGCGATACGGTAGAGACTGTCACTCCAAGCGCACGGGCTATATCATAAATTGTCGTTTTTTTATTCACGCTCCAAAGTAAATAATTTTATTTAATATTTTGATAATTCAGAAACATACCCTACTTTTATGCAACCGGTTGCAATATTAGGCCGATGTTGTTTTTTATAACCAATTTGAATTGATTACCATGTATTTATTAGGTATAGACGTAGGTACTTCTTCTGTAAAAGTTTCGATTGTCGAGGCATCTTCACAACGTAAGGTTTGCTCGGTGCAATATCCGGATGTAGAAGCTCCCATAATTACTTTGGAGCCCAATTGGGCAGAACAGAACCCGCTCGATTGGTGGGACTACTTTAAACAGGCTCTGTTGAAGGCAAACGGGCTGGGCCTGTATGACCCCAAAGCAATTTCGGCCATTGGCATTGCATACCAGATGCACGGCTTAGTTGTGGTCGATAAAGATCAGCATGTGCTGCGAAATGCCATTATCTGGTGCGACAGCAGGGCTGTTGAATTGGGAAATATCGCTTTTGAAGAAATCGGAAGGTCTTTTAATCTGAGTCATCATCTGAATTCCCCGGGTAATTTCACAGCGTCAAAGTTGGCCTGGGTAAAAGCAAACGAGCCGGAAATTTATGAAAAAATAGATAAGATCATGTTGCCGGGGGATTTCATCGCCATGAAACTTTCGGGGCAGGTGACGACTTCCATTTCAGCCCTATCTGAGGGGATATTCTGGGATTTCAAGGATAATGTATTGTCGCGTACGATTATGGATTATTATGGCTTTGATGATCATCTTATTCCTGAGATCTTACCTGTGTTTTCAACGCATGGTCAAATTAAAGCCGCTGTTGCTGAAGAACTTGGGCTTTCTGGTACAGTGACCATCAATTATAAAGCCGGCGACCAGCCTAACAATGCACTTTCGCTGAATGTCCTTCAACCTGGTGAAGTTGCTGCGACCGCAGGTACTTCCGGTGTGATCTATGGCGTCAGCGACAAGCTGATCGCCGACCGCGAATCGCGTGTAAATACATTTGCTCATGTGAATTATCAGGAGAATGATATCCGTACAGGTGTACTGCTCTGTATCAATGGAACAGGCATTATGAATAGCTGGGGTAGACGTTTGTTGGGACGCGATTTGTCTTACGAACAGATTAACGCCCAGGCTGGCGCATCTCCTATCGGTAGCAAAGGATTGCAGGTTATCCCATTTGGCAACGGTGCCGAGCGGATGCTCAACAATCAAACGGTTGGAGCTTCAATTTCAGCGATAGATTTGAATAGGCATGAGACAAGCGATATACTGCGTGCTATACAGGAAGGGATTGCATATGCTTTTCGCTATGGTTTGGATATCATGCGCGAAAATAATCTGCATCCAAATATGATTCGTGCAGGTTATGCAAATTTATTCTTGAGCGCTGTTTTCAGGGAGTCATTTGTGGGAGCCACTGACGTTCCAGTTGAAATCTTTAATCATGATGGCAGTATTGGAGCCGCTCTTGGAGCAGGTATAGGAAGTGGGTATTATGCAGATTCTACAGAAGCTTTTCGGTCTTTGAAACCTGTGTATACAGTGGAACCTCAATTTGTAGCGCAATATGAGGAGCATTATCAGCAATGGAAGGAATTATTAAACAAACAAATAAATAGTAAATAAGATGAATATTATCAAAGGGAAAAAAGAATTTTTTAAAGGCGTTGGCCAAATTCAATTCGAAGGAAAGGACAGTACAAATCCATTGGCTTTCCGTTATTATAATCCAAAACAAATTGTTGGCGGCAAAACCATGGAAGAGTACTTTAAATTTGCCTGTTCGTACTGGCATTCTTTCAATGGTAACGGATCTGATCCATTTGGCGGACCGACACATCAATTTCCATGGGATGAAAGCAACGATGTAATCACAAGGGCAAAAGATAAAATGGATGCGGCATTCGAATTTATCAGTAAAATAAATATACCCTACTATTGCTTCCATGATGTGGACTTAGTTGATTATTCGGATAATGTGGTTGAAAATGAAAAACGTCTGTCGACTATCGTTGATTATGCGAAGGAAAAACAACAGGAAAGCGGTATAAAATTGCTTTGGGGAACAGCCAATCTTTTTAGCCATAAACGCTACATGAATGGAGCAGCAACTAATCCAGATTTTCATGTTCTTGCACATGGTGGCGCACAGGTCAAGGCAGCCTTGGACGCAACGATTGCTCTTGGTGGTGAAAATTATGTGTTCTGGGGTGGTAGAGAGGGGTATATGAGCCTTTTAAATACCAATATGAAGCGTGAGCAGGAACATCTTGCCCAGTTTTTACACATGGCCAAGGATTATGCCCGCAAAAATGGTTTTAAAGGAACTTTCTTTATAGAGCCGAAACCATGTGAGCCTACAAAACATCAATACGATTATGATGCGGCTACCGTGCTGGGCTTCCTGCGCCAGTATAATCTTTTGGAAGATTTTAAATTAAATTTAGAGGTAAACCATGCGACATTGGCCGGACATACGTTCCAGCATGAGCTACAGGTTGCTGTAGATGCAGGTAAATTGGGCTCCATTGATGCTAACCGCGGTGATTATCAAAATGGATGGGATACAGATCAATTTCCGAATGATATCAATGAATTGACCGAAGCCATGTTGATTATTTTAGAAGGTGGTGGATTCCAAGGTGGAGGTGTGAATTTTGATGCCAAAATCCGTCGGAACTCGACAGATCCTGAAGATTTGTTTTATGCACATATCGGTGGTATGGATCTTTTTGCGCGCGCGCTTATTACGGCAGATCGTATCTTGCAAGACTCGGATTACAAAAAAATACGGGCCGATCGTTATGCTTCTTTTGATACAGGCCATGGTGCGTCATTTGAAGAACGGACATTGACCCTGGAGAACTTAAGGGATTTAGCAGTGGAATTAGGTGAGCCGAAAACGATTAGTGGTAAACAGGAGTATTTAGAAAATTTGGTCAATAGATATATATAGTTCTAAAAATATTTCTATATTAGGCGATCAAATTAAACCAATTACCAATACATGAATAATTATTTAAGCACAAAAGATTACATCGTTTTCCTGGTATACTTTGTTATTGTAGCAGGTTACGGATTATGGGTGTATTATCGCAAAAAATCTGAATCTGTAGGTTCCAAAGACTATTTTTTGGCTGAGGGGTCATTGACTTGGTGGGCTATCGGAGCTTCACTTATTGCGTCCAATATTTCGGCCGAGCAATTTATCGGTATGAGCGGTTCCGGATTTAAGATGGGATTGGCTATTGCGACTTACGAGTGGATGGCTGCCATTACACTGATTGTCGTTGCGGTATTTTTTATCCCGGTATACTTAAAGAACAAGATCTTTACGATGCCACAGTTTCTCCATAAACGATATAATGGGACTGTTGCGATGATCATGGCCGTTTTCTGGTTATTGTTGTATGTTGTCGTTAATTTGACATCCATCCTCTATTTGGGAGCCATTGCGGTAAGTAGTATTTCCGGTATCAGTCTGGATGCCTGTATGTATGCCATTGCGATTTTTGCTGTGATCATTACATTGGGAGGAATGAAAGTAATCGGTTATACGGATATTATTCAGGTTTTCTTTTTGGTATTGGGTGGTTTGGCTACCACTTACCTAGCCTTGAATCTCGTTTCAGAGCACTATGGTGGCTCAGGAGTATTGGAAGGCTATCACTTGATGACCGAAAAAGCTTCCGACCACTTCCATATGATTTTGGATCGTAAAAATGAGAACTATCTCGATTTACCGGGGTTAACTGTGTTGATTGGCGGTATGTGGATCGTTAATTTGAATTACTGGGGGTGTAATCAATACATCACGCAACGCGCGCTTGGAGCAGATTTGAAAACCGCGAGAAACGGTATCTTGTTTGCAGCATTTCTGAAGTTATTAATGCCTATCATTGTTGTGTTGCCGGGTATTGCAGCCTATGTCATGTGGAAAGATGGCTTGTTCCAAAATGAAATGATGCAACATGGTGAGGTAAACCCTGACCACGCTTATCCAGTTTTGTTGAATTTATTGCCAGCAGGTTTAAAAGGCTTGTCTTTTGCAGCACTAACAGCTGCAGTGGTCGCTTCTTTGGCAGGTAAAGCAAACAGTATCGCTACAATCTTCTCCTTGGATATTTATAAAAAAGTATTCAATACAGAAGCATCGGACAAGAAATTGGTCAATATCGGCAAGCTAACTGTTGTGGTTGCCATGATTTTGGGTGTGCTGATTGCTCCACATTTGGGTATTGATAAAAAAGGTGGATTCCAATATATTCAAGAATATACGGGTTTTGTATCTCCAGGTATTTTTGCGATGTTCATTTTAGGATTCTTCTGGAAGAAAGCAACTTCAAATGCAGCTTTGTTTGCAACAATTGGTGGTTTTATTTTCTCCATCATCTTCAAGAAATTGCCGGATTGGGTCGATCTGTCATTCTTGTCATCGACAGGTTTCTCCGTTCCAAATCCAACAACAGGAGTCTACGAAATTCCATTTTTGGATAGAATGGGATTCGTCTTCATCATCTGTATTATCGGTATGATTCTCATCAGTATAGTCGACAATAAGCGCGGTGTCGTGCCAGCTGGATTGGAAGTTGATACCACGATGTTTAAACCACACCGGGCGTTTTTGGTCATTGCATTGATCGTAGCGCTATTGGTTACAGCATTATATTCTATTTATTGGTAAACCAATAGCAAATAAGATTTTAAAAACTCCTATCAATCTCGGTTGATGGGAGTTTTTTGTTTGTTTTAAAAATACCTATCTTGGTTTTACTAAAACCATTGCTTAACGAAAGATTGCTGCTATGAAAAGAAGATCCCCCTTGCTACTGATGACGCTGTTTGGATTGCTCACTACCTGTACGCCGATGCTGAGTTCCGCTCAGCGTACACAGAAACCACCTTTACATGGAAAACATTGGATGGCTATTACGGGCAAACCCTTGGCGGCAACAGCGGGTGCCCAGCTATTCCAACAAGGGGGAAATGCGGTGGACGCTGCTTGTGCAATGCTCGCAGCAACCTGTACGATGTGGGATGTACTGAGTTGGGGCGGAGAGACGCAGGCCTTAATTTATCATCCGAAACTAAAGAAGGTCATTGCGATAAATGCCTTGGGGGTAGCACCCAGTGGAGCGACAGTCGATTTTTTTAGATCAAAGGGCTACGAATTTCCACCAGAATATGGTCCCCTTGCTGCTGTCACACCGGGTACACCCGGCGGTTTGTGCTATATGTTGGCTCATTATGGAACGAAAAGTCTAGCAGAAGTATTAGCTCCTGCTCTTGAAATGGCTGCAGGGTACCCGATTGATGCGCAAACTGCAACGAGTATTGAACGTGGCAAAGAGCGCATTAAAGAATGGCCATACAGTAAAAAGGTGTTTTTAGTACATGATGGTAAATCCTGGGAAGCTCCCGAAGCCGGAGAGGTTTTTGTACAGCAGGATCTGCATAAGACCCTATCCAAATTGATAGAAGCCGAAAAGCAGGCTCTTGCAGCGGGTAAAGATCGAAAGGCTGCAATCATGGCTGCTTATGATCGGTTTTACACCGGCGATATTGCAGATGAATTTGTCCGTGGCAGTAAGGAGCAAGGAGGCTTAATCACGAAAGCAGACCTAGCCAATTGGAAACCTATTGAGGAGGAACCATTGCATGTCAATTATAAGGGCGTTGACGTGTATAAATTACAAGAATGGACACAGGGACCGGCCATGCTACAGAGTTTGCAGTTGTTGAAAAACTTTGATCTAAAGGCAATGGGTTATAATTCGGCTCCCTATATCCATACACTCTATCAGGTTATGAACTTGGCCTTTGCCGATCGGGATTTTTATTACGGTGATCCCTACGGTAAACCTAAGACACCAATTCAAGGCCTTTTGAATGAGTCCTATGCTAAGACTAGGGCCGCAACCATTGATCTTAAGCAAAATAACCCGAATGTACTTCCCGGAGACCCTTATCCCTACGAAGGTAAGCAGAATCCGTATCTTTCGTTACTGGAGCAGCGTAAGAAAGAGTTTACGCCACATACGGAGCTGAAAAATGATTTTGTCCCTAAACATGACGCACGCTCAAGTTCGTCGCGAACGGAATTGCCAAAAACAGCTCTTTTGGCATCTTTAACGGTGGATAGTGCTTATGTCGACCGTTTATTGCGGGGAACCACAAGCGTTGAAGCTGCGGATGAAGAAGGTTGGGTCGTTTCGATCACACCAAGTGGTGGTTGGCTCCCTGCCTGTATTGCCGGGAATACCGGGGTGGGCATGAGCCAACGTTTGCAGAGTTTTGTCTTAGATTCGTTGATTAACCCGTTCAATGTGGTCGAGCCGGGCAAAAGACCGCGTGTAACACTCACCCCTTCGATGGCGTTGAAAAACGGAAAACCTTACCTTTCTTTTGCTGTGCAGGGAGGAGATACACAGGATCAAAACCTATTGCAGTTTTTCTTGAATATGGTCGAGTTTGGTATGACGCCACAACAAGCCAGCGAAGCGGCCAATATCAACAGTAACCAGCTTTGGTTATCGCTGGGAGGAACGAAGACCGACGATCGAAAACCGCGCTCAGGTAGCCTTCTATTGGATAAAAATACAGCACCAGCAATTATCGAACAATTAAAGAAAATGGGGTATAGCATACAGCTCGGTGATCGTACCAGTGGACCTATAAATGCTATTTATTTCGACCAGCAGCACCATACACTTTGGGGTGGCAGCAGCAACAATGGGGAGGACTATGGCATCGGGTGGTAGTGTCTCATTAGCTTGCTGCTGGGTTTTGGTTTTGTTATCTCCATGGTATTTGTTATCTTACCTACTGATCGGAAACTGATTTTTGTTATGGAGGGTAGTGTCAATAAATATTCGTTTGTTTTTCAGCCTGATGAAGCTGGTATTGTCTTGGTAGATGGCCTGAAGCGGCGATTACGTGCATCGTTAGCCGAACTGTTTCCCGACAAAAACAAAGGCTGGTATCCCAGTTGCAATTCCAAAGCCCATGTAACGATATGTGCTTTTGAAGCAGATGGGAGTAAACTGACAATGGCTATTGAGGCTTTGCAGGAGACTTTGGTCTATGAGCGGAGTCAGTATGTTTATTTTGATCATTTTTCATCATTCGCCGGTGGTGCGTACTATATTGCACCGACTGTACATGCCCGGAGTTATCTCAAGGACCGGGCGCGAAAGGTTGTTCAAACTTTAGCGGAGTTTGATTTGATCGAGATTAGCGACGAACCCCATATTTCGATTGGACGACGTCTGGAACCAGAACAGCTTGAAATTGCAAAAGAACAGTTGCGGTCTGTCGACCTGAGCTTTATGTGCAAGGGCGTTCATGTGCGGCAGTTTAAACCTGATTTAGGGCAGTACGAGATCGTCGATTTCATCCAATTTGGCAACCAATCAAAGGAAAATTCTGGCCAGCTGGCATTTAAATTCTAATAATGTCGCAGTTTAATTGCCTAATAATGTAAAGCTTTTTATCTTTAAGGCCGACAATAGACGATATTGCACTTATAGTACTTTATGCATTACGACGAATCTCATCATAAATCCCTATCTGATATCCATGAAAGTGTAGATGTCAATCAAGGGAAATCCAAATTTAAGAAGATACTTAGTTTCTTTGGTCCGGCTTATCTCATTAGTGTGGGGTATATGGATCCAGGTAACTGGGCTACCGATCTTGCTGGAGGAAGCCAATTTGGCTATACCCTGATTTGGGTGCTGTTGATGAGTAATATCATGGCGCTAGTACTACAGAATCTATGTGCCCGTTTAGGTATTGTACGAGGTAAAGACCTTGCGCAGTGTAACAGGGAAACCTATCCTAAACGGATGAATTTTGTGCTCTATGTACTTGCTGAAATTGCAATTGCAGCCTGCGACCTGGCGGAGGTTTTGGGTATGGCAATCGGTCTTAACCTCCTTTTCGGCATTGATCTGCTCTGGGGGGTAATGATCAGTTTTGCAGATACTTTCTTATTGCTCTATCTTCAGAAGCTAGGGATGCGGAAAATGGAACTTTTTATCATTGGCCTGATTGCGCTTATCGGCATGTGTTTCATGGTAGAAATGTTTTTGGCGAAACCGGATTTTGCCGAGGTGGCCACTGGATTTATACCCAGTATCCCGAATAGTGCCGCACTATATATTGCCATAGGCATTATAGGCGCGACCGTCATGCCGCATAATCTATATTTGCACTCGGCTCTTGTACAGACACGGAAGATTGACCGGAATGAGGTTTCTATTCGAAAATCGCTCAAGTATAACTTTTGGGATAGTGCCATTGCCTTGAACCTGGCCTTTTTGGTAAATGCCGCGATATTGATTCTTGCAGCCTCTGTTTTTCACAAAAACGGTATGCATGACGTTGCCGAACTTGAAGATGCTTATCACCTATTGGGTAACCTTCTTGGAACGGAATGGGCCTCAAAATTATTTGCTGTTGCCTTGATTCTTGCCGGGCAGAGCTCAACGGTGACGGGAACCCTAGCCGGTCAGATTGTGATGGAGGGATACCTTCGATTGCGGATTAGTCCGACTTTGCGAAGGATTATAACCCGGCTTTTGGCGATTATCCCGGCTGTATTGGTGATACTTATTTCGGGTGAAGGTCGCGTTGGACAGCTGCTGATCTTTAGTCAGGTAATCTTGAGTATGCAGCTCGCTTTTGCTGTCATCCCGTTGATCCATTTTGTGAGCGATAAAGTCAAGATGGGTTCTTTTGCCATTAAACCGCTAACAAAAATTGCGGCATGGCTGATAGCGGCCATTATCGCTGTTTTGAATTTTAAATTGGTCTATGACGAAGTGGTCGGCTGGATTGGTGAAGCCGATAATATTGTGGTAACGGTATTATTGGTGATGGGCGCTGTGGGTTTGTTTGCCTTATTGATGGTGACCGTATTATACCCCATTTTACTCAAATCGAAACCAACGGAGCTGGAGGTTCACCCACCATTTGAGGCATTGCATTTTGAACATAAGGGCTCTTTTAAGAAAGTTGTGATCGCGTTGGATTTCTCAAATTCAGATCAGAAAGTAATCCAATATGCTTTACAGCTGTCGCATGACGATACGACCTTTGTCGTTGTACATATTGTTGAGAGTGCATCGGTGAAATATACCGGGGATTCGACGGATGATTACGAATCGCGTCAGGATTTGGAACGACTGAAATTGTATGCTGATTTTCTATTGTCGCAAGGACATCAAACAGCATATGAACTGGGATACAATAACCGGATCAAGAGTATTGCCGAAGTATGTGAAAAATACGGCGCCGATCTACTGGTTGTTGGAAGCCATGGGCACAGTGGTGTGAAGGATTTTGTTTTCGGTGAGACAGTTAACAAGCTGCGCCATGCGGTGAAAGTCCCTGTTTTTATCGCCCAATAGGCCTTAAGGAGCTATTCAAAAGAGCCTCTGTCTATTCACTGTAATTTTATTGCTGAAAAAGTGAGCGGGGCGATCGCTAAGTGCTAAATAATTCTTACTTTTGCGACATCAAATCAAGATATGAGCGACGCTATTAAACACGAGTGCGGAATCGCACTAATTCGCCTGTTAAAACCCTTATCTTATTATCAGGAAAAATATGGTACGCCATTTTATGGCATCAACAAATTGTACCTATTAATGGAAAAACAGCACAACCGTGGACAAGACGGGGCTGGAATTGCAACCATTAAATTTGATGTTAAACCTGGAAATCGTTACATTTCGCGTTACAGAGCAATGGGCTCAACTGCTGTGGCAGACATATTCGAATATGTACAGAAAAAATTTGCTTCTGTTCAGAAAGCATTTCCAGAAGAGTCAAAAGATACGCAATGGTTAAAAGATAACGTAAGTTTTACGGGAGAAGTACTTTTAGGACATTTGCGCTATGGAACGCATGGAAAGAACAGTATCGAAAGCTGTCACCCATTTTTAAGACAAAACAATTGGATGTCTCGTAATTTGGTGGTAGCGGGTAACTTCAACATGACCAATGTGGATGAATTGTTGCAACAATTATATGAGTTGGGACAACATCCAAAGGAAAAAGCAGATACCGTAACCGTTTTGGAAAAAATTGGCCATTTCTTAGATGATGAGAACCAGGATCTTTTCGATCAATTCAAAAAAGAAGGTCATTCTAATATTGAGATCAGCTCGCTGATTGCTAAAAATATTGATGTTACCAAAATATTGAAGCGTTCGGCCAAAACTTGGGATGGCGGTTACACCATCGCAGGTATCTTTGGTCACGGTGATGCTTTTGTTATGCGCGACCCAGCGGGTATCCGTCCGGCGTTTTATTATCAGGATGAGGAGATCCTGGTTGTAGCATCGGAAAGACCGGTTATTCAAACTGCATTCAATATTCCAATTGGTGCTGTGAAGGAAATTAAGCCAGGCCATGCCCTGATCGCTAAAAAAGATGGTACAGTATCCCAAGAGATGTTTAGACAGCCCGTAGAACAACGTTCTTGTTCTTTCGAACGGATTTACTTCTCACGTGGATCGGATGCTGATATCTATCAAGAACGTAAAGAATTAGGAAGATTACTGGTACCTCAGGTATTGGAATCTGTTAAAAATAACATCAAAAATACCGTATTCTCGTTTATTCCAAATACAGCTGAAGTATCTTACTATGGCCTAATGGATGGTATCAATGCCTACGTTCGGGATTTTCAAAAAGATACTTTATTGAATCGTTCAGAAAAAATTTCTGATGAAGAATTGGATGAAATCTTGAGTATTAAACCTCGTTTTGAAAAACTCAACGTGAAGGACGCTAAACTGCGTACGTTCATTACGCAAGATGCGGACCGTACAGACATGGTACAGCACGTATACGATACAACTTACGGTATTGTAAAAGATCACGAAGATACGATTGTTGCCATTGATGACTCGATTGTAAGGGGAACAACATTGAAACAAAGTATTTTAACGATCCTGGATCGTTTGAATCCTAAAAAAATCGTGATTGTTTCATCTGCGCCTCAGATTCGTTACCCAGATTGTTATGGTATCGATATGTCACGTATGGGTGAATTTGTCGCATTCGAAGCCGCAATTAATCTCCTAAAACAACGTGGTATGGCACATATTATCGATGAAGTTTATCAAAAATGTGTATTATCAATGACTCAGGACGTTAATGATATCGATAATTATGTCAAAGCGATCTATGCACCTTTTACTGATGAAGAGATTTCGGAAGAAATTGCTCGTATCGTAAGACCTCACCACCTGAAAGCAGAGCTTGAAGTAATTTACCAAACTTTGGATAATTTACACAAAGCTTGTCCAGACCATAAGGGTGATTGGTATTTCTCCGGTGATTACCCAACACCTGGTGGAAACAAGGTTGTCAATAAAGCTTATATGAACTGGATTGAAGGAAAGAATGTAAGAGCATATTTCAGCAGCTAAGTTCAAAATTATAATAGGAAGGGATGCATTTATGCATCCCTTTTTTTTTATATTCGTACCAATTAATTTCAATATCCTAAATTAAAAAACCGATTAAAGCAAGGGAATTGCTGTCCGTAAATAAATCTATCATGAAGCATATTTTTAAGAGCCTCTATTTTCAAGTCATCGTGGGTATACTTGTGGGGATCATCTGTGGTATCTATTACCCCGATTTTGCTGTTAAGCTAAAACCATTAGGAGATGCTTTTATTAAACTGATCAAGATGGTTATTGCGCCATTGATTTTTAGCTCCATTGTGATCGGGATAGCGGGAATGCAGGATACGAAAAAAGTGGGGAAAATCGGTTTAACTTCCATTATCTATTTCGAGATCATGACAACGATTGCCCTGATTATCGGTCTGGTCTTTGTTAATTGGATACAGCCGGGTACCGGGATGAACGCCGATCCAGCGAGTCTTGATGTATCTTCGGTATCCCATTATATTTCAGAATCCAAAGAGCCACATAGTTTTATGGATTTTATCATCGGGATCATTCCAGGTAATGTGATTGCTGCGGTAGCGTCTGACAATATGTTGCAGGTGCTCGTTTTTGCAGTGCTATTTGGGATCGGTATGACAAAAATAGGGCAGAAAGCTTCCGAGCCTGTGCTCAATGTATTGCAATCTTTTCTGAAGGTTCTCTTCTCCATTATCAAAATGATCATGTACCTGGCTCCAATCGGGGCAATGGGAGCAATGGGTTTTACGATCGGTAAGTTTGGAATCCAGGCCTTATCTAAACTCGGTATGCTGATGTTGAGCTTCTACCTGACCTGTTTTATCTTCGTGATCATCGTGATTGGGGCCGTATTGTATTTTTATCTCAAGGTGAATGTTTTTAAGTTTTTAAAATATATCAAAGAAGAGATTTTAATCGTTTTGGGGACTTCCTCTTCTGAGTCGGCTTTGCCGGGGATTATGCAGAAGATGGAAGATGCGGGCTGTGCCAAACCTGTTGTGGGCTTAGTTATCCCCACGGGCTATTCTTTCAATCTCGATGGGACAAGTATCTATCTGACTATGGCAGCGGTCTTTATTTCGCAGGCCCTCAATATGCATCTCAGCCTGGAGCAGGAAATTACCTTATTGTTGGTATTGCTATTGACCTCCAAAGGTGCTGCAGGCGTAACAGGAAGCGGTTTCGTTACCCTTGCTGCGACTTTACCTGTAGTAGGCCATGTACCGGTAGAATCTGTCGCTTTGATCTTTGGTGTGGATCGTTTTATGAGTGAAGCAAGGGCGATAACCAATTTGATCGGAAATTCAGCGGCAACGCTGGTGATTTCAAAATATGAAGATAGTTTGGACGAGGAGCTCCTACATGAAAAGTTAGGTTCTAAACGATGATTTCTGCAATCAAAAGCTATGATAAAAGAAGCTTGGCTCCAACAAAGAATTGTTTGAAAAGTCAGCTCAAACCGTTTAAGAATAGCTGATAAGGTTCTGTGAGCGAAATAGAAGATTATATCTCCTATTACAATAATCAACGGATAAAACTAAATTTAAATGGAATGAGCCCGACAGAATATCGAGCTCATTATTACAAATCTAATTAACTAAATTTGTCCAATCTTTTGGGGGCAGTCCAAATTTTGAATAGCCCCTTTCTATTCAAAACCTTTCAGGTATCTGTTAATTCTCTTTTTTTGTATTTTCTATATCTTGAGCCAGATCGATGGCACCAGTTACTTTTTCTTCCAATAGCGCGAGTTTGATCACCTGCGACATTTCAGTCACATAGTGGAATTGCATGTCTTTGATATAATCTTCCTTGATTTCCAAGATGTCTTTTTCATTGGATTTACAAAGGATAATATCTTTGATGTTCGCACGTTTTGCGGCAAGGATTTTCTCCTTAATACCGCCAACAGGTAATACTTTTCCACGTAAGGTAATTTCACCTGTCATAGCTAATTTCTCCTTCACTTTACGTTGGGTAAATAGCGATGTCAGTGCTGTGAGCATTGTTATACCAGCTGAAGGGCCATCTTTTGGGATAGCACCCGCAGGAACGTGGATATGGATGTCCCAATGGTCGAAAACGCGGTAGTTAATGCCGAAATCCGAAGCGTGGGCTTTCAGGTAGGCTAGTGCAATCGACGCAGATTCTTTCATGACATCACCCAAATTACCTGTCAGGCTTAAACGTCCTTTTCCTGGGCTCAGCGAAGATTCTATAAATAAGATATCGCCACCTACGGAAGTCCAGGCTAAGCCCGTCACGACACCGGCAACATTGTTATTTTCGTAGATGTCCTTATCAAATATTGGAGCGCCTAGGATATCGAGCAGATCTTGTTCGTTAATACTCGGACTGTAATCCTTTTCCATGACAATGCGTGTTGCGATACCACGTACGACAGAGCCGATCTTTTTTTCTAATCCACGCACACCAGATTCGCGTGTGTAATCCTCGATAATCTGTTCGATGATCTTAGCTTTTAACGAGACATCTTTGGATGCCATTCCATGCATTTCGCGTTGTTTTGGCAAAAGGTGCTTTTTCGCGATTTCGATTTTCTCCTCGATGGTATAACCATTCACTTCGATAATTTCCATCCGATCCAATAACGCAGGTTGAATAGAACTCAAGGAATTGGCTGTCGCAATAAACATCACTTTGGAAAGGTCAAACTCCATTTCGACATAGTGATCATAGAAATGTGTGTTTTGTTCCGGATCTAATACTTCCAATAAGGCCGACGAAGGATCTCCTTTGAAGTCCGCGCTCATTTTATCGATTTCGTCCAAAATAAAAACCGGATTTGCTGCTCCTGCTTTTTTCAGGGACTGGATGATACGGCCCGGCATTGCGCCGATATAGGTTTTGCGGTGTCCTCTGATTTCTGCTTCATCGCGCACACCACCCAAGGCCATACGGGTATATTTACGCCCCAATGCTTTGGCAATAGATCTTCCCAAAGAGGTTTTACCGACTCCCGGAGGGCCTACTAAACAAAGAATAGGTGCTTTCATATCATTTTTTAATTTCAATACCGCAAGGTATTCAATGATACGTTTTTTTACTTTCTCAAGTCCATAATGATCTTTATCGAGCACTTTTTGTGCTTTGTTTAAATCAAAATTGTCTTTTGTTGTTTCATTCCAGGGTAGATCAAGTAGTAGCTCAAGGTAATTGAGCTGTACCGAATAATCTGCAGCCGCAGGATTGATACGCGATAGCTTTTCGAGTTCTTTTGTGAAATGTTTTTCTACATCAACATTCCATTTCTTTTTCTTACCCCGTTTTTTAAGCTCTTCCAGCTCAAGATCGGGGGTGTTTCCACCCAGCTCTTCCTGGATTGTTTTGAGCTGTTGGTTCAAGAAATAATCACGTTGTTGCTTGTCAAGGTCGACACGTACTTTATTCTGGATCTGGTGCTTTAGTTCCAGCATCTGGATTTCTGTTGTCAGGAGCTCCAATAAAAGTTTGGCACGATTCTCTACTTTAGGTATTTGAAGTAGTTCCTGTTTTCTGACCATTTCGACATTGATATTCGACGAAATAAAGTTGATCAGAAACGAAGGGCTTTCAATATTTTTAATCGCGATACCAGCTTCACTAGGTAAGTTTGGCGAAAGTTGGATGATCTGCAGCGCCATTTCTTTTAAGGTAGAAATTGTCGCTTTAAAGTGCTTGGTCATCTTCGGCTTCGCTTCATTGAATTTCTCCACACGTGCCTTTAAATAAGGTTCAGTATCGACAATTTCCAACAAGTTGAACCGTTGTTTTCCCTGGATGATGACGGTGGTATTACCATCAGGCATTTGGAGGACTTTAATGATATGAGCTACGGTGCCCACTTTATTTAGTTCTTCAAACCCTGGATCCTCTACAGTCATGTCCTTTTGAGAAACAACACCGATGGTTTTGCTGCCTTTATAGGCTTCTTTGACCAGTTTGATGGATTTATCTCGACCTACGGTAATCGGAATGACAACACCGGGAAATAATACGGTATTACGCAAAGGCAAAATAGACAATGCTTCTGGAATTTCAGCATTCGCCATATTATCTTCATCCTCTTGTGTAAGTAAGGGGAAGAATTCGGTATCCTCTGCAACGATTGGAATTGCTTGACTGAAATCAAAAGTTTCGAATTTGCTCATAGTATTTATTTTGTGTATTTGGCAGTCGCTGACATGTTGACGGCTGACTTTCAAATTTTAAGCTTCTATTATTGTTTCCCCTATATTGCAAGGGAAGTGCCAATTGCTAAAAGTGAGCAAAATTACAAATCTATTTTCTAGAATAGGAAAAAAAGGCAGGTTAAATAAAATTTATCTGCCATTTGTTGGAGAAATAGGCATAATAATTGTAATATTGGAATGTGAAAGGGCACCGATGGCAGTTCTTGCGTTTAAAGAAATCAATCGGATGCTTTTTTACAGATGTAGAAACGATCACAAGTGATCATTAAAGAGTGAATATAAAAACGTAACTATTTAGATATGAATTTAAAATCATTTAAATTGGGTTTGTTTACTGGGGTTTTTGCCTTAGTTGCTTTTAGCGCGAATGCACAACAACCAAAACAGGCTGAGCATAGCAACGCTAATGTGAGAATGGGGCAGAAAGCTCTTTTGGATGGTGATTTCAAGAATGCAGAGTCATACTTGACTAAAGCCCTCCCTCAAGAAGGGAAAGATCCGGACGTATTATATATGTTGGGATATTCTCAATTTCAAAATGGTGACTATAAAAAATCAGCTGAAACTTTTGGAAAAGTAGTTGCATTGAACGGTAAAAATGCAAATGCTTTATACTTCAAAGCGAAAGCAACAAACAATCTTGCTACTCAAGCCACAAATAAGACATCTGTTGCTAACAAAGAGCAGTTGTTGAAAGTTGCTATTGAGGATTATTCAAAAGCAATTGCCATTACGCCGACTGATTCGAAATTCTATCAAAATAGAGCGATCGCTAATCGCGATTTAGGTATCTTGATCGGAACGGAGGGTACGCCTAACTACAATAAGGCAATGGCAACTGACGCTTATAACAATGCAATCAAGGATTACGAAAAAGTGTTGAGCTTTGATGCATCGAAAAAAGATATCCAAACAGAAATCAAAAAAGCGAAAGTATATAGAGATAACTTGAAATAGTATCGCTATAAAAGCATAGAAAAAGGGAATGCCAATGGTATTCCCTTTTTCTATGCTTATTAATTTTGTACCTATTGATTTTATAACTATTGATTTGTGCCGGTTGAAATGTACTTGTTGGAATGTAACGGTTGGAATATGCCTGTCACAAATGAGGTCCAGTTTCATTTAAAGGGGCGAATTTTCGACAGTTTTTCCTCGATAAATTTCAAACGAAATAAGCACTGAAACTGTTCTTTTCCTAAATCAAAATGAATATTATGGAAACGAATCGATTGTCAAAGGAAATGCAGGAAATTTTAATCAGTCAGATGACAAAAGAAGCTGAGGCTGCACAGATTTATTTGGCGTTGGGGGTATGGGCAGATGATCAGGGTTATGGCGGAATCGCCAATTTTCTGTATAGACATGCCCAGGAAGAGCGAAATCACATGACTAAAATTATGGGTTATATTCTGGAAAGAGGTGGACGCCCCAGAATACAGGCTATTGCAGAGCAGCCAGCGGACCCGCAATCGCTGACCGAATGCTTTAATCGCGTTTTTAAACATGAAGTAGATAATACCGAAGCGATCTATAACATTGTCAATTTAGCGATGGCCGAGAAGGACTGGGCAACATGGAACTTTGCACAGTGGTTTGTCAAGGAACAGATTGAAGAAGAGAAATTGGCCCTGGAATTGATGGATAAACTGAAGATTGCCGGTGGTGACCGAGCTTCAGATGAATCCTTGTTTGCGTTGGATTCCTCCCTGGAAGCCATGCCCGACGAAGTAGCCTTGGCAAGGGAAGCGACAGCAGATGACCCCAAATAAGTATAAAATAAAAAAGCGGGATCTTCAAGATCCCGCTTTTCTATTTTGCCATGTACTAATCTTAATCGATCTCACGATCATTTATTATCAGGCTTAATTTACTTTATGCTCAATGGCAGATACACACCGAAGGTGATGTTTCTACCCATATTGTAGACACCAAAGCTCGTGTCTTCCTGTGAAAGACGTCCTGGGCGCAATCGGCTCAACGCATCGTAATAACGTTTGTTGGTCAAGTTTGAAGCTGCTGCAAATACTTTCAGTTGCTGCGATCCGAGATGTAATGTCGTACCGATTCCTGCGTTCAATAAAGTATACGAGTTTGCTGGCGTTTCGAAGGTTTCATCAATGCGGCTCTGTTTGAAATAATTGTCTAGCCCCACAGAAACGTAGAAAGCATTCAAACCGCTAATCTTGGGCTCAAGACGCAATGTATTGTGTAAAACACCAGCTGGAATCAATGGCAAGGGTCTGTTAAAGGTATTGTTCTGTGCATGGGTATAGCTAAATGTATTATCCAGGTGTATCCAGTTTAACAAATGAAAATTCAGGCTTCCTTCGACACCGTAAAGATTGGCGTTTACCTGGCCATAGCGATATACGTCGTAGGTATGAGAATCGCCATCTTCACCCACAACGGTTTTCGTGTCGCCTTTTGTTGTTGAGGCATAGATAAAATTGTGGATATAGTTTTCATAGATTCCGATACTTCCTGTAACGATGCTATGTCCAAATTCGAGGGTTGCATCCGCTTGGTAACTTCGTTCAGGTTTCAGGTTTTCATTACCCACTTCATAGCGGTACGTTCCTTCGTGTACACCGTTGGAACCTAATTCTGCCGGATTAGGAGCTCTAAAAGCTGAACCGGCATTTGCTTTAAAATTGAGGTCTTCGCTGAAAATATGGGTATATCCAAGTGCTCCACTAACATTGCTGAAACTATTTTTAAAACCAGCGAACTGCTCTTCGTCTTCAATAAAGAGTTGCTTGCCTTTGTTATTGACGTAGTCATAGCGTAATCCGACGTTAAAGGTATTTTCGCCCCAGGTTTTCTTCGCATAGCCAAAAGCGCCCAATTCCAACTGATCATAGGCCGGAATTAAGAATTCAACACCTTTATTTAAGCTGTGTTCCTGGCTAGCACTAATACCAAAGACATGTTGCCAGCCATTTTTTTCACTTAACGAATATTTTGCGTCAAGTGAATACGTATTCAGGTCAAAGAATAAAGAAGGCGTTGCTTCTTCGAGCTCCCGACGTTGATTTTTTTGATAGCCCAGATCTAGTTTTAAACTACCGGAACCGATGACAAAGTTATTGTTGAGGGCCAGTTTGTAATGGCGGATGTCCTGCTTGGGGAAATCCAAAGTACGGCTTTTTGAGTTTATGTAAAGCGGGTCACCAGGTTCGGCGTCGTAAAAGCCGATATTATTTTTCAGGTATGAAAAATTCAGATGAGAGTAGCCCCATTGCTTGTTTAGCCCGAGCATACCACTGAAATTACTGGTATTAAAACCACTATTGCCATATCGGCCTGCGGGCGTATTATAAGAATAGGCGTTTTGATAAGAACCACGCCCACGCCATACGAAGCCATTTTCATTACCGGTAAGCATAACCGAACTATTGGTTAGTCCGTTATTGGTGGAGTAGCTGCTCAATACTTCACCTTTAATTTGCCCAGCTGTAGGAACATTTGGTTCAAGCACATTGATTACACCGCCAATAGCATCAGATCCGTACATCAAAGAGGCTGCACCACGTAGGACCTCCACACGATCCGGTTGATTTTGGTCGATTTCAATACCATGTTCGTCTCCCCATTGCTGTCCCATCTGTTTAACACCATCACTTACCGTAACGACACGATTATAACCGAGACCTCGTATAACAGGTTTTGAAATACCTTGTCCCGTTGTGATGTGGCTTAGTCCGGGAACTTGTCGGGAAAGAGCATCAATAAGATTCGTTGCATTTCCCTGCAGTTCATCTTTGGAGATTACAGCAACCGAGGTACTGTTGCGCCGGCTCTGTGACGTGACCAATGTACCTGTAACGACGACTTCATTGGTTTCAATAATACTTTCGGTTAGGGCGAAATCAAGGGAAAGATTTTCTGAAGTTAAATCGACGGTCTTGACAACGGACTGATAGCCCAAGAAACGGACCTCAACCAGGTAGCGTCCACTTGAAGGAAGTGATTTAAAGCTATACTGACCTTGTTGGTCTGATGCAGTGCTCGAACGAAGCTGTTGCAGAGATATTGTAGCACCGGCAATGGGAAGATTTGTTTTTGCATCCGTTACTTTACCGCTGATTGTTGCGGCAAGGGCCGGAAATATGGAGAAATAGGAGACAAGCATAAAAATGCAGCCTATAATTTTAAGTTTCATTTGTACGAATAATTTTTACGTATATATAACATCAAGGATAACAGCAGCCCAATAACTCATCGTATGAATTCTTGAGATTGTCGAGTCCTAAAAACTTTTATGAAGTTGTTTGTCGCAATAATGAGAAGAATATAGGAGTGACATTATTGGACTTATGTAAAAATTAAGCGATGGGGGGACCACGGTTACCAGAAAGCAGTGATCGAATAATTTGATCTCCCGTGATAAACAGGCCAAATTCAACTTGCTGTGTCGGGAGTATTAATTCGCGTAGCGTAAAATGAAAAACAATTTGTGGATGTGAATTTTGGTCACAGATGGAACACTTCGGATGGTCTGCATGGTGTTTTTTTGCAGGACTGTCTACGATACTGAGTGCAGTTTGCGGATGCGCATGGGTATACACAATGAACTGACCAATTAAGAAGGTCATTAAGAGCATGAATGCTGCGAATTTGTTCAATGAGATATCTTTCACGCTGAAATCACTACGTTTAAACCCATTTATCCGTTGAGTTATTTTGTTAATCTGGTCAAAGATAAGGAAAATAAAATATAAAGCAATTGTGTTGCATTTATTATTGTTGTGACACTGTATAAATGTCCGCTTAAAAGATAAATTGAATTTGCAGAAAAGCCCTCAAAAATGGATGCTATTCTTGAGGGCTGTGTATGGTGCTGATCAGGCGGTCTATTTTTTGGAAGGAATAAACTTGCCTTCAATTTCGTATTGATTGGCATCCAAGCCTTGGACATCTTGCAGTTTGACAATTCGATACAGCGAGTCGCTGTAATAGTCTAATTTTTCTTGACTATCGTATAAGGTATTTGTTATCGTTTTATCGATATGGATGTGTTTTACCTTTTCGTTTTTGTCAAACTCGATGCGTAGTTTCTGTATCTGTAGTTCTTTCTTTTTAGCTGTAAATTCTGTCACACAGTCTATTGCTTTGACTTCATAGAGTGATGGATCGAAGTTTTTGCTGATATCGGCAGCTTGAAAAGCGGAGAGTTCATTTTTCCAGCTGCCAATTTTTAGTTCGCGTTGCTCTTTCTCACCGTCTTTGCTGACAGATTTCAGAACTGCGGGATTGAGCTGCTGCAAGCGATTGACTTCGGCATTAAAAAACGAATCGACAGAAAATATAGCTGTAGATTTTTGTGTTTTTTTTGTTGCGGATGGAGATCCACAGCTCCAAAAAAGCAGAGCACTGCCCATAAGAAGGGAAAGTGCTCTGCCGCTATTTTTAAGTAAATTATTATTCTGATACCAATACATTTCCTGTCATTTCAACGGGGATATTGACGCCTAAAAGTTGTAAGACGGTTGGGGCAATATCACCTAATTTACCATCTGCTATTTTCTTATACTGATCGTCAATTAAGATACACGGAACCAAATTGGTTGTGTGTGCCGTATTTGGTGATCCATCTTCATTGACCATAAACTCGGAGTTACCATGATCGGCCAAAATAATAAAGGAGTAACCATTTTTAAGGCCTGTTTCAACAACCGTTTTTGTACATTGATCAACAGTTTCTACCGCTTTTATGACAGCGTCAAAAACACCTGTGTGACCTACCATGTCTGGGTTTGCAAAATTCAGACAGATAAAATCTGGTTGAAGGGTCTCCATATCGTTGACGATAGCTTCTGTAATTCCTTTGGCAGACATCTCCGGTTGAAGATCGTAAGTCGCTACTTTGGGAGATGGAACCAACAAGCGGTTTTCACCTTCAAACTGTTGTTCACGACCTCCTGAAAAGAAAAATGTCACGTGCGGATATTTCTCTGTTTCGGCAATACGCGTTTGTGTTTTATGGTTTGCTTCTAACACTTCACCCAAAGTATTGGTCAAGTTATCTTTTTGGAAAACGACTCTGACATTTTGGAATGTTTCATCGT
Organism: Sphingobacterium sp. HSC-15S19; assembly: GCF_050433745.1. Lineage (NCBI taxonomy): Bacteria > Pseudomonadati > Bacteroidota > Sphingobacteriia > Sphingobacteriales > Sphingobacteriaceae > Sphingobacterium > Sphingobacterium sp. HSC-15S19. The sequence goes on from NZ_JBNPWQ010000001.1 coordinate 96,869, forward strand.
AAGATGTCATTGTCACATAATATAGATCTAATGGTTGTAGATCATATTCTGGAAATGCCTTTTGTGTCAACGCAATTGTAATCTCGCGGCCACGATCTGTTCTGAAGTTGTAACAGAATACAACATCACCTTCTTGGATTGTTGCCACTGGCGCACCATTTGAGTCTACCAATGCAATTGGTTTTACAAATTCATCGGTTACACCTTCGTCGTATGATTTTTGGATCGATGCAACAAGGTCACTGGATTTTTCACCTTCCGCTTTTACTAAAAGATCGTAGGCTAATTTTACACGTTCCCATCTGTTATCGCGGTCCATCGCATAATATCGACCGATTGCAGAGGCAAAAGTACCTGTTGTCGTCTTTAAATAGTCTTGTAGGTCCTTAACATAACCAATGCCGGAGTTTGGATCCGTATCACGGCCATCTAAAAATGCATGTATAAAAACTTGGTCACTTGTCAAGCCGGCCTGTTTTGCAGCATCACATAAGCCTTTTAAGTGCTTTGTATGTGCGTGTACACCACCATCGGAAAGTAATCCGATTAAATGTACCTTTTTGTTATTTTCCAATGCATATTTAAATGCGTCTTGAATGATAGGATCCGTATTGAATACGCCGTCGTTGACAGCTTTGTGAATACGACCCAATTCTTGATAGACGATTCTTCCGGCGCCAAGATTCATGTGACCAACCTCCGAGTTTCCCATCTGTCCAGCAGGTAAGCCGACAGCTTCACCCGAAGCCTCTAAGCTTGAGTTTGGATAAGCTTCTAATAAATGATCTAAAAATGGGGTGTTTGCAGCTTCAACTGCATTTGATTTATCATGTTTTCCATATCCTAGTCCGTCTAGGATCATGAGTGCAACTTTTTTCTTATTCATCGTATAACAAAGATAATCTTAATTTTAGAATCTATCAACGCATCTTAAAAAGTTCCCTTGTTAATCCCTAATAATTTTATAGGTTTGTGGCATAATTTATGTTTGGTTAAAAAGCAGAACTACCTAATGATTGATATGGATGATAGAAGCTGTTCTATAATATGTTGAGCTATATGAAATTTTTAAGCTATTGCGCATTTATACTTATTAATAGTCTTTTTGTACACACTGCGGCCTTCGGGCATTATTTAAGAGAAGTAAATACAGTGGTAAAGGTAGCTTTGCCAGGTGATGATGATTCTTTAGGAAGTATTTCAGAGGAACTGAAATCGTATTTGAAAGAAGGTAATGCAAAAAATATGGCCAAGTATTTCGGCTCAAACTTAACCTTATCTATTTTGGGGGAGAATGGCGTCTACACAAAGTATCAGTCAGAAATCATGTTGGCGGCATTTTTTAATCAGCATAAACCCAAGACTGTTAAATTGACGCAAGCCAGCAATGCGAACAATGGCTATCAATATTTTACATTTACATTAGCTACAGAACAAACAAACTATCGTGTCTTTATTAAGATCGGCGTAGGAAATAATAACCATTCGATTGAAGAGCTAAGAATCGACAAAAATTAAAGCTAGCGATGCTTTTTTTATAAATCTATTTTTCGATTAAAAAATTATTCCACATCTTAGCCCAATAAATAGTATTTATGGAGAAGGAAATCAAGGACTATCTGGCCCAGTTTGTAAAACAGGCTGTCGCGGAGGATTTGGGCGATGGTGATCATACCTCACTTTCTACGATTGAGGCTGGGGCGCAAGGTGAAGCCAAATTGATTGTTAAGGATAACGGTATTTTAGCAGGGGTCGAAGTGGCGCAGGCGATTATTGCCTATATTGACGATACGTTGACCTGCGAGGTGTTTATCCACGATGGAAGTCAGGTTAAAGTAGGTGATATTGCTTTTTATGTGAGGGGAAATATCCAAAGTATTTTGCTGGCAGAGCGTTTGGTGCTGAATGTCATGCAGCGTATGAGCGGCATTGCGACAACTACCCGAAAATATGTAGACCTTCTAAAAGGTACGGATACGAAAGTTTTGGATACACGGAAAACCACACCCTTATTGCGTGTATTGGAGAAAGAGGCCGTTCGTATAGGAGGTGGGACCAATCATCGTTTTGGTCTTTTTGATATGATTTTAATTAAGGACAATCATGTGGACTATAGTGGCGGTATTGTACCGGCTCTAAAGCGCGCAAATGATTACAGAAAGACCCTAAATAAACCAATAGAAATAGAAATTGAAGTCCGAAATTTTGCGGAGCTTGATGAAGTTCTTAACTTTGGCGAAGTGGACCGAATCATGTTAGATAATTTTTCGCCGCAGGATGTAGCCAAAGCTGTTCAGCTAATTGACCATCGATTTAAGACAGAGGCCTCTGGGGGAATAACTTTCGACACGATCCGATCGTATGCGGAGGCTGGGGTAGATTATATTTCAGTAGGTGCTTTGACACACAGTGTAAGGAGCCTGGATCTTAGTCTGAAGGCCAAATTAATATAAGAACTGATTTAATTAATGATATCGATTTATTTAGTAACTGCAGTATTACTAGCTTATTTGTTTGGGTCCATACCTACAGCAGTTTGGTTGGGACAGGCATTTTATGGGGTAGATGTTCGTGAGTATGGTAGCGGTAATGCTGGGGCGACTAACACCTTTCGCGTATTGGGCCCTAAAGCGGGATCGATCGTGATGTTTGTAGATATATTTAAAGGCTGGACAGCAACAAACCTGGCTTATTTAATAGAACTGGGACAAAATACGAGTGATGTCCAATTTGTCAACTTTCAGTTGGCACTTGGCGTTATTGCGGTATTGGGGCACTTGTTTCCTGTGTTTGCGGGATTTAGAGGTGGAAAAGGGGTGGCCACACTGTGTGGTATGATCCTCGCCATACATACACCTGCCGCTTTGGTCTGTGTTTCTGTGTTTATCATCATCCTGCTGACAACACATTATGTTTCACTGGGGTCCATTTCAGCAGGTTTTGCATTTCCCTTTAGTTTGGCCTTTATTTTTAAAACAACCATACCTTCTGTGCTGCTTTATGGGATAGCCATCTGTATCTTGTTGTTAATTACCCACCAAAAGAATATAGAGCGTCTGTTAAAGGGGCATGAATCCAAGATTTATCTCTTTAAGAAAAAGCCGAAGGAAAAAGAATAGGCACAATAATTGCATCCGCTATAACGTATTTAATAATTTATTGTGAAATATCCATGTTGGAAAAGCTTAAGGCCGATCACCAGCGCACGGATATTCCATATGGCCATTGAAAGAAAATATATACATATGAACGGAGTGTTTAAATATTCGGCTATGGTATTAGCGTGTGTAACACTGGCATCGGGGCTGTCAGGTTGCGCAACTTCAGCTGTTACAGGGAAAAAATATTTGAAATTGGTCAGCGCAGATCAAGTGAACCAGCAAGCTGCATTAGCTTATAAAGATTTTTTATCGAAAAATAATGCTAAAGTAGTAACCGGAACTGCAGATGCAGCCATGGTGAAACGCGTTGGTAACAAGCTTGCAACGGCGGTTAACCAGTATTTGCAAAGTACAGGTCGCGCAAATCAATTTAACTTCAACTGGGAGTTTAATTTGGTGAAGAGCGATGATGTGAATGCATGGTGTATGCCTGGAGGTAAAGTTGCGGTATATACCGGAATATTGCCGGTAACACGTACAGAAGCGGGGTTGGCAACAGTTATGGGGCACGAGATCGCCCATGCTATTGAGGAGCATTCTGTAGCTCAGGCTTCGAATCAGATTGCTTTACAGCTGGGAGGACAGATTTTAGGTTCAGCAGCAGGGGTGTCTGGAAACAGTACGCTTGGTGTTTTTAATAATCTGTATGGTTTAGGTGGAAACCTGGCGCAATTGAAATTTTCGAGGAGCGATGAATCGGATGCGGATGCAGCAGGTTTGATTATTATGGCTTTGGCAGGTTATAATCCAAATGAGGCTGTAGATTTCTGGAAACGTATGGCTTCGGGTAGTCAAAAAGGGCAGCCAGAGTTTTTGAGTACGCACCCGAGTGATGAGCGACGGATTGCGGATATTCAGAAATTGATTCCAAACGCGATGAAATATTATAAAAAATAAAGAATCAATACAATAAAAAAGCGGAGTATGCACCTAGCATACTCCGCTTTTTTATAAGCGTTATTTATGGTTGTATTATACGCCTGCAAAAGCATCACTAATGCCGAGCACGACACCAACGACTAGCCCCATAAAATTAAAGGCGATAGTGATGATGACTATGATGCCAATAAATTTGTAATGTTTTTTGAGTGCATCTAAGCACAATTCGAGTTGGATGCTATCGCGGTTCTCGATTGCTTTTTTCGCTTTTGATCCAAAATTATAAAGGAAATAGATGGGAAGGCAGAAGAAAGCAAGAAATAAGAGATAAAGTACCCCGAATGTGGATAAGGCCCCTGCTGTTACATATTCGTCGGCTCCGAGTGATAATGCACTGGCTCCAAAGATTAGGCTGACCATGGTTATGGCAGAAATGCCGATGAAAATAAAACAGACAATGGCTAAAAAATTGGCCCATTTGGCCGCTGAAGCCAAGAAGGAGAGTCCTGCCGGAGACAATTTAATGTCTGCAGGTTCTTGAAAAGAAGAATTTTGAATACCGTCTTCCATGAAGCATAAATTATTAGGTGCGCGAATTTCTGAAAAGTTCTCGGTTTTTGAAACATTTTTTATATAAACCATCACGTCTATACAATCGTTTTGATTTTTTCGATCAGAATAGGTTATAGTGGCTCAAATCCGACAAGAAACTGAGTTGTTTAATAAAAGTCTCGATTGACAGGAAATTAGTTAAAAAATTTCAAAAAGTTAAATTCCGAATGGAAGAATGTTGTTACAAAAGATTTTTGCGGATTTGATGTGGAAAATTATTTTTAGAACAGTTTGTGTGAAGGGGAATGCTGGTTTAAAACATGTTACAACGTTTTTTTGCTGATAAATTGTATGTTAATATAGTAATTATCGCCTGTATTTCATGAAGTATGTGTGGTTTAGTGTGTTAAGTTTATATTAAGTCCTTTGTAATTTGAAATCTCTTAGTAATTTTGCTTAACATTTTTTAACAAATCACATTATATGAAAAGATCTTTACTCTTTTTCGCTCTTGTTATGGCTAGTTATGGTGCTGTACAAGCTCAGGTTACAACAAGTAGCGTTACAGGTATTGTAAAAGAGTCAAACGGACAGTTCACATCGGGAGCAACAATTAAAGCTACGCACGTGCCATCAGGAACTGTTTATTCTGGCTCGGCTAACGCTGCAGGTCGGTTCAACTTAGCTAATATGCGTGTTGGCGGACCCTACAAAATTGAAGTAACCTATGTAGGACAACAGCCTATCGTGTATGAAGATGTTTATTTGCAATTAGGTGAACCATTCGTAGTAAATCCTGTTTTCGGCGATTCAGCGACTAATCTTGAAGAAGTAGTTGTTACAAGAGCTGGTGTTTTAAAAGGAGAGCGAAATGGAGCATCTACCATTGTTGGGCGTCGTCAGATCGAAAATTTGCCTACAATTACGAGAAGTGTAAATGATTTAACCCGTTTAACTCCGCAGGCTAATGGGACTGCAATTGGTGGTGGAAATTACCGTGCCAATAATTTCACTGTTGACGGTGCGAATTTCAATAACCAATTTGGTATTGGCCAAAATATTCCAGCAAATGGTTCTCCAATTTCTATTGACGCGATAGAGCAGATTTCAGTGAATGTAACTCCGTTTGATGTTCGTCAATCAGGTTTTACAGGAGCGTCTATTAATGCTGTAACACGTTCTGGTCGTAACGATTTCTTTGGCTCAGCTTTTTATAGTGGTCGTTCTGATAAACAACAAGGAACTCGTGTAAATGATGTGGTGTTTACACCTAATGATCTAAGTGTAAAACAGTATGGTGTAAGTTTAGGTGGTCCAATTATTAAAAACAAGTTATTCTTCTTTGTGAATGTTGAACAATTGAAGCAAACTGAACCAGGGCCGACCAAAGTTGCTTCTGTAAAAGAATCTGACTATGGAACTACAAGTTATTTTGCAAGACCTACAGTTGCTTTTATGGATGAAGTGAGCAATTATTTGAAAAATACTTACGGTTATGATCCTGGTGCTTACCAAGGATATTCTTCGAAAAGTAATAATGATAAGATTTTTGCTCGTATCGACTGGAACATTGCTGATAATCACAAAATCAATTTTAGATACAACCAAGTTAAAGGGAAATCTCCTTCTAATTTGAGTTCTTCATTTAGTGGTTCTAATATTGATACAAAAGTGTATCCAATGAGTAGAACTGGAAATAATGCTTTAAGTTTTCAAAACTCGAATTATTTTCAAGAAACAAACTTATATTCCGCGACAGCCGAATATAATGGAAAGATTGGTAATTTGAATCATTCTGCTCGTCTCTCTTATGTAAACCAAGATGAGCCTAGAAGTGTCTCAGGAAGTGTATTTCCTTTAGTAGATATACGTGATGGTATTGCTGGTACAGGTGGTAACGTACTTACCTCTTTTGGAACAGATCCGTTTACGTACGGAAACCTTCGCTCGGTCAAAACTTGGACTGCAAATTATGACGCTAACTATACCTTGAACGATCATTATTTTACTGGAGGTCTTCAGTTTGAGACATCGCGTACTGTAAACGGATTCCAACGTTTTGGTGCTGGTTACTATATGTATAACTCTTGGGAAGATTTTACTGGTGGCAAACCTGCTGTAAACTATGCGCTGACTTATCCGTTGACCGCAGATGGTTCTCAGGCTATGCCAAGCTTCAAGTTTAACCAATGGTCACTTTATCTGCAAGATCAGTTTACCGTAAATGAAAAACTGAAATTAACGGGGGGAGTGCGTTTAGAACTTCCAACGTATCCTGATGTTTCAGAAATGAAAACTCACCCACTGTTGCAGAGCTTAGAATTTGCTAACGGACTTCATCTAAATACAGGTGCGATGCCTAAAACAAGAGTAATGGTATCTCCGCGTTTTGGATTTAATTATGATGTTAATGGTGATCGTTCATTTATTGTTCGTGGAGGTACAGGAGTATTTACTGGTCGAATTCCTTTTGTTTGGATCGTTGCTCAATCAGGAGATTCTGGTATGCTTCAATATACAAAGACTTATGCTGCTGGCGATGCAAATATGCCATCATTTAGCCCAGATATTAAAGCGAATTACCCAGCTAAACCTGATGCTGCTGGTACTTCATTGCCTGGTAACATGTCAGCGATGGATGTTAACCTTAAATTTCCTTCAACCTGGAAATCAAGTGTCGCAGTTGATTACAAACTACCTTGGGGAATGGTCGGTACAGTAGAGGCTATCTATAATAAAGATATTAATGCTGTAGTTGCAAAAAATGTAAACTTGGTTGATCCGACGGCAATGAATATCGCTGGATATGGAGATACTAGATTTATTTTCCCGAATGCAAATGCGGATAAATACCTATATACAATTGACTCAAAAGGACAACCGGTAAAAGGATCTACGGGACAATTTATTCCAACGTACATGACCAATGCGAAAGGCGGACATTATTACTCGGTGACTGCTCAATTGCAAAAAAGCTTCGACAAAGGATTCTCTGGAATGATTGCTTACACCTATAGTGGGGCTAAAAATTACGGTGATGGAGCTGGAGATCAAATTCAAAACCTATGGTCTATTCCTCTTCAAGCAAACGGTAACTCCAATAATCCTGAACTGGGATATACTACCAATATTGTTCCTCATCGTTTAATGGGATCTGTGACTTACACCAACAATTGGATTGGTAAATTGAACACTTCGATGACATTATTCTATAGTGGAAGCTCAATGGGCAGATTCTCTTACTATTATGGTTCTGATTTTAATCGTGATGGTCAAAATAATGACTTAATCTACATCCCGAAAGATGCTTCAGAATTGAAATTTAGTGATATCGCAGCTGGTAACAGTAACTACGGTAAAAAAGCCTACACTGCTCAAGAACAATCTGATATTTTTTGGGGCTTAGTGGATGGTGATAAATACCTTCGCGAGCACAAAGGAAAGTATGTTGAACGTAATGGCGCTGTTGCACCATGGAGACACCAGTTTGACTTCCATTTGTCACAAGAAGTATTTAGAGGAATCGGTGGCGGAAATAATTCATTAGAATTCTTCTGGGATGTGATGAATATTGGTAATTTATTTAATTCTTCTTGGGGTACTTATAAGATTAATAACAATATTTTATTGACCCCAACGAATATTGCTAAGGTTGAAGCAAATGGTACTACAGTCCCTACTTTTAACTTAGGTTATGCTAATGGAGATGCGATTAAGGCGCTTAACCGACCAAATGAATCAATTTCTTCAACATATTATATGCAGTTCGGTGTTAAATTTAAATTTAACTAGGAATAATATATAGTAAATTAATCTACGACACCCCAAAAGCTTGATGATAGCTTTTGGGGTGTTTTTTTTCGATTGCAAAAAGTACTCGAATTAGGGGGGGTATTGCAAATTAAAACTTAAACAAATATTATCAGTCCATTAGAACTAAAAAATTCTTCAATGTTTAGAAATTGCTTATACTATAATTTACAACGGAGGTTTTGATTTATATTATCAAGAGCAACTTTAACAAAGTTTTGTTTTGTCGCAAACAAAGTTCTTTTACGATCACTCTAATTTTCGATCTTTCCGATTATTTGATCAAATGTGTTACCGAATTACTCACATTTACATTGATATATATTTATGGATTATAATATGAAATAAAACAAAAAAACCGCAAATCCATAGAATTTGCGGGTTTCTGATAACACTTAGTGTTAGTGTTGTCGGGGTGGCAGGATTTTCCACCACTCCCCTAAATCGTTGATTATATTATTGTTAGCAAGTAACCTATCAAGAGAGGTAACCGAATAGGTCTCCTTTAATATGTCCTACTTTGTAGGCTTTTGAGTTCTCTTGATAGAACCTTTTCCAATCAGTCAATGTACTTTGTTATCATGAAGATACAAAACTTCCCCGATAATAACAATCCTTTTTTCATGGAATTTAGTCAACAAACCAATTCCGTAAACAGCCAAAGCGAGAACAGCACAGGACAAGAGCGGTGGGGTTTCGCAAGCCACTAATGAGCGAGGGGAAAACGACTTGGCTTCATTCTGGCTTTATCATGGCGTTATTCACCGAATAAATAAAAATATAAGCTCCATCACATCTCGTTTTCAAGCTTTTTAATCATATCAACCTGAAAGGGCTTTCTCCCTTTTTGACTTGTTCGAAATTAATTAACTCTAACAAATACCCACTAAATCCAGCTTTTTTTAAAATTAGTGCAATTAATAAAAAGTGTAAACTGTAAACTATATAATGTAGCATTTTATCATCTCCATCAACACTCTCCAATGGTACACGACCATGTAAAAAGTCATTTCTCTTACTAATAGCATCCTCATCAGCTTCAGTAAGCTGAATACCAATCACTTCAAACATTTTTATAAAGCCATCGGAATTAGTCGTCTGATTTAGATTATTTATTTTACTAATAACTGCCTGTCTATTATTAAACGCATTTTCAGAGTATTCATCTATAATGGTTTTGAAACGCTCCCTTATCTCTTTTGAAACACCTTTATCTTTTATCGGATTAATTTTGTTTGAATTCTCGGATAGTATTACATCCTTAAACGTTTCCAGCCCAACGCAATAAGTTGACGCTTTAATTTCAAGAGGAAGTTCAAAACTATTAACAATCATGGATATTACCCTTAAAATCCTTATGTCATCTAACGATTGTTCAACCAGTTTTGCAAATATTTCCCCATTTAAATACCGTTCTTTTTTTTCCAACGAGGGGTAGAAACTAAGAAGATCTCTGGGCATAAGTAGAGACGGGAAACCATTAACATCAGTTTTAAGTTTTTTAAATGAATGCAATACAGGGCTTTCGAACTCTGCATTTTCGCTACGGAAAATAAGTCTTTTTTCCCTCACCTTAACACCACTCAACAATTGATAGTTTAATGAGATAGCCTCAACAATCTTCTCAAACTTTTCATAATAGCATTTATCAAAAGTATCGAAAATCAAAAAATTGTCATCATTAATCTTTGACAAATAAATATGCAACCGAACACCTTTTACAAGGATTTTCAATAATCCTCCAGCATACCTAACAGATTCCGTTTCAAACGGAGATGTGATAAAGTATGAAATCAAATTAGCTTCCAAAGTACTTGGAAAGCCGAAAATACACCGAAAGAAATATTTCGCCTCATTATCAAAAGCAAGAGGCTTAAGTTCAGAAATAGTTCCACTATATGCATACTCTTCGGAATGGTTCATTTTAAACGTTTTCATCCCTCTTTCGATTAGATACCCTGTATTATCCCCAAAAATTGAAAATCGTTCACAAAACCCATAGCAAACTCTCTGATAAATATATGGCTCATTCTTTAAGTTCCGATTTAAGTCTTTCGCTCCAAGACGAAATTCAGACTTATTAAATGTCAGAGTACAGTCAATGCCATTAATAGTTTCAAAATCAGATTCAATTTTATAATCTGTTTCCAAACCTAATCTTCGTACACATTCTTCTGTAGGTCGAATAGAAATTTTCTCAAAAGATAGCTTATCACTCATTTAGAATACTATTTATAATCCAAAAGAACCAATTATGAGCCAATCATGAGCCAATTGAGCCAATTATGAGCCAATTATTTCGTAATAACTTCCTGCTCCTTTTCCAGTATTTCTAAAAATACCATATTCAACCAACTCTGATAAATCACGGGTTGCGGTTGGTTTGGCAACTAAATTTATCTCTTGATACTCTTTATTCGTAATTTTCCCTCTCTCTTTTACATATTCAACTGCTTTTAACTGCCGTTCATTTAGACCAAGCTTAACCAATTGTTCGGTAGTCATGCTATTTTTGAAAAGTGTTACCAACAAACCACCGTCCCGTTCAATAATTTCGGGTTCGGGAAGTCCGGCTTGTTTACAAGCTTCTATGATTTTTATTGTACCACGTCCCCAAGCATCTATCAAACCGCCTTTAAAGCAAACATCAGCAATAAGGACGTTGCGTGGTCGTGATGAATGTGGTCGTTTTAATGACTCAATAGTTAAAGGACTTTGTAAACCGCCCTCGTTCCAAAAAGTAATTTTATCATCGTAAACTCTAATTTGCGTATGTGCACCCATATAATTGCGATGCACCAAAGCGTTTAAAATAGCCTCACGCATTGCTTCACGTGGATATTCGGGCGTTTCAATTCGGTGCATTCCCTCAAACGTAATGTTCTTGACAATGAATTTATGATTGATTTGGTTCAAAACAGTTTGATACAAATTGATGATGTTATTTTCTTCGCTCTCTTGAAATACCAAATCCAATTCATCTCTAAAACGACCAATCCTAACATTAATGCTTGGATAAAATTTACCTGGGTCTTTGCCAAAAAGAACTAATGCGGCACGCTTTAGTTGCCCGCTTTCGGTTAAGCGTAGCTTGTCAAAAAGTTGTTGGGTGCTTAATCCGTCCACTTCGGGCAAGCGTCCTTTTTCTTTTGCCATTACCAAAAACTTAGCAACTGCCGTTTCATCAATATCATAAAAAGTTGCTCGTGGTTCAATCACATCATCCCACGTCTTGCCCGACTTCTTCAACAAAAACTCGTTGAGTGATGCGCCTGTCAATTCCTGCTTGGTGCTTCCACTACGATAGTAATATCTACCACGCAATGAAATAGGTACGGAATAAGGGTGGGTAACGATTTCAATAAAATATTCCCCTGCTTCCTCGTGCAAATTTACCTCAACGGTTATCCCCATTGCATTACGAATCTTGTTGGGAATATCGTCCATCAACTTCTTATAACCTTCTAAGCCAACAATATCTCCATTATCGTCTTTCCCGATATAAATCACCCCTCCTTGTGCATTTGCAAAACCGCAAACCCACTTAAGGTATTCATCGTGCCAACTCTCTTTATACTCTATATTCTGCTGTTCGGGCATATTGAATGCGGTTTTAAGATTATTCCAAAAATAATCATATTTCTTTACCTGTGCCTAATGCTATATAAGATACGGTTTTTTGGTTTGGCATGTTACTGACACAAATACTCTACAAATAACAAAAGGAAGCAATCGGTTACAAATATTTTGTTTTATTTTGTAGATTTCTCTTAAAAAACAAGGAAATTGTCAAATCAAGTTTAGGTTTTATATCTTTTTGATTAATCTATTTCTCTAACCAACTAAGCAAATTATTTCCGAAAGTAAATATAAAATCAAAAAATGCTTCATTTGCCTTATTTAAAGCTTCCTCTTTTGATTTAGCCACTACTGTAATTATTAATTGTCTATTTCGAATTTTAATCTTGTATGGATTTTCAAAATTGCTTTGCTCTCTATCTATATAATTTCTAACAATGCCTTCCTTATCTTTATTAAAAGAAACAGTATAAAAATAAGCACCTTTCGCGTTTTCATATTTCTCGACATCCCAATTGCATATATAAAGTTTGGCTTTACGTCGGTCACTATGAATGGGCTTTTCTAAAACTCTTGGTTGTTTTCCTGGAGCTGAATTAATTTCATCTAATTCTTTAAGTGCATCTTCTTTATTATCAAAGATGTCCAACACCTCATATAAGGGAATATGTCGTGTGCCACCAAATGTGCTAAAAAGCGGATCACGTGAATGATACTCTGGCACAATATCAACTAAAATAAATTTGACCATTTAGTTTTTATACGTATTGATGATGATTAAAGTTTAATCTCCCAAATATAATCAATTATCTTCCAAATGTTTCATCCACTATTAATGTAAAACACCGAAAACCAACTTTTAAAAGGGTTTTCACCCCAATTTCTTTGAATAATCCGATATTTATTTGCAAAAGGTGAATTGTAAATATTCTTTCATTTTTGTTTTAACAGTCTGAATAACTATCATACTATTGCCATTTATGATTTGTCGATTAAATCTTTCAAACGATTCTTGAAATTTACCCAAATATCATCTTTGTCGAAATCAGCATTCATTAATCTTTTTTTATAATCATTCAACACTGCCTTCAATCTATTTGCAAACTTTGTAGCATTTATAGTCTTGTTTGTTGGATCGAAATACTTTGCAGTTCTTTTTCTTGTAATTATCCAATTATTCCTTGTTTCTGCGTTATGTAGGATTCCACATCTTACATGTTCAAAAAAGTCGTTAGGGAGTCCTCCATCGTTTCTATTTGCAAGGGAGCCATCTGCTTTCCTTCCTCCTGTTGCTAACTCAGAAAATCTCCATTCGGTTGTAAAAAAATGTCCAAAAGTTTTACCACTTTGCTTGTCTGTGTTTCTGAACTGTTTATCTGTAAATGAAACATATGTTTCAATCAACAAACAACAGCTTGTCATTATTGCAAATCCGTTTTTATAATTTTTTATATAATCATCAGATGTATAGTCAAATGGTCTTATATAGCGTCCATAAAGCCTATCATATATAAAGTTCGCAAGTTTCTCTTTGTCTTTCGTTTTCAAAAACTCACGACAATGTTTAACATCTATTTCTTTTCCGTCTGCTGAGACTGCTAAAATTAGATTTTCATTTGGCATATTGTCGGTTTCGGTCTTAGTTCTTTATTATTACAGCCCACTGTTAATACAAATGGTTGTTGTCACACAAGAATACTAAATATTTTTGGTTTTTATTCTTTGGACACTTGCTTTTATCCTCTTTTATTATGGTAATTTATCAAAAATAATTCGGATATTATTTGGCTAATATCAAGCCTTTATAATGAACAATAATTTATAGCTCATATTTGCTTGAACCAGTTTTATTTTAATAATACAAAAGAGTATGAATCACTACCATATTATTCCAATAAAAACCAAAACACCATGGTTCTTGGATCATCGCGTGTTCTATTTTCAGTTAGGAAAAAGACCTCGACATGAAGCCTTGATTCAAAAGAATTATGAAGAGATAAACCTTATTTCGAGCCAAAATGGATTATCCTTTATGTTTCATAAGCATCTTATCAACAATGTTTGCCAAATGGATAGTAATCTTTTAGATTATGATTTTATAAAAGAAATAGCTTCCATGGATGAAAAAAAATTTTACGATGAATTAGAATGGCAAATATTTACTTACCAAGCTATAGACCCCGTGTATATTGTAAGAAAATATAATGAAACCTCTTAATCGCTTGGGGGTATGATGCTTTTAAAAAGGGTAAAAGAGGGCTAAGATTTCCATTTGAGTCATTACTGCCCATTGACAATATTGTTATAGGAGAGTATTCCCAATTTGACCCGTTCAAAATGTTAGCAGAACATGGGATTTACAACCTTAAGCCCTCTTAAATAAACATCATAGAAAATAAAAACAACCTATTGATTCCCGCTTTGCTTGTCCTCACCTTTCAGCCGTTGCAATTTTTCTTTTGCTCGCTCCGCGTCCTGCGTGGATTGCCTTGCGCTTTCTTCGGCTTTTCTAATAGCAATTAATCTTTCTTCCTCCTGCTTTACCCAAATTTTAAGTTGTTTGGGATTGTTGTTATAAATGGAATCAATATCCAATGACACCTGTGGATAAAACAACCTCACCATTCGGATTTTGATGTCGCTGTCGTGCAGAGCGGAGTTTGATCGCCAAAGCTGAAAGCTGGCGAAAAGAGAAAGTACCGATACAAGTGCCAATACAGCACCCGTAATAATATACGGTCGCTGTCGTCCTGTGATACGATGCTCCACATCGACCTTTATCCGCTGTGGCATTTCATTTATCAGCTTCTTTTGTTCGTCCAAAGCGGTGACAAGGCTATCGGTTGCCTTGGCGTACTTTAGGATGGATGCTTTCAGTCCGACAAGCGTTTCATCCTTTATATTACTTTCCAATTTCTTGCCTATATCGGCCAGTTCTGCCGAGTAGTCTTTGGTTTCGGACTGCCTTTTTTCGAGTTGTTGCACACGTTCGTCCATACTCACCATTATATCCTGTTGGTCTTTTAGGGTCTTCTGTAATTCCTGTTCGTTCATTTTTTTCGTGTTTTATCTGCTGATTCCTCTTGATTTTTCTTCCTCCGGCTTCTTCTTTTTCCTGCGCCACATAGGGTCGGGCTCGGGTTCTATCGAGGCGGGCATATTCAATAGGTCACCGAGCAAGCCCATTCCCGTTTCGTATGTTTCCGACCGCTGTTCCTGCGGTTGTAGCATTTCCCTTATCTGGTCGGCAAGTGTAGCGGACTGTAATATTTCCGTTCCCCGATTGTGGCTTAACTGTTTCTCCATACTGACGAAACTAAATTTGCGGTCGATTGCCGAGCCTTTGAATTTCACATTATCCTTTTCAAAGGAAATGCCCTGCACCTCGCTTGTACCGCTACGGTACTTATAATGGATGTCGATACCCTGCCTTGCAAGCATCGTTTCCACCTGTTTCCATGTGGTGGCTTTCGCCATGACGGATTTAAGGGCATCGTGTATGGCATAACGTAGTTTATCATTGCCACGAAGTGCCTGCCTGTTTACCTTTGCCTTGCCCTTGCCGGAGATGGTAGCCGTAATATTCTGTCATTTCCCTGCATACCTTTCGGCTCTTGTGCCAATGGTTATAGTTGCCAATGGTCTTGCCGTTATTGTCCACACGATTGTACACAATATGTACGTGTGGGTGTTTTTTATCCGTATGCAGTACGGAAGGTACTGGGTATTCTTGATGCCCATCTTCTCCATGTATTCCCTTGCGTGTTCTGCCATCTTCTCTAAGGTAAGTTTATCCCCGTCCTCGTTGCTCCAACTAAGCACGGTATGCCCCACGGCATTGCCAAGCTGTGGGCGCATCTTTCGCTGTGCGTTGAGGTCGGCAATGGTGGCTTTCACTTCATAATCCCTAACGCCTGCCGAATCCAGAACAAACGACTTTTCTCGTTCCAACAGGTAGCGCACGCAACCACCGAAACTCTTGCCCGTAATTACCTTAGCTATCATCCTTACCAATCCTTTCCATTAACCACTCCACTTCGTTCAGCAAACTGCGCAGACTCGCCATGATTGACACAAACCCTCCCTTGTGTGCAAGTTTGGTCAACTGGTTAAGGTTGTTTGCCATGCCCGACAACGTGCGCAAGTGTTCTGTTTCTTCTGTTGACAGCCTTGGTTTTATTATGGCAGTCTTTGCGGACTGCCGAAACCAATCGCTTATCCGCAAGCCTGCGTTTCTCGCTTTCCCTGCAATCGTCAAACGTTCGGTAGGGGTTATCCTGACCACGAGCGAAACGCTTCGGGTGATGGCTTTTTTCGGACGGCCACGCTTGCGTGTTTTTCCGTCCATGCCTTTTTCCTTTGCCAATTTTTTCATTGACAAACCTCCCCAAGTTTACGGACTGCGACCATCGGGAGCATCCGCCGTTCCCCACACTGCGGAGCGTGGGGAAACGGTTTTTTGCATTGCAAAAAAATAAACTTGCTCCCTACAGGGCGACAAAGGTTTACCTTTGGAGAACTGACTGCGGATTGCTTGTCTTTCCGGTGTTCTTTCCGAAAATCTTTCCAGCTGGAAACCTGCCTTTGGTCACTACTTATCTGCACGGACAGATAAGTAGCTAACTGTATAGCTGGATTTACCATTATATCATTGTTTCGATATACCATTATTTCACCCCCTTTCCGCTCTTTGCAGATGCTATTCTCCATCTTCACCTCCCTCCATCAGCTTTTGGATGTCCTCGTACTTGTAGTACATCAGTCCGCCGATTTTCTTGTACGGCAATGTGCCGTTCACACGTAGGTTCTGCAACGTGCCTGCGGATATGCCGAGCAACTTGCGCACCTCGTAGCTTTTGAGCCATGCCCTCGGCTCCTGTCCGTGTTTTCTTGGGTGGGGACTGTGCTTTCTGATTTCCTCCAACAGTTCCTTTTTGAATTTTTCGAGGTCATCCCTCGTGATAAGCTCTACGTTCATCTTTCCTCCTTTGTGTTATCGTTAAAAAACCTGTTACCCTGCGGACGGAAACAAATGGTATGTTTCCGTCCGCTTTTGGCACAAAGGAATGGAATAGGGTAATACGGTCATGACCGTTGCTTTACGGATGGTCATTTTTGATATGATTCCGTATTGGTTTTCAGAAAGTTAAGAAATTGTCTAGGTTTAGGTTGATTTAAAGGTTTATCGTTACAAACGTCTTTTTTTTGTTGGAACGATGTCGAAAAGCTTATTTTTTGATGGTATTTCGGCATATTTTTTCTTCAAATCTCTGAGGTCTGCCGGAAAATACCGTTTTATAGTATCGGTACTAATGGGTTGTTTGTCTTCTCGGAAGTATCGGCATATCATCTTCACCCATACCGTAGCAAATTGGGAGAAAACCAACTCACGTCCGTCCTTTAACTCCTGTTTCCTTAATTTCACAAAAAGGTCGACAACCGTTAAAACGTAGCCCTCGGGGATGTCGATGTAACCCTCGGTTTCGAGTTTTTGAGCTTCTTTGAGTTCTTTGGTAAGTTGCACCACGATTTCTTTTAACTCCTTAATTTCGCTTTCCTTTTCTGCTATAATTTCGTCTTTTGTCTTGGTGGTATTCCATTGGTCTATCGAAGCGAGATGGTCAAGGAATGCCCTTAGCTTTTTTTTCTGCTGTACGATGCTTTTGTGCTTTGATTTGGATTCCCGTTTATCGTCTGCTATTAGCTTGTTAAGTTCATCGCTCACAATTTCGTTCACGTGTCTGAAAAATTCGCTTTCGGACGCTTCTTTGTTCTCCTGCAAAAAGAACTGCAGATGGTGGTCATAGTACGCCCCAAATTCATCCTGTGTGCGTTCGTAAAGCCTTTTTAGGAAATGTAGGTCATAATGTCCTTTCCACCAAAAGAAAGGCATACCGATATCATAGATGTGTGCTTTGCCAAAGCGTGGACGTGTGCGGAAATAAGTACGGTCTTTCATGGACTTTATCTGTTGGTGAACAGATAAATATACCATATAAAGGGCCAATTGTAAAAAATAGGAAAGGTATTTCTCATTTGCTTTTTCAAGTAGCTTTTCCTGTAATTCTGTCTTTTCTATTCCCCTTTTAATAAACGCTCGTAAAGTTTCCAGTTTTCTTCTATTTCCTCTGCCCATTTATCAAATGGATTGAATATCGGTTTATAGTTGTATTGATAATTAGAGGAAAGTTGGGAAATGTCGAACTTTCTGGTGGACTATGAAGCAATATTAGGTGCAAAGATCTCTTCCAATAGGTGGCAAGCAATGAAGGTAGAAAAGGCCTATTGGATTGTGGCGGTCGCAAAACCTTAAATTGTCAAATGGTTTCTTTTCATAATCGTAAGTACTTCTCTTAAAATGCCATTGGCACTGATGAAGTTATCAATCTGCGTGTCTAACTTTACAATTTCTTTATTGCCATGAAAAAGATTGTTTCTAAATCGATACAAAATGAATAAGAGTGCTTTCAAGACCTCTTTGGGCTCAGTCTGTTGTCTTGTCAACACAGCAATGACCTGTTTTTTTGCGTTCTGATCGTTATTAGATGCTCTAAATTGTAATCCTTCAACACTATAGTTGGTGTCACCGTTTGGATTATAATATCGGTTAGAGAAATAGTCAATATAAGTAGCGAAACTCTCATTTTGGATAAGTTCTCTGTTGTTTATCTCTTCAACAATCGCTCCTATTGAATTTATGTCACAATGTTTATTACAACCAAATGTTTCAAAAATGTTCCATAGAAAAACAAAATTTCTGACACGGTCTATTTCTTCAATATGCAAGTCGATTGCATTGTCGAAGAAACTCATTGTCCAATCTAATTCATCAAAGGGCTCAATCATATTGTTATAGATTTACACGTTCAGTATATAAAATAAACATAACGAGTGTTTTAAAAAGGCAAACTATCATCGTTGTCCTCGACTTCAGAGACAGGTAGCGATGAAGGTGGGAGCGGTAAATTATTAACGATAAATAAGTTTAGAATATCTTCCCTGTCCATAAACATTATTTGACTTCGCTTGGAATTATCTAACATTCCACCGAGCCAATTCTTAGCAGCCTTTGTTATCTCACCACCCGCTACGATAAAGGCATGATCAACTAGAACTTTTTTACCAATCTCTGGATCAAATATCTCATGACCTATCATCATTAAAACTTGATTATATATTTCTGCTATATTGGCATTGCCTGATTTTGAAGTTCCTGCAGAATCTAACTTTCCTTTTTTTACTTGAATTCCAAAATATAACATATGCTGTGTGGGAAGCATAAACTTCATCCATATGTCTTTTCCATATTCCAGAGCTTTATCCTTATGTCCCGGTGCTGTGATACGATAAAACCCCAGTTGCCGAAAAAGGGGTAGCAGTACATCTTCTATCAGGGTATCTTCACTGCAAATATTGAGAAATGCTTGCAAAATCTCCCTGCGCTTTACCTCTGCTCTTGTCAGAGGTCTATGGGGATTTTCTGATGCCTTAAGAATTTTGTTAGAAGCACTATGTTTTAAATAGCACTTCCTATCCTCTGCGTAAAAAGCCTCAAAACCTTCTCTTGAAAGCACATTATTTAGCATCTCGAGCGCGTTAACTCTTCGGTTGTCTTCATTGAGAGCATCAGACGGATCCATAAGGTTTTGGATTACTCGCAAAAAAACATCGCTTGGCAAATCAGTACTACTAGTTGGTTCTGAAAGAATTGCCTTTAATGTTTCAGTAACCCAAATACCTCTTGTAGACCCATCATGTTCATATTCTGTTCCAGCATCACCAAAAAACTCTGTCAAAAACTTACTGCTGCGATAAACAAAGTAGGATTGTTCGGGGGCATAGTTACCACAGATCATATCGGCTATTTGTGTAAGGGTTCGATTTTTAAACATCATTTCAGAATCAAAAATAAGCAATACAAACTAACTGGGTAGCCAAAAAGGTAAAATACTTTTTTTAATGCTTCATATGAATAAGAGCGCTTTACACCCCCAACAAATGTTTATCAACCAATATTGCACGAACGGCCTTCGTTTGAAAACCTTTAAATTGTAATATTCAACCAGCGTTGTTTCTTCCTTTTCCTTCTCCCTAGCAGCTTAACTGGGCTGAGCAAATCAGAAAAATCCAAAACAAAAAGTGATACAGAAACTTGGAAAGAATTTATTTAGGTAACTTGCTGGCAACAACAAATAAGAGTATATGAACAGCTTAGACCATTTTATCTCTTTTAGAAAATTGTGTATTGAAAATGCACATACAGCGTTGGAATCAGCCAAAACTTTGGTTACTGCTAATCACATTGCTTACCATTTATGCACTCTATCATTAGAAGAGATTGGCAAAGCAACTATTGCTTGGTTCAACTATTGCAACGCTCAAAAATCCAATAGCGAGGATAGACTTCTAGTTATTGACGAACACGTCAAAAAAATATTTTGGGCAATATGGTGGCCATTTATGGGTCAAGAAGTACTAACTACCAAGCATTTGAATGAGAACAGATCATTTGCGAGCCATATCCATCAAAGAAGACTACAATCACTATATACCGAACTTGACGATAGCTTACCTGCCCACGAAAAGATTTCCGACGAGGAGTTGCAAACACTGCTTTCATTTGTAACAACAAGATTGGAGATGGCTAAAACAGATGAAATAACAAATAGAGAGCCTTCCGAAGAACTGACTAAGTTTATGGCTTATAGTGACAAGCCGGAGAAAAGATCATTTATTTTCGGGGAAGAAGGCCAAAAAGCTCTAATAGAAAAAGGGGATGTTAAGCTATGGGTCAAGTGGATAATTGAAAAATTCGAGAAAGAGGATTTAGAGCTAACAAAATTATTGAAGCAAGAGCTTGGGCGAAAGGCCGAATTCAATGACGAAGAAGAAAACACAAAAAAGTGGGAAATTAAAATTAAGGTGATTAGTTCTCTTCATTCCATACGACCCGCTATTCTGACTGATTATAATAAAACTTCCGAGATGTTTCAGTTAAATAAGGGAGGAGATAACAACATATTGATTATAAATGTATTACTAAGTAAACAAGTGTCTATTACGTCTTTATGGCATTATGGCTATTTTGTGTGTAGAGTCTATGTTACTTCGTTAAATATCGCTACCAACGGGGTGTTCTGGTGGAATACCAATGTTGACCTAGATAAATATTATGAAAGAATCCGCGACCTAGAATGCAATAAAAAAGTTCAGCTTGGTCTAGTCACCAACCTAAAATGGCCTGAAAGCCGGGCTCCTTTAAGCCTTCAGCATTTGCATCTAAGTGAGATCGTTAACCGATACATGTTGAAGAGCTATAATACTCACGACTTTGAACCCTTTCAGCACTATATGCATTCCCTGTCTCTTATCGCAAAAAATGATGTACATTTAAGATTCGAACTGGACATTTTTATTATTCTATTTAGATGCTATAGGAAAACCATTATCAAATACCAAAAACTAAAAAAACCAGAAGACTATGAATCAGTGGGGTTTAACCAAATCAAAGGATTATTAGCAGGGAGCGAAACATATGACCAGACGATGTCTTTGGGTAATTATTTACTAAATAATAATGTCCCCCCTGAAACTGCAGTGACAATGACACATGTACTTGCTATAAAAAATTATCTTGGAATTTATTTACTCACACTAGCCGTAAGAGATTTCAAATCTGATGATGCCGTTACACTAGTCGACCAAACCGACTGATATATTAACATGTAAAAAAGAAAATAGGCCATATCATCCAAGTGTAGATTCGTTAAGGCATCTTACCAAACTTGTAAAACTGATCGAAGAACTTGTTGAATCTCAAAAACGACTTGTTTTTCTGTTAAAGAGCATTATAAAAGAAAACAATATTGACATTTCATAAAATAGGGTAGCCCCAATTGGACTACCCTAATAAATTACACTAAATTTGATGGTTTTCGGGGAACGGAGGTCTTTTTAGCTTCCCGATGCCATGCGCTCCCTTAGGTTCTGCATATCCTCGCTTAGCTTTTGTTCCACCACTTTTGCGTAAATCTGCGTGGTTCGGATGCTCGTGTGTCCGAGCATCTTCGATACACTCTCTATTGGCACTCCATTGCTCAAAGTTACGGTAGTGGCAAACGTATGCCGTGCGATATGGAACGTAAGGTCTGTGCTTATTTCGCATATCTCCGCTATTTCCTTTAGGTAGCCGTTCATCCGCTGATTGGAGATAACGGGGAATACAGTACCGTTGCTGATTGCCCTCGGGTCATCTCGGTACTTTCCCATCAGTTCCCTTGCCTTTGGCAACAAGGGAATGCGGACACTTGTGTCCGTCTTTGCCCTACTTGTATATATCCATAGGTCGCCGTCTATGCCCGTAATGATATTATCGGGCGTGAGTTCTTCAAGGTCTATATATGCAAGTCCTGTATAGCAACTGAACAGGAACATATCCAGTACCTGTTGCAAACGCTCAACCCTAAACCGTTTCTTTTCGAGCTTGGCAAGTTCCTGCTTTGTTAGGCTTTCACGTTCCACTTTGTCATAATGTTTCCTAAACTTCGCAAACGGGTCTTTTGCAAGCCAATCCATCGTGACCGCCATGTTTACCATCTTGCGGAGACGCTCGATGTGTTTCATGATACCGTTGTTGTTCAACGGTCTATGATGGTCTTTCGGTTTGTAGTTGCGCAGATAATGTTCAAAATCGGAGATAAACGTATAGCTTAGTTCCGAAAGTGCCATGTCTGTACGGCGGTACTTTTCTTTCAGAAAGCGTTTGATATAGCTTTGCGTGGTATAATAGTTCTTCATCGTACCGTGTGCAAGTTTGCTCCCCTGCTCATTATTATGGTACTCCATTAGACCGCCGAGCGTTGGCTCTGATTTTGAAGCCCCCGTTACACGCTCACGGATGACCGCACCGTCTACCGTACTGCCCGATAATACCAATTCTTGGTAGGCATCAATGATTTTTGCCTTGAAGCGGTCAAGAAAGCGGTTAAGTTCTGCCGTCTCTTGACGGCTTCCCTTTGCCAAGCCTTTCTTTACATCCCATCCCGATAAGGCAATGGAACGTTTGACGGATATTTCCGTACGTTTTCCGTTCACTGTTACCCTCGCATAGATGGGAGTCGTTCCCTGCGTTGTTGTTTTCTGTTTCTTGAGGTAAAAGATAACCCCGAATGTGCAATGCTGTGTGTTCATATCAACTAATTTTAATGGTTGCATATCCGTGTTTTGGTGCTATCTGATTTGGTTTGATATGAAAAGGGGGCACCAATCGGCAAAAACCTTGTATCAAACAGGTACAAAAAGCATCAAAACAAACAACTACAATAAACTGATTTTTAGACATTTGAGTCATTTCTGGTGACCCAAAATTAGGAATAGAAAATGGGTAACCGAATAGGTCACCTTTTCTTTGGTTTTACTTGAACAGATTGGGGTAAGAAAAAAAGAAAAACCCCTCTAATCATACGATTAGAGGGGTTTTGACCGCCTTTGTAGGCTTCTCAGTCGGGGTGTCAGGTTTCGAACCTACCACTTCGTCGTCCCGAACGAAGCACGAGGCTACCGAGCTATGCTACATGTCTTTCGATATCTCAATAGCTCGTTTAAAATACCTCCTTATAATAGCGGATCAATTTTCACCCTTCAACCTCTTCACCTCTTCCGTCAAATCAGCAACAACTTTGGTCAAATCCAAGATAGCTTTAGTTTTAACTTCATCATCGTGAATGAGTTTTTCTAAAAGCGACGTTAATTTGGGAGTTTCATTAAATATTGGTTGATGGTTTTGATGTGCGACGGCATGATCTTTAAAATCATGATTGTGTTGAATATTATAGATAGCGTTATCATCATTAAAATTTTTGATGAATTCGACAGTGACACCTAGTGCTGTAGCTAATTCTTCAAGGGTAGGTTCCTCAATAACGATTTGACTTTCGAGATCTGATATTTTCTGTTGAGAAAAATTACTTGGACACATTTTACCTAACGCATCCTGCTTAATTCCTTGCATCCTACGAAGCTTTGCCACAACTTCACCTTGTTTAATTTTTCTTTCATCTTGAAATGCAACACTCATAATTACCTGATTAAAATAAATCCGTAAAATACGGGTAAGTTACCCGTTTGTTACCAAAATCAAATTCGGTACCTTTGATATAAAGATACGATTATTTGTCAATAAAAACTGCTTTAATAATATTTAAAGCCACTTTTGGGATGAATTATTTGTCTTTAGCATATTAAAACAATACATTTGCATCATCTTAATAGGTGGATGCACTTATGAGTCTTGTTAACGAAACCTGAGAAATTTCAAATGGAACAAGGCGATAAGTGGATCAAGCGCCCGTCGGTAATGGCGTGGCGTCCCGCTTACTCGTTCCATGGGCTTCTCAGGGCCTCGTTAACAGTGGGTTGGATGTCGCGCCATTGCCGTCTCTAATACCTACTAAAAAAGACTCGTTTTTATAAATCAAACGAGTTATGAACAAAAAACAAAGATCAAAGAACATCATCACAGCCCCCGAGTAGCTCGGCTGGTTTGGCCAAATTAGATTTGGCTTCTCTTTGCCATGGAACGCGTAACGCCAATATTATACACCTGTGTGACCCCTCAATCAAACGCGCTCTGGCTCCCAGAATGAATTAATTATTACTAATGTGAACTGAGTAACATCAGGCTCCCAATAAAAAGCTGATTTCGATCGGAGAGGGGATGCTATGTACTTTCGGTTACGAAGACTTACTGAAAAATGAACAGGATTTTAGCACTACAATTTGCTTTTGACTGGATGATTTATGATGTCCATAAGGTCGATTACACCCCTATAAAGGAGATTGAGGCATTCTGGAATCATTATGCCTTAGATGCTATTTCTGCTAATATACTGCAACTATTGAGCACGTATCTTGATGGTGGCTCAGGAGAGAATAGGCTCCTGAAAGATGAGGAAATGCAGGAATTTGCAACTGCATTGTATCGCGTATTGATCGCCTACAATGTCGCCAATTATCGCCATATAGACCTGCGTAAAATGCAACTTTCAGCAGAAGCTGAAGAGCGCATCGGAAAAGAGCTAGAATTGAGCAAAAAGGTCGCGGAGTTTTTCAGTAGGTTATCAAAGTAACCACTGACAAAAAAATAATGAATATCCTGAAATTTTTAGCCTTATTAAAGGGCTATATAACCTATATATTTCAAGTACCTGTGAAGCACTACTTAAGCACAGATATAGTACTAATTACGCAAAATTTGCGTAAGAAAATTAGACAAGGAAAAACGTACTTTAAAGGTCCCTCGATCCTGCTAAAAAAGCGCTGTACGATTAGCGCTCAGAAACTTCTAAAAAAAGCAGATTCTTCGGGCAGCCTTCGGGTTTTGTTCGAGGATCGTTCGACACTGCGTCGTATCAGCGTCGCCTCATCTTCGGGAATGCTTCGACTGTTGTTCGACTGCGCTTCGGGTAGGAGTCGAAGCGTACTCGAAGCCCTGCCGAAGCCGAGTCGAAGAGCTCCCGAACATGTCTCGACCATGTCCCGAAGAAGTCTCGAAGCTGAGCCGAAGGCCAGCCGAAGAGAGGAAAAGGTATCACCTTCTTCGGACTTTTGCCTGACCAACTTCGCCCCAACTTCTGCCTTTCATGCTATTGGTATTGAGTTTTCATCGGGATCTCATCGGGTTACACCGATCAAAACCCGATGCAGACTCGATGAAAATCCGATGAAATGTAAAAATTCGGCAGGAATTAATCTGGTAATGGTCGACTATAGCTTGGCACAAGAAACACACAAGCTTGACTATAGCGCGACCCTAGGTTCACCCTTGCTAAGCCCTTGTTATACACAAGGACAACTAAACGATTGCACAAGACCCACACAACAAAAGCAAGCTTTTCAGCAGGTGGGAAATGCTAGATTGACTTATGAAGTAGAATCTGAACGATCTGTTTTATGGTTCTTTAAGTCGATCTGCAAGGCTTTGGTGTTGCGAGCCAATACTTTGCTTGGATCAATAGGTTTAGTTGTTCAGCAGGCTTTAAAATGTTTTTTATTTGTTGCAGATTATAAGCGTGCGCATCGCATGGTTTTGTCATGCTTGTTTTTATGTTTAGTTTCTATGTTTAGTTTATCGGCTCAGACGCCCCGCAAGGACAGCGGGACCGATGGGCTCTCCAATCTTGTTGCGCTAAAGCCGGGCGATAAGGTTCCAGATGCGGTATGGAACCAGTCGCTTGAACTCCATTATTTTAATGGGAAAAAGAAAACAATCAAGTTCGCTGATCTGAAAGGGAAGCTGATCTTTTTAGACTTCTGGTCAACAGGTTGTCCGAGCTGCATTGAAGGTATTCCTAAAATGGAATGGATACAGCAGCGTTTTCCGGCTAACATACAGGTTATAATGGTCAATAGTAAGCGGAATAAAGATACAGCAAAACGGATAAAGACAAGATTTGAGAAATTTAAAGCTGATTTTAATTTTACGCCCTCTCTACCCACAGTATTAGATGATACCATATTTACCGCATTGTTTGCGCATAATACCCTACCTGCATTGGCGGTAGTTGATACATATGGTGTCTTTATTGCCATGACCAGCTCGCATTCTTTGACGGACAAAAATATTCAGGCTTTGCTGGATGGAAATGCCGTGTTAAAGAACGAAGGCAATTATAAAAACCTCACTCGAAGTGCTGCTGAACCGCTACTGGATACTGTGGGGGTGCATTACATTTCTGCATTTGGAGGATATAGGGAACATTACCTGCCTGTTTACCCGAATCTGAATCATAAGAATGGGACAACGTTCCTTCAAATGGGCAATCAGAGTCTACAGTTTATGCTCTTTCAAGCCTATGGGCAGGCGCTCAAAGGATTCCGACAAAATGATCTGGTCATAGATGCTCGTCTCGGTAGACAATTCAAAGAAAAGTTGTTGAATGTAAATAGCACCCAAAATAAGTATTGGTATCAGTTTTATACCGATGACTCGGTATCCAGCTCACAATTTGCGGATATTTTTTATCGAGAATTTCAGAACTATTTTAAAATTGCTGTTGCGCGTAAAAGCGACAGCATCGAACTGTATAAAATACGATTCTCCGATAAGATCAAAAACATTCTTACCAGTGGAAAGGCTTCAATTGCACGGTTTCAAGGGATAGGTGAAGAGGCTTTCTATCAGAATATCCCTATCGGTCTGTTTCTGCAGAATCTCTTTTATGCTTTTGATCTTCCGACTGAACTGCAAGAGAAGGAAAATTTTAATATCGATATCACCATACCTGCTGGCTTTGTCCGGTGGACAGAACAAGAAAAGTTAACTTTTCTGAACGAAAGAGGGATAGTGTTTAGTGCTGTGAAAGAATACAGAACTTATCCTTTAGTTTATCCAATCTACTAGTCCGAAGTAATGAAAGTTGGATTATTAACGCTGCTATGCAGCGTAAGCATCTTGCTGGGCAAGGCTCAGCAGATGCAACGGATGGAGATTAAAGGACGCATACTAAATAGTACGGATAGATCTCCTGTGCCGAATGCCAACATTCGCGTGATGAATAAACAGCAGGTAACGCGTACTGATGACAAGGGGCAGTTTGCTTTAATTGGTGTTGTCGATAGGGACTCGTTGACAGTCAGTTTGGTGGGATATCACGGCCGCACTGTGGCCGGAGGTTATTTTAGAGATAATGCAGTGATATTGCTTCAAAAGGAAGAAAACTATTTGCAGGAGGTACAGGTGAATACCGGCTATCAGACACTTCGGGCAAACGAAGTCACGGGGGCTATAAATGTAATTTCCCGAAAAATGTTGGATCAGCAGGTAGGGACCAATATCCTGCAGCGTCTTAACAATGTTGTACCCGCTATTCGCTTTGACAATCAGCCGATCAAAAATGCTATGCAGCAGAAGCTAAATGTTTCTGTTCGGGGACTAAGTACCATTAACGGTAATCTTGATCCTTTAATTGTGCTGGACGGGTTTATCTATGAGGGTGATATTACCAACATAGACCCCGCGATGATCGAGTCGGCTACGGTTTTGAAAGATGCTGCGGCGAGTGCTATATGGGGCGCCCGGGCAGGAAATGGTGTAATTGTACTGACCACCAAGAAAGGTATGATAGGGACAAATACCCGCAATAAAATTACGTTTGGAAGTACGATGATCTTTAAAGATCGCCCAAATCTGTCGCAGCTATATCAGGTTCCGAATGCTGATTTTATAGCTATTGAAAAGATGCTGTTCGATGGGGGACATTATGATGTTTTTCTACAATCATTTCCTTATGTAGCAATGACCCCCGTAATTGATATTTTGGACCGTACAAAAAATGGAAAGATTTCGTCATTGGACTCCGCAGAAGCAATCAATAACCTCTTGGCGCAGGACGGTTTGAAGAATTATTCAGACGCTTTTTATAGATCACCGATGTCCATGCAGTATAATTTGCATATCGCCGGTGGCAATGCAAAAAGCAGTTATGGGTTAGGATTAGGCTACACGAAAACAACAACTGAATTGGATAGCCGAAATAGAAAATGGAATCTGCTATTTTCAAATAGTTATCGTCCGATCGCAAACCTGCAGGTCGATCTGAATGTGAACTATACCGATCATAGGGATCAATCGGGGAGACCTGATTATTCCAGCCTGAGCTATGGTAGCAAATCGGTTCCCTATATGCAGTTCTTTGATAATAACGGTAAGGAAATATCGTTTGACGGGGATTTTAGAAGGTCGTATCTCGACCAGAATTTTGGTGCTTATTATTTAGACTGGTCTTACTATCCGCTGTCGGAATATAACTATTCGAAGACTACCAAAAACTTGACTGAGCTCTTTGCATCGGCCGGTATATCTTATCAGATCTTGCCCTACCTCAAGTTAACCGCTTCAGGACAATATCAAAAGCAGGCTTCCAAGAGTGAGTTTTTAAGTGAAATGGAAAGTTATAGTGCTCGACTGTTGATCAATAAATTTACACAGGTGGATCCGGTGACTGGAAAAGTAAGCTATCCGGTGCCGCGTGCGGGAATTAATAAAATTGGTGAAAGTGAGGGGCAGTCGTACACCGTGCGTAGTCAGCTCAATTTAGATCAACGATTGAGTGCGCACCACTTAATTGGCATCGTTGGTGCGGAGATGCGGCAGAATACGCAGCGTGGAGGAGCCTATACTGTGTATGGATACAACAGTATCCCCCTGACTTCGCAGGCTGTTGACTTTATAAACCTTTACCGCACGAGTCCCGACGCACTATTACAAACAATAGTGGGAAGTCCGGATTTCACAAAAACGGTCAATAGGTTTGTTTCAACATACATCAATTTTTCTGATATATGGAAGGAGAAATATGGCATTTCTTTCAGTTTTAGGCAGGATGGAGCCAATATATTTGGAGCCAATACAAATGATAAATGGTCACCACTATGGTCTGTGGGTGGTTTTTGGGATCTCGGCAAAGAGCAATTTATGGAGCTGCCTTGGTTGGATAATCTCAAGCTCAGAGCCACATTTGGTTACAGTGGTAACGTTGATCTGACCAGGACGCCCGAACCCATTGCAAATATCGAGACAGCACGATATACGAATTACCCCATGTTGAGTATCCGAAACCTAAATGATCCTTCACTCCGATGGGAGAAGGTCGGAACTTTCAATCTAGGAGTGGATTATGCGTTACTTAAAAACCGGATCTCAGGCAGTGTTGACTATTATGTGAAAAATGGAAAAGACCTGTATGGTACCACAGATTATGATTATACAACATGGGGAGCACAGGCAACAGTGGTTAAAAATGTCGGCGCCATGCGTGGTCATGGACTCGATCTGGCTCTGAATAGTATTAATACAATAAATAGGCTCAAATGGAGTACGAGTCTGGTAGTAGGCCTGAATAAGAACAAAACGACCGCATATTATAGAAGTGTGAACCAAGGGCTCGGCAATTTTCTCGGTAATGGCAATGGTATCACGCCGATAGTAGGACGACCTTTAAATGCAATAGCGGCTTATCGATGGGCTGGACTGAATGAAAAGGGGCAGCCACAGGGATACCTGAACGGTGAAGTCAGCACAGAATATCTCAAGATCAGAAATGCGTCTCTACAAAACGCTTCGGATTCAGAAAGTATTGTCTTTATTGGTTCCTCCAAACCCCAGCTGTTTGGCAATCTCATCAATACTTTTGCGTGGAAAGCATTTTCGATGTCTTTTAACATGAGCTTTAAAGCTGATTATTATTTTCAAAAGCCGTCCACGTCTTACTACTCACTCTTCGAGCAGGGTGTGGCTTATCCCGATTTTGAAAATCGCTGGATGAAGCCTGGCGATGAAAAGCAGACCAGCATGCCTAAAATGGAGTATCCGATAAATGATAATCTCAGTGCTTTTTATACCCAATCAGAAATCCAGATACTTAAAGGAGACCATATCCGCTTGGAATATATTAATGCCGCCTGGGAACATAGGGTACCTGGCAAGAACGAAATGAAATTTAGGCTGTATGGAAATATTGCTAACCTAGGTGTAATCTGGAAAGCTAATAGGCAACATATTGATCCTGAATTTGCATATCGTCTAACCCCTCCAAAAACATTTTCATTGGGAATTCAAATAGATTATTAAGAGATGAAAACAATAATTATAAGTATAACCCTGGGCTTTGCTACACTAATTTTCGGGGCTTGTGATAAATATTTGGATGTACAATCCAATAATAAATTGGTTGTACCCAAAGAACTGGATGACTTACAGAAACTACTGGACAATGTACGTGTAATGAACAATAATTTTTGTTCACGTGGTGAAAAGGCCTGCGATGATTATTATGTTCCTGAAAACAATTATAAAGGATTGAATGACATGGAGAAGCTGGATTATATCTGGGAGGACTCCCAATATAATTTTTCCAATGATTGGTCGAGCATGTACAATGTTGTATATATAGCTAATCTCGTATTGGAGCGTCTTGATAAAATTGATAGAAATGAACAGAATGCTGCAAAATGGGATGGTATTAAAGGCGTTGCCCTATTTTTTCGTGCGAATAGTTATCTCAGTTTGTTGTGGACTTATGCCAAAGGCTTTCAGCAGAATACCGCTGAGACGGATCTAGGTATTGTTCTTCGGGAAACATCGGATTTTAATGTAAAATCTGTACGGGCCTCCGTGGAGGATAGTTATAAAAAAGTGATCGCAGATCTGGAAACTTCGATTTCGCTTCTGCCATTGGAATCGGATCATGTGGTGCAGCCAAGTAAGCCAGCCGTATATGGGGTTTTGGCAAGAGCCCACCTGTCGATGCGTCAATATGATCTAGCATTAAAATACGCCGACCTTTATTTGCAACGACGAAATGAGCTTCTTGATTACAATAACAGCAATGAGGTGAAATTGACGGCCGCTTTTCCCTTTAGTTTATTCAATAAAGAGACTACATTCTATATGGAACTGAAGGCAACCATATTGACCAATGCGTATTCGAATATTGATTCTACGCTGTATCGTTCTTATGACCCTAATGATCTGCGGAAGCAGGCTTATTTTAAATTGGCAGCTAACACAGTTAATTTTAAGGGGCAATACTCGGGAAGTACGCTTTTATTTGGCGGCGTGGCCACAGATGAAATGTATCTGGTCCGAGCGGAATGCCTGGCGCGGGCGGGCAAGTTGGTGGAAGCGCAAGCAGATCTTAATAAACTTTTGGCGACGCGATATAAATCAGGAACCTATAAACCTTATCTTTTGACGGAGGCGGGGGAGGTGCTGAAAGTGATATTAAGCGAAAGACGGAAAGAGCTGGTCTATCGAGGGCTGAGGTGGATGGATATCAAACGATTAAATCTGGAAGGGCAGGAGATCGTCTTAAAAAGAGTAGTCGATGGGAAAGAATACAGGCTTTTGCCCAACGAAAACCGGTATGCATTACCTCTGCCGGCAGATATTGTGAGGATAGCAGGAATTCCTCAAAATCCACGTTAATTTACGATAATAGTGGCCCTGTATAGGGCCACTATTAATTGATGCAAGTCGAATCTCTAATTTCGATTAATCGGATTAAACTGCATAGGGCTATACCCAGGTTCCAACGAAGGAATGTATCCAGAGCTGGTAGAAGTTGCTTCGATTGCTATTTTGCTCGAGTCGAAAGATGTTCCAGAACTGTTAAGGTCTGTTGGATCAACTTGAACTGCACAAGCGAGCTCATCTTGGTTATTACAACTTTTGCCATTAGGAGATGTATCCCATTTCGACAAATTCTCTACCTCATTGGGAATTGTTGGATTCCCATGAAAATACACTGTCACAGGATCTAAACTTTTTCCTGCATAAGCTTCAGCACCTTTAAATGCTGAGAATCCGATAATCATGGCTCCGCCTAATATCATGTAGCCATAATTGTTTAAAAATTTGGTTAGCATAATGCTACCCTCCTTTCTGTATTGCAAACTGGTAATTGATTAGTAAAGCTGCCAGTTTGCAAACTTTTGGTAAATAATTGTCGGTATGGTCCTGTGTACCGATCGTATGTAGATACCAGCAGACCTTTTACATTGCTGCTGGCAGTATTGGGCTCCCAATAGTCGTAAATGCTATCTGGTGCGTACCAAATATCCTTTGACTTCGTATAGTGGATATTACAGTAACTGATGGCTCCCGTTGCCATAAAGCCTATCAGTAATAATGCGATATTTGTTCGGCCTGTTAGTGCACGCTCGCCGTAGTTGATCGTCTTACGGTGCAATCGCCATCCGGTTATCGATAGGCCAAGAATAATGAGATTAAAGATCAAATGTGCTGTCCAGGAAATATTGCTCAAAAAACTGGTACACATGCAAGGTTTCTTGTCATATACATTGAGGATGCCAAGACCGATATAGATACTAAAAGCTATAATAAGTATGGTCGAAACTTTCCATCCCCGGGAGCACAACCTCGCTGATGGTATCGCTAGCAATACGCCAACACCAATTTCCATAAGCGGAAGTAGCCAAAAGAGTATTGGAGCCAGAGAACTGATCACTGGCTGCTGCTCCAGGGCAATCTTGAATGCCCCAAGCTGCCAGAGTTTCTCCATCCCCACATAAACCCAAAAAAGTATCATTGCTGCACGGATGATCTTGTATATCATGTTGCTTTTTTTATTCCTTTCCATAACTTTAATTATTTAGATCATGGTATTTATTATTGCCTACCGCTGTTTTACTATTTTTCGTCGTTTCAAAAACAGGGCGCCGTATTTGCCCATACAATTGGATACAGCGGCCTGCCTGAGCGTCAGCTTCTACTTTCTCGTACGCTGTAAAACAAAGGTAGTATGGAAAATAGGCCGGAGCAGGTGTAGCGAAATGGTTAAGTTGGAAAGTGCACCTGCCTCTATTGGATTTAAATAACGACTGGGATGTAATGAAGATGTATTATGCGATAAAAAGATCAGCAGAGGATTCTTGGTAAAACCGTTGATTTTTGGCGTCTTAAGGCTTGTTTTGATAGATAGAACGAATATGATGAGGGGGTGTAGCGATGGCATACCCCCTGTTTTTTAAATTTTTATGTTTTATTTATTTAAGTCAGGAAACTGTCTATTCAGTTCGTCAAGCATCGTATTCAATACTTTGCGGATACGGAGCGCTGTATGAAATTCGGCACTTTTGTCCATTCGGATCAGGCTATGTGCAGAAAGTAAGGTGCCTTCCCTCGTTTTGACAAGCCTGGAAAACACCTCGGCAACTTCTTTTTTCTCTGACGACCACATAATATTCGCTTTGACAGATATATGCATCCAAAGTTTGAGCTCTTTGCCATTAAAATTGCTTTGAATAAATTGTTGGGGATAATCCTGCATTGTTGCTGATGGAGAGATTTTTTCATCCTCCATGTACCCGCGCATCAACTTGAGCAAGCTCCTACGGTTGCTATCATATGCAAAGTCCGGGATACAGGAGAAGTGTTTGGGGAAGCGTAACAAGGCATCCATAAAGGATGGGTCTGAATTGTAAAGTTCTTTCCAGCGATTGAAGAAGCCCATGTGGTTAAAATTGAAATTGACCATCAGAATCAAAAAGCGGTAATGCCAGTTTTTACTCTGGCGCTTGTCTTCAGCCAATTGGCAAAGTGATTCGATCATTTTGGTTAGGTAGTTCTGATGTCGGTATTGAATATAGGGAATCTTGCCATTTTCAAATAGGCTGTCCATACCCGAAAGGATCTCGGTGAGATAGGCTTTAGGTATGCTTTTCTGAGCCAACTTATCCAGAATATAGGGCATATGTTCGTATACATATTCATGCAGCTTCAGATGATAATGCTCCGGCAGCGGCGTATAGGGATCAATATCTTTTTTAAAGAGCTGTTCGATTCGCTCAAGTAATTCTTCTAGGGCAAATAGCGCTGCAGAACTCACAATTTTACGTACGTTACAGAAGCTATACAACAAAGAGTGTAGCCGCAACAATTGAGTATGGTAGATTTGGATAGCCTGACGTGCATTATTTACCTGAATAATCTCCCGATGGGCTTGTAGTGCCAATGCAAAATTAGTATTGCAGGCCTCGGCGATCTCACCCAAACGGTTTGGAATATCTTTGTTATCAAGATAAACCAAAGCTTCTATGAGCGTTGTCAGCTTCTGTAAACTTACGATCATCTGTACCTCCTTTTGATATCTTTATGGTACCACGGCCAGCCAAATCTCCCGGGATGCATCTGAAGTATGAGTGAATCTCCTTCGTTGGTCTGTTCATGTAGTTGGGGATTGACATTAATCGAAACTTTTTCTTCCTGACCTTCATAATTGAACGAAAACCATAGTTCGTATAAGTCACAGCAAGCAGGGCATTTCTGGATAACAATGGCGGGTATCCGTACAGCTTTTGCATTTGGGATATGCTGGCAATTAACCATGATCAGCAGCATACGGATATACCAGGCACATGCAATGATCATGATGGGAAATTGGATCCCATAAAGTTTGAAAATGTCTGTCTTTCTCCAGAAAAACAGATTTGCCATCGTGCAGATGATAAAGGCTGTCGGTATGCCCTTTTTTACAGCTGTCCAAAAGGGTTGTGAGCTGATCAGCAGCTGGTAGGGAAGGCGGTCAAATAGTGCTATGCTGCTGACCTGAATACAGACAAAAAAGATAACGAAAAGCTGCATGACGCGTTCTTGGCCACGCATTTCCAGAAATGGGATAAGAATGATCATTGCCCCGATGCTATAGACGCGTTCGCTATGTGACCGGGCCCAGAAAATCCCATATAAGGTAATCAGTACAGCAATTGCAATAAATACATAATTGCGGCTAAATAGCAGTCTAAATTTCTTTATCGTCCTCATGATTTATGGTTTAATAATCAGTGAAGTTTTACGCTATAAATTTACCCACTATAGCATGAAATTTCAGTGAATATCCCAACCATTTCAATGAAGGTCAATTTTTTACAATGAGGGCTAATTTCTTGACAGCGAAATAGGATTTTCTAGCAACAAAGAATTAAATTTTTCATCCAGCAGGGGAATTATTTGAACCGTAAAACGATGCAAAAGCATTGATTTAAGTTAGTTGGACATCGTTTAATAAATAATTGGCTAAATTTATATAACAAAAATAAGTATGTAAATTTTAATAGCGTTATTAAAATGTCGTCTGTACATGAAAAGTTTTAGCAAAAATAGATATCAGGATAATAGAACATTGACGGTGCAGTATCCCGATGGGATCTGGCAGTTGATTGCATCTTTCATTTTTGGAGGATTCTGTTGGTATCTGGGCTATCGGGGCGCCTTGGCGGAATGGCTTTTAGACTGGCCGGTAACCTATAGCTATCTATTTTTTGTATTGATGGTAGCGATTATTTTCTTTTATATACGATTGGTTATCGTAATATTAGACAAAAAGCAGAACTGGCTGGTTAACCCCGAAAAACGCGCCGGTATGCAATTATTTTTTTGCTGCATACTTCCGACGCTTTTATTGTTCTGGATCATTGGCCCCGATCCACAGGCGAAGGATGAATGGCTGCTGTTTCCTTTAATGGTCATATTTAGCGGTATTCTGGTCCTGAACATGTCCTATACAGTTTATTTCTACGTCGCTGTTTACCACAGGCAAAAAATATTGATTTTAGAACAGAAAGAAACTATCCTGCAGCAGGAATCAAGAACGATAGATCTCCAGGAGCAGATTGAGCTGCTTTCTCCGGGCATCGAAGAGCTGAAAGAGATCCTGGAAACAGCAGGGGAAGATAGAGATGTGGATGCAATGGATGAAATAGACTTAGCTCTGTTAAGATCCATGGATCTGGAACAGGAAGTATTCCTGCTCAATAATAAAATCTTGTCCCAAAAGATATCCTATAAGGATATCGGGATTTTTACTTATAAAAATGGTATAGTCAGCCTTTATTTAAGAACTGCGATGGACGAAAATCTGACTTGTGGCGAGCAGCGCAGCTTAAAGGAAGTTGTCAATAGCACGAAGGGATTTGTACAAAAGATAGACCGGGATAAGGCTATACCTTTGGATATGATCCAAGCTTGCCTGCAACTGAAACGGGGCCGATTGCGTATCCTGCTCAAAATCCCTTTTGAGGGAAGGTATAATTTTGAGGTATCCGATAAAATTGCAAAACATATCAGAGAATGGGTCATGATGCAGGTGCCAATAGAAAAGGAGCAATAAAATTGAATAGATGAACTTTAATAGATAGATTATGGAAAAAGTAAGGGACAATACCTGGAAATGCCGAGCTACTGGTAAAGTTGGATTTCCTTCTTTAATTGAGGCGCAATGGGCAATGCTTCACTTTAAGTTCAGATCCCGGATGAAAAACAAACTGGATGGTAAACGTATCAAACACAGGATGGGTAAAGATGCCTGCAAAAGGGCTTATTATTGTAAGTTCTGTAAAGGTTACCATATTACCACTTGGGAAAAAGGTCACTTTAATAATTATAAGGCCAAAGCTGAATCCTGGGAGATACCGAAAGTATTAGGAAATTGGAATTTTTCGATAGAATAATCCCGTCGTCTATTTTCAATTATCCAATTTTTTACCTTTATAAAACTTGCTCCATGCATCTCCCGCATAGCCGTTATCCAAATATTCAAAGGTGGAAGCACTCGCCCCTTTCAACTCTTGGCCGCGATAGAAAACCGTCCAGGAGTCTTTTGCATACCCTCCTCCAAGTGCTTTAAAGGTGGATGCCGAAGCGCCGGTAACTTTTATTCCCTGATAGTAAACTGCCCAAGCGTCTTTGGCATAGCCATCACCCATGTATTCAAAGGTTGAAGCAGAAGCCCCTTCCACTTTCTTATTTTTATAAAACACAGACCAGCTGTCTTTGGCGTATTGACCGCCAAGAGGCTGTGTGGTAGGATCAGCAAATCTATCGTTCTTTTCGCCCCTATAATAGCTGTTCCAATTATCTTTCGCATACCCCCGACCGAGATTTTCAAAGCTCGAAGCGTTTGCCCCATTAATTTCCTTGCCTAAATAGTAGACTTTCCACGCGTCTTTGCTGTAACCACTTCCCAGTGTCTTGAAGGTAGAAATTGTTACGTTTGACAATGGCTTGCCATAAAAGTAAACTTTCCAGGCATCGCTAGCATAACCGTCTCCAAGAAATTGGAAAGTAGATGGGCTGCCATCAGTTAGTATTGACCCCCGAAAATATACCTTCCAGCTATCCTTGGCGTAACCCGAACCTAAAAATTGAAACGAACTAGCATTGGCGTTTGGAATTTCTTTGCCACGATAATAAATGCGTGATCCGATTTTGCTGTAACCATCACCCAGATGTTCCTGAAAGAAAAAAGTAGCAGGATTAGCATGCGCTAATTTAGCGCACATCGCAGGTGTGGCAGTAGCTAATATAAAAAGAACTAGGATGGTTTTAAACGTAAATTTTGACATTATATAGGGCATCGGGTTAAATTTGAAAACAAATAATCATGTTTTCTCTTTTTAATGAGACCCCGTAATCATAATAAAGTTTAGTCATCAATTAATTATTTATTTCTTGGAACTATTGCGGTTGAAAATAGAAGGGTCATTGTATCGCATGCTAATTTCTTCAACTAAATTACAACTTTTTAAGCGCTCAGGCTGCAGTGGATAGAGATAACAGTTTTCATGAAATTGGCGACCGCGAGGAAAGGAGATTGTCCTGTCAGATCTTTGTCAATACGCACTGTAAAAGTCTAAAAATTTGGTCAAGTCGTATTTTTTTTGTATATTGCTGGTTATGAGTTTTAAAGAAAAATTAGAGAACTGGCGCACGTCAATCAATCGCGCCGGTAGTGGTGAGGAATTGTATATTTTGCTTTTGAACTACAAAAAGTTTATCAACAAAAATTGGATGGACGATTTTGGCGACCCGGGCAACTGGAAATCGGAATTAAATCAGGTCATCAGCAAAGTAAGAAAGAAAGTGAATGTGGCAGAAATTCAAAATTGCGGCGATCTCTCGTCCTACAAAGACGACGCTCGACAAACAGCCCATTCGCTCAATCATACATTAAGATATCACCACTCATTGACGAAAGAGTAGGCTAGGCCTACTCTTTTTGCGTTTATAGGGCTTTACTGTAAAGGAATCAGGACATTCTGTTCCAAGCGTACAGGGACATGCTTCACCGAGGTAAAACCGTCTTCCTTGGAAATGATGTTGGAAAGATCCAGTCCTCTTTTGGAGAACGTACTGATCAAAGCTGTTCTAAAGGTTGCCTTGGCTGAACCCCAGCCTTGTCCTAAGATGGTGTCGTTGTTGAGCTGGATCAGTTCATCTGTTGAATAATAACTGAATTTTTCCAGTAAGTGTTGGTAAAGATTTGTTGTAGTAGCCATACAATTTAAAAATTTAAAGGATTAAACCATAAACTGTATCCAGATCTTGTTGGGGAAAATAATCGTTCTGTGACGTTTATTTTGGTCGAAACCCGTATTAATTTACCACCGCGGTGCCTGCACTCGGTTGGTATTGCATCATGCAATTCTGAATACTCTACAAATATAGTAGATTATTTTTTATAATAAAAAATATTTTTGTTTTTAAGGGTAAATGAGCGCTAACAACAGGAATAGGGAGGTCAAAAGCGAGGCGCGTTGTTGGCTGTGATTTGGTTATGAAGCGGATAGCTGGGCGAAAAATTTATCATGTTACTGTAATCTCATCGAAAATACTTTTAAAAACAGAGATAAGACAATACTTTTGCGCCATGAATAGAATTGCGGAAATTAACGAATACATTGCTGCCGAACGCGAGGTATTATTGCAACACCCTTTGTATCGTAAGATCAAAACGATCAAGAATCTACGTTCTTTTACAGAAGGGCATGTGTACGCTGTATGGGATTTTATGTCTTTACTAAAAGCTTTACAGATTAAATTGACCTGTACGACTTTACCTTGGTTTGCGAGTGAGCATCCATCAACACGCTATCTAATCAACGAAATTGTATTGGCTGAGGAGTCGGATGAATACATTGATGGCCGCCGTTTGAGCCACTTTGAGATGTATCTGGACGCCATGGATGCCATGGGTGCCGACCTTCATCTGGTCAACAAATTTATTGCTCAAGCCAAAAAATCGAACAACATATTCGATGTCATTGCAACAACCACATTGGACAAGCGGATCAAAGACTTTTTGAATTTTACATTCGAAGTGATTGCTGAGGGCGAGGTGCATAAAATTGCTGCAGCCTTTACGTTCGGACGTGAAGACCTTATTCCGGGAATGTTTACCTCTATTTTGGAAGAGATTAAAACAAACTTTCCTACAGCCAATCTGGATAGCTTTATTTATTATTTTCAACGCCATATTGATCTTGACGGCGATGAGCATGGACCGTTGGCGATGCAGATGATCACAGATCTTGCCAAGGACGATGAGGTTAAATGGACGGAAATGAAAGAGATCAGTAAAATTGCGCTACAAAAAAGAATCCAGCTGTGGAATGCAATAGAAGATTCCTTATACGGATAATCTATTATTATACCATCGAGAAAGGCCTTTCAAATCACGATTTGAAAGGCCTTTTTTATGTGCTGTAAAAAAGGATATTGTAAGGACTTCTTGGCAGATATTGGTCTTTTTGTTTGAATTGATGAAAAAATGTCTTTTTTCCATAACATATTGGCGTTTGTGAAGAAATCCAAGTTCCAATAAGTGTCTAAGTTTGCAACGCAAAAAAATTACATAGCACACGTGAACTTTTTTCCTCCCTATTGGGCAAAAGGCATACTAACCATGGGATTGTTAGTATGCGCTATTTCGGACACCTTCGCCCTCGATTCTTTGCGCATGTCCCTGAAAGACATGATCGACAAAGCACTACAGAACAGTAAATACATCGAGCAGTCCTATTTGCAGCTCAAAGAAACTGAGGTGGCAGTACAGCAGCAACGCATGGAGTTGCTCCCTAAGATTTCCGCCAGAGCTTCTGCTAGTTATGCAAGTAATATGCCTGTGTATGACCAGGGGCTTTTAAATAAACCTTCCCAGCATGATATCATTCACTACTTGTACGATAGCGGCCTGGATTTTTATCTGAACCTCTACAATGGGCATCGGGACCTAATGAAAATAGAGTCCAAAAAATTGGAAAATGAGCTGGCCAGAATCGATTGGAAGAATGCCGCAGCGCAGACGAAATTGGAGGTTTGCAATCTTTTTTTGGATTTGGAACTGTCGTATAGTAACCGATCCTTAATTGAGCAGGATATCGCTGATCAACGGGTACAGCTCAAGGAGATTGAGCATCTGTATAAGGCGGGCGTGGTATTACACAGTGACGTCTTGCGTATTTCGTTGGAGCTTTCGAAGCGGGAACTGTTGCTCGTGCAGATCGGTCATGATATTCAGGCTGCAAATCAGAAGCTGCAGCTTATTGGCGGTATTACAGCGGAGATTGTGCCCCTACCCGAGCAGTTTCAAGTGGAAAGCCCCAGCTATGAAGCGCTTGTTGCCGAAGCGCGAAGCCATGCTTTTTCCCTCCTAAAATCCGAACAGGAAGTTGTTTTGAAGAAATTGTCGGTCAAACAGGCGCGATCAAATTATCTTCCTGAGTTGGGGTTGACCAGTACATTTACCTTTGCCAATCCACAGGTTTTCTTGTATCCCTATAATCCCAGCTGGTATAATCTGAGTATCACAGGGCTCAAATTAAGCATACCGATCTCGGCTATCTATCTCAATAAAAACGTGGTGCGCGGAGCACAGATCGCATTGGATCGACAAGAGGTAAAACACCATCATGAGGAGGAGATTCTGGAAAATCAGCTGTTACAGGCCCTGTTGGATTATCAATTGGCTATTAAGCAGCAGGACGTCTGTCAAAACAATAAGGCGTTGGCGCAAGAAAATGCACGGATTATAAAAAACAGGTATTTTAAATCATCGGCTTTGATTACGGATCTCTTAGATGCTGATATGCAATACCTAAAAACACTTTTTGATCTTGAAACCGCACATATTGCGATACAGAAACATTATTATTTTATCGAATTTTTGAAGGGTACTATCTAATGAAACCTAAATCACGAAGAACAGTTGTGGAGGCACAACTCACTCGAATCACCAACTGGTTGGCCGGAATTGTCTTGTTGGCCTTGTTGTTATGGGGCGCACAAGCATTATGGATGCGACTGCGGTATACCTACACAAATGATGCACAGGTAACACAGTATATCAATCCCATTGTTTCCCGGGTAGGCGGATATGTGGTTTCTGTGCATTATCACGATCATCAATTGGTTAAACGGGGTGATACCTTGTTGCTTATAGATAATAAAGAATATAAATATGAGGCTGATCAGGTAGCGGCATCCGTTAATAAGGAAGCTGCAGAGATCAATGTTCTTCATAGTCAAAAGGAAATTCTCCAGGCGGAACATGAATCTTTACGGACCTCAATTGCTGCCGGGGAGGCTCGGGTAACCAAGCAACAGTTGGAATATGATCGATATAATTATTTGTTTCAGGAAAAGTCTGCAACGGCACAGCAACTGGAGGATGTAAAAGCGACGTTGGATGTGTATAAGAGTGAGCTGGCTTCGTTAAAGCATAAATTACAGGCTTCACAGGAGCGTGTGCATGATGTGGATATGAAAAAAGGTGTGGTTGATGCCGAACGTGTTCGTTTAACAGCAGCTGTCGGCCGCAAACGGCTTGATGTCGGCTATACCGTTATTCGTGCACCTTACGATGGTCAGATTGGCAAACGCACGATTGAAAAAGGTCAAATGATAAGTGCTGGCGAAGTTTTAGGCTTTATCGTCAATAGAGAAACCCCAACCTGGGTAACGGCTAATTTTAAGGAAACACAACTGCGTTATTTGCATCTTGGCAATAGGGTTGAGGTGGTGGCTGATGCGTATCCGGATCAAAAATTTTATGGAAAAATTATTTCCATCTCCCCGGCTACAGGATCTGCATTCTCCCTTTTGCCACCAGATAATGCAACGGGCAACTTTGTGAAGATTGTACAACGCGTACCTGTGCGCATTGAGCTGGATAAGCAAAGGGGAGCGCAACAGCTTCTTTCGGGAATGAATGTGAATGTGTCGGTATCAAAAAAGCAGAACTAGTGAAAGGAATTTTTAAAGAATGGGTACCGGAGTGGTTGATCAAGCTTATCCTGTTTAGCAGCTTGATGCCGAGTATGGTCTTATTTTTCCTGCCAGGTGCAAATACAAATGTCACCGCTGGATTTTACGGTGCCCAACCCAGTGATGTCCAGTTTCTGATCATTTTGTTTTATGCTGGTTTTGTTGGATTCTACGTTTTAGAACGACGCTTTTTTTTATACTTTCCCATCAAGCAGTACTACATTATTTTTAATCTTCTGCAGCTATTGAATTGCTTTTTGATGTACAGCATCACCGATATCAGCTGGGTATATGGTCTGCGCTTTTTCCAAGGGATGTTGTTTGCTTCTGCCGTAAACTTATCGATCTCCATGATATTCTCACGGTTGAAAAGCGATCGGGCTAAGGAAGTAAGTTATGCTGTCTTTTTCGGCATGTTACTCTGCAGCTCCCCATTTAATACTTTCGTCACGGCCGAATTTATCGATTCATTCAATTTTGATCAGCTCTATCTATACGCTGCCTTATCATTTGTACCGGGTTTATTGTTGATTATGCTGTCGATGCGCTCTATACGGCATATACGCCCTTACCCTTTGTTTTCATTAGACTGGGCAAGCTGCATTTTCTATAGTCTTGTGATCGTCAGTTTTGGCTATTTAATGGTGTATGGACAAGAAGTTTATTGGTTTAACGATCAGCAAATGCTGATCATATTCGGGTTGGGTCTAGCGTTGCTTATTCTTTTTATTGTTCGGCAAATGGTGCTCAGGCGTGTGTATGTTCATTTGGCGATTTTTAAAAACAGGAACTTTCTCTTGGGCTTATTGATTTTGTACATGATGTATATCGAGCGCTTCTCCTTGACCATCTCAAATCAATATCTCGTACAGGTTATTCAACTTGATCCTATTCATTTATCCTATATCCAGTGGTTTAATATTGCTGGTATTGTCGCTGGTGTTCTAGGTTCATTGTATTGGATGCTTGGGCAAC
Organism: Sphingobacterium sp. HSC-15S19; assembly: GCF_050433745.1. Classification (NCBI taxonomy): domain Bacteria; kingdom Pseudomonadati; phylum Bacteroidota; class Sphingobacteriia; order Sphingobacteriales; family Sphingobacteriaceae; genus Sphingobacterium; species Sphingobacterium sp. HSC-15S19. Next base: position 140,444 of record NZ_JBNPWQ010000001.1, read on the forward strand.
GCCCCGTAAAATGGATCTGGATTTCGGGCTATTGTTGCTTGCTGCTGTTTCACCAATGGATGTTTTTCTCCTTTGAGGGGCAGGGTAATGATGCGCATTTTTGGATACCCTTAGTTTTACATGGACTCGGAGTAGGGCTTATTATGGTACCCACCATTTTATTTTGTATTACCAGTGTCAGCCCGCAATTGGGGGCTTCTGCGGCTGCGGTCTGTCTTGCTATCCGATACCTAGGCTACACGAGCAGTATCGGTTTACAGAATTTTTTCAAGTTGTTTGACTATGCCCAGCACCAGCAGGTTTTTAGGGACCAAACGGAAGTGGGCAATCCCTTATTTCGGGAGTACCTGCAGCAGGAATCTGTCAGCATTTTGCAGCATGGACTGCAGTATAAGGAACATACAGCCGCCTTAAAGCTCGTTGCTGAGCGGGTCAAGATCCAATCCTTTGTGCGATATGCCATGGATTATTATGAGATCATGTCCATGATCAGTATCAGCATACTTTTGCTGATACTGATTTCGCCTTCCTTGAAAAGCATGTATAAAAAGTTGAGAAAAAACAGAATTTCTCCTGCTTAGCTGACAGTGCTACATTTTTCCTTTACCACAATATGCTGGTTAAGGAGACTTAAAAAAAAATAGCATGCTATCAGGATAGGGAACGATGTGAGATATCAATGCTAAAAACACTTCCAACGCCTTTTGCCGAGCGGACGCTGATCTCGCCTTGATGGAGAAGCACGATTTTTCGGGTAAGCGATAAACCGATACCATTTCCCTCGCTATAATCTTTGTTGCTTCCACGATAGAATGGCGTGAATATATTGGGCAGATCGACCGGGTCAATGCCTATTCCGTCATCTTTAAATTCCAGCTGAATCCTATTTTCATCCGCCTTGATAGCGATTAGGCATTTTTGATTGGGTGAAAATTTACAGGCATTTTCAATGAGGTTGACAAAGGCGACCTGCAATAGATACTCATTTGCATTGATGGATAGAAGTTTTTCATCTTCAATCGCCGGATCGACAAAAATGTCGAGTTTATAATTTGGACTTGACTGAAGAACCTGCTGGCATGCATCAATTAGTAGTTCGTCTATACGTAAGGTTTTAAACGCGATTTCTGAGCTGTCGTAACTTGCTTTGGCAAAATCAAGTAAGCTATTAAATAACTTCTTCAGTTTCTGTGCATCATTGAGCGTATTGTCGATGACAGTTTTATACTCCACTATGCTACGGTCCTTATTGGCAGAAATCTCGAGTTCTGCAATCATGGCGGCCAAGGGGGTTCTTAGCTCATGCGAGATATTGGAGACAAAATGCTTTTGGGCATCAAAGGAGTTCTCGAGGCGGTCAAGCATCGCATTGAATGTGCTGGCCAATTCGGAAAGCTCGTCTTTATTTCCGCTACTCGTAAGCCTGGCATCCAAACTTGTCGCAGAAATGGTTTTTACACGTTGTGTCATTTCCAGGATAGGTTGAAAGACCTTTTTGGAAAAGAATATTCCTGCTGCATAGATCAGAAATATAGACAAAATGAAAACCAAAAGAATGGTAGATAATAGACTATTCAGTTTATTGTAGCCGTATTGATCATAAGCTGCGGCTGTGATGATGTAAGTTTTGTCTTTGTACGGAAAGGTTATGCCGATGACCTGCCATTTTTCCTGATAAAATCGTATTTCTTTATTTTTGAGAATATCCTGCAGCATGGCTGGTGTCTCTTTGACAAAGTCGATATCTACGGCATCATGATACAAGAGGTCAAAACGGGTGTCGTAAATTGCCACCTCGACTTCGTTGAGGATTTTTCGGTTGTTGTGGTAGATATCTTCTAAGGTCTTTTTGTCGACTTTTGCATTCAAAAAAAGGTTTGCTTTGGTGTAAGCTTCTTTTTTCAATAGGGCGTAAAATTCTCTTTCCCGATTCTCCACCGCTGAAAAATATACTGTACAGGCAAATACCAGCAATATGGTGGCTGTAATCAGCGTGAACAATATGGAGATTCGTGTCCTGATTCGCATTAGTCTTGTTTTAGAATAAAGCCCATTCCGGATTTGGTATGGATATATCTGGTCGCAAAATCTTTGTCGATTTTTTTACGTAGATAGTTGATGTAAACATCAATGAAGTTGGTTCCGGTGTCGAAATGCGTTTCCCACACTTTTTCAGCAATTTCCATTCTGGAAAGGACACGCTCGGGATTCTGCAATAAATAATGGAGTAACTTGAACTCTTTGGGGGTCAAATGGATTTCGACAGTATTCCTTTTGACGCTTTTGGTATGGAGGTTCATTTCCAGGTCTCCATAACGCAAAATTGTTCCCGTGAGTGTATCTTGTTTTTGATATCTTTTGAGCAGGACTCTGATGCGGGCTAGGAGTTCGCGCATTTCAAAAGGTTTGACCAGATAGTCATCCGCTCCGGCGTCAAACCCCTCAATTTTATCGTCTGTAGTTCCTAATGCTGTTAACATGATAATGGGGACATCGGGTTTGAGATGACGAATTTCTTTGCAGAGATCCAATCCATCCATCTTGGGGAGTACGATATCGGTTATGATAAGATCAAAGTCGTGTTGTAAGGCCATTTTCTTTCCAGATATGCCGTCGTAGGCAATAGCTGTTTGAAATTCATTTTCATCAAGTCCGCGTTTGATCAATCCTGCGACACGTACGTCATCTTCGACTAGGAGAATCTTCATATAAAGAAAAACGTTAAAAACTTCGATGAATCGAAGTTTATCTATGATACCAAATCATGGGCTATCCATGCATTGTCCCTACAAATGTATCAAACTACGCTAAATTTACACGGATATGCAAATAAAACTTTCTACACGGTCCTGCGATGACATCACTTACCCAATGTCTGTTATTGATCGTAGAATAGGACTACTTTTGGAATTTTAAAAATGAATGGAAAAAATATGTTGATTATTTTCAAATTGATAATCAACAGTCCAGCCTTGATACCGGGCGATTTCGGTAATAATTGCCAATCCTAAACCGCTGCCTTGGCTGTTTTTCGAAAGTTTGGAAAACCGTTTGAATAAAAGTATTTTATCTAAGGGCATTGAACCGGGGTTATATACCGTTAAAGAAGTTTGATTGAGATGTACAGCAATTGTATCATTGGCATTGCTGTAACGTATGGCGTTCAGGAGTAGGTTGTTGATCAGAATTTCGGTCAGACTGCTGTTTCCTGTCAGCAGCACCGACGGTTGGATCTCCTGTTGCAGTCGTAGCTGTTTTAGCTCCAAATGTTCTTGCATGACTTCAATACTTTGTGTAACAAGCGAGTCCATGCTGATTTTTTCGGAATGATCGAATTGACTGTTGTCAATCTTTGCGAGCAGCAGCAGGTTGCGGTTGATTCGCGTGCTACGTGAAAGCGCTTTATGCATATCTTCAAAGAGCTGGTACTGCTCATCGCTTAGATCAGGATACTGTAATAAGATATCTAGCTTATTTTTTAGGATTGCCAAGGGTGTTTGCAATTCATGGGAAGCATTTTCAGTGAATTCCTTTTGTGATCGGTATACGGCCAGGTTTTTTTCAAGAAGTTTGGATAAGGATTGATTAAGCTCGTAGAACTCTATGGTGTCCGTTTGCTGAAAGTCAACCTGTTGTTGACTATTGAGATTAAATGCCTTCAATTTATCAACGGTATCTCGAAATGGTTTCCAGAGCCTAAGTGATATTTTTCTGGAGATAAAAAGTAGACCAATGACCAAGATAACAAAGAAAAACAGGGTCGTTGCGGCGATAGCGGCAATAGTCTCTACGGATTCCTCAATATTTGTTTGTACGGTAAAACGATAAGGTGCACCGTTGATCTGAATAACAGATGATAGGCATCTAAATCGGTCAATTGTCTTTGGCTCGACAAAAGGCTGCGGTTTTTCGATGGTATATACGCTATCTTGCAATAAATCGCCCGGTTTTACGCGATGTATATTGGTTTCAGGTTGTATGTTATTCCATAAAGCGATGCTGGCTTCGAGCTTGTCTTCGGAGAGTTTTAAACTGTTCAGTTCGTAGGTTGTTTTTTTGACGATAATTTCGTTATGTTCGTCTAATTCACTTTTCCATATCCCGTCGATTACAAAATAATAAACAGGAATACTGACACCTAGTACAATCAATACATAGAGTAGAAATGGGGTCGTTATTTTGCTCAGTAGGGGTTTCATCTCACTATTTTAATTTTCCCATTTGTAGCCCGTACCGTATACCGTTTTGATATAGGATTGACTTCCGGCGTCCTGTAGTTTCTTTTTTAAATTTTTGACATGAGCATAGACAAAGTCATGGTTATCGAGCATATCAGCAATGTCGCCGGACAAGTGTTCTGCTAAGGTACTTTTTGAAATTACTTTATTTTTGTTGCCAATAAAAAACATCAGCAGATCGAACTCTTTTTTTGTCAATACAACAGGAAGATCATTGACGACAACAGTTTTTGCAAGTAGATCAATCTGTATTTCATTTTGCACAACAATATTTGAGCTATTGAATTGTTTGCGACGGATCAAGGAATAGATTCGTGCTGTGAGTTCAGATAAATGGAAAGGTTTGGTCAGATAATCGTCGGCCCCCAGTTGTAGTCCATGGATTTTGTCGTCCAATGCATTTTTTGCAGAAATGATGATCACACCGTCCTGCTTTCGCTGCGTCTTCAACTCTTCGAGTAGTTTCAGACCATTTCCATCTGGTAGGCCGATGTCCAGTAAGATACAGTCATACTGGTATAACTGAATTTTGTCCAGAGCATCCTGCAAAGTTGGCGCAAATTCGCATAAATAGTGTTGTTCGCTAAGGTACGTAGCGATGCTTTTGGCCAGCTCCAATTCGTCTTCTATGATCAAAATCTTCATGTGGTAAAGATAGAATGTCAATTTAGTAGAAATTTAGAATTTATTTCGCAATGATCTATCAATTTTGTTCATTTTTATTTCTTGTCCTACGACAAGTGTAATCGCTATTGAAACGTGTAATTTTAGTGTAAATCAGTTATTTAGTATTAAAAAAAATCAAAACGAAATGGATAAACCGAAATCATTAAAATTAGAAATCATCATTCCTGCTTATCGCATGCACAGTCAAATTTTTCTGAATGCGTTGGATGGCGTTTCGGAAGAAGATGCATTAAAACGAATTGATGGACAGACCAACCATATCGTATGGATGGCGGGTAATTTTGTAAATGTGCGTTATGCAATGGCACATGTTCTTGGGCTTCAGGAAAATGATCCTTACCATGAGCTATTTTTTATGGGAAAGACACTCGATGAAAGTTATCACTATCCCAGTGTGCAGGAATTAAAAGAAAATTTTAAATCGATATCTCCGAAAGTCTATGCTGCTTTGCTGCAAGTGGACGATACGCAGCTGGCTGAACTATTTAAGATTAATATGAATATCCCTTTTATTGAGGAGGACAAGCTAAATTTCATAGGGATGTGTATCGGACGGGAAGATTATCTGGCCGGTCAGATTGCCTTGATGCGAAGGTTGCTGCACTATTCAGGCATGAAATACGATATTGACGAAAACATCCAGTACTAAAAGAAAAAATTCAGTACTAAAAATAGAGACTCAAGATCGGCCGCTGCTTAAAACGTCCGATCTTGAGTTTTTTAAGTATGGATCTAGCCGCATGATCTGTCTGCGCTGAAAAGTCAATACCTTGGTTTTAGCAGGGAACAAGGATTACTCGCTACCTTTTATCGTCAATATAACACCTGAATATTTCTCGTGGTCTTTACCGATATAGAGCAGATCGACTTTTTTTGTCGCAGCATCCTCGAGCTGTTTTTTCAATAGATTTAAATCCATTTTTTCCGTTTTTTCCTGCCATTCATCGGTCGATTGGGGCCTGAACGAAGCAATGTTCTTCATGTCAAAAAGTGCCGAATTTGTGTCGAGCTGCTTTGAACGATGTATAAAAACAGTGTCGCCCACGATTTTATCTATTTTTATCCAACCTGCAGGAAGTCCATTTATACTGTTACCATCCTGATCGGTAAAAAAAGTAGCGCCATAAAGCTGGCCTGCCTTTAGTTGCTTCAAATTATCAATCATCTGACCAACTTCTTTTTCCCGTTGTTGATTTCCCAATTTATTCTTTACCCCATAAATGACTGCCCAGATAAGGATTGCCGCAGTGACAATTAGAAATCCTTTCCATAACTGAAAATAGGGGATGCTATACTGACTTTTGAACGCTTTGATCTCTGCTTTTAATTCATCTGAATAATTCCGTGCGTGAATCAATTTACCCTGTTCGTCGTAAAGTCTGGAAAGTTTGACAAATCCACCGCCAAAAGGTAGGCCTATAAACCGACGGGCTGGCGTAATAATCTGCAAGGTGAAATTTCTTGGCGCGTTTTCTTTTTTTAAGGTTGCGGTTACCGTTTTTTCTGCTAATACAAAGTCGTAGATACTGAAAATAAAAAACATAGTCTGTCGTGATTTTTTAATGAAGAACTGAGGGAAGGATTCCGGATCAGTTCGGCTTCATGAGAAATGAAGCATGAAAGCAAAATTAAAAGAAATAAATAAAAATCAATAAAAACACCCGCGCATTGCAAGAAAATTTCGATTTTTGAAGGGTACATTTTTGAAAAGCAATAAGATCAAATTGATTTAATACGCTGTGCCTTTCAGGAGGCTGACAATATAAACCGAAATGTACTGTATAAAATATGATAAACCTAAAACTGAGTTTTATTTTGATCTGTGTAACAAGTGTTGTTATGGGACAAAAAATGGATAAATCAAAATTGGATAGCACCATTGCAGGCTATTATAAGGACCCGGCAGCTCCGGGGATTAGCTGTGCAGTTAGCCAAAATGGTCGTCTTATTTATCGTTATGCAATTGGACGTGCAGATTTGAAGGAAAAGCGTGCAATCACATCCAGCTCACATTTTCGCCTGGCATCGGTAAGCAAACAGGTGACTGCACAGGCGATATATACCTTAGTGATTCAAAAGCGTTTAAAACTAGACGACCCATTGTCCCTTTTTTTTAAAGATCTGCCAGTCGCGCTGAAAGGTATTACTGTAGCACAGCTTCTGCAACATACATCCGGAATCTGGGACTATGAAGAGCTTATACCGAAAGAAAGGAAAGATCAGGTATCGGATAAGGATGTGCTGAAGTATATCCGGCAGACTGATCGTTTATATTTCCCTTCGGGAAGTCAATTTCGCTATAGCAATACAGGCTATTGTCTTTTATCGCTGATTGTCGAGCATGTTGCAAAAAAATCCTTTGCTTCCTTTGTCAAAAATCACTTGTTTGAACCCATAGGCATTAGCAAGGGATTGGTATATGAACCGGGCACGACGGTTGATGAACGAGTCTACGGTTATCATCCGACAGAAGGCTCCTACCTGTTTGCCGATCAGAGTGTGACAAGTGCGACACAGGGGGATGGGGGTGTTTATCTATCTGCGGATGAATATCATACATGGGCCAATTTTTTGGTAAAAGATCGGTTAATACAGCCGGGACTGGAGCAATTGTTCGATCAAATGGCCTACCCGGTAAAGGATGGAATAGCGTATCATTTCGGATGGTTTATTCAAAAAAATGCAGGCCATAAAATCCTGTTTCATTCAGGTGAATCTACCGGGTTTCATCATATCGTATATATCGATGTACAGAAAGACCTTGTGGTTTCACTTTTTAGCAATCGTGATGATTTGATGATCGGTGAAGCATTTGATGCCATCCTTAAAACAATGGGTATCAGCAAACCGGTATTGAATGGACAGCATCGTTCAACTTTTGCATGGTTGAACGGAGTATATGCGAATGAGTGAAAGAAGGAAGCGGATTGAAATAAGCATAAACACTAAATCGTCACCGCTCCACCTGCGACGATTTAGTGTTTATGAAGAGACCTACTTTAAAAAGTCGGGCGATTGATAGGCCGGATTGGGATAGGTATAGAACCCTTCCCCAGTAGCGACGCCCAATTTGTTTTTGTCTATAAAATGCTCTTTGAGATAGGCCACTGTTTTGATCTTTAAGGGATCATTTGTTGCATCGGCGCTCATTTTATTGATATTATAAGCTGTTGTGATGCCAACGATATCGAGTATGCCGAAGGGGCCTGTTGGCGCCCCAGTGGCAACCATCCAGGTTTTGTCGATCGTTTGGGCATCCGCCACTTCGTTGACCAAAAGATCTGTTGCCGCCGAAAGTAATGGGACAAGTAAGGAGTTTACAATATAGCCAGGCTGCTCCTTGTGCAGCGGGAGGGCAACCATGCCAATGGATTTTGCAAAGTTTACAACCTGCTCAAATACAGTTTTGTCTGTACCCGGATGGCCCATAATTTCTGCTGTATTGTGCTTCCAGATTTCATTGGCAAAATGTAGCGCCAGGAACTTCTCTGGACGGCCGGTTTCTTGGGCAAATTGACTTGGTAGCAAGGTTGAGGAGTTTGTGGCAAAAATGGTTTTCTCCGGAGCCACTTTCGCTAACTCCTGATAGAAGCCAATTTTAATGGCTGGGTTTTCGGGAACGGCTTCGATAAGAAGATCTGCGTTTGCTACCGCCGCGGCCAGATCTGAACTATAACTTAGCCTGTCAAAGGTTGAAGCCAGTTGTTCTTTACTCGCATGAAGATCTTTCTCGAATGCCTGCGCCAAAATATCAAATTTTGCTGCTGCTTTTTTTAATACATCGTCGTTGATGTCGTATACAGTGACATGATAGCCATGAAATGCTGTTTGGAAAGCGATTTGATAGCCTAAAACCCCACTGCCAGCTATCGTTATATTTTTAAAGTCCATGATGTTATTGTTTTTTCAATTCGTAAAAATCTGCGCCACGGAATCATGGCGCAGGTTGTGATCCCTATCCTTTAATTCCTTTTAACCAATCTTTGAATTTGGTGATCTGCTCTGTCAGGAAAGATTCATGGTCTTCTTGTTCCTCAGAACCGATAGGCAGGATATGTTCAAAATAAGTGCCTTTTAGCATTTTACGTAGTAAGCCTTCGCCCACAAATGGTTTGTCATCATTTAATGTTTTGGCTGCTTTCAAAAGATGGCGGATGTCGTATTGTAGGGGATTAATATCCGGAACCTGCTTGTTTAAGTTCAGCAGTTCGTATACCGCAATACGTGCGGTACGTACCGAGCTTTCCATGGTAAAGACAACGTCATTGTTGGTTTCGACAAACTGACCGATCAAGCCCAGGTTTTTACATCCTTCAGGTACGACTCTCGGACGGTCGCCTTTTGCTCTTGGCATAAACATCGAGGTGATGTAAGGCATAAATGTCGTACGTACAATCGTATTTTTGATAACATCGTCCAGTTGATCAATAATGCCCAAATGGTGACATAGTTCGGCTAAAATTTCATCTCCAGTACATTGTGGCATTGGCTTTTTGATGTAATTTCCTTCTTTATCCATAAATAAGGCATATACCCATAAGACAAGAACATCATCCGGTTGGCCAGGGAAATGTGGCTGTCTATTACAGGTGAAACTCATCAGCCAATCAGAATCGGTAATGGTAATAATACCGCCAGTGACTGTTTTGCCGGAATAAGGGTCATTGACAGAATATTCTTTTAGTTTTTCGACTAAAGCCGAAGGTTTACATGTCAGGGTCGCAGACTCCCATGCTGATTTTTCGATGTTACTGCAGAACTTTTCGGGTTTACCAAAGATGGCGGATTTGGCAGCCAGATTTTTCCAGAGTTTCCAGCCTGCACTTTGACCGCTGCTGCTGTTGTCGATAGCGATGATCGGTGCATTTTTGTTGTCGCCGTAGAAGGTATCTTCTGTCATTGATCCAGTTGTCACAATGACGAAGTCGTCTTTTCCGATTGGAATTTTTACCTCTTTACCGTCTTGTTCTGTAATCAGGGCCTCCACAACTTTTCCATCGGTATTGCTTTGGATATCCAAGTCTTTGACTAACACATTGAATCGAATGTTTACACCTTTGCTTTGGAGTACTTTGCGCAAAGGGGTCACAAAGGTGTCGTATTGATTGTATTTCGGGAATACGAGTGATGAAAGATCATTCAATCCGTCTATCGCATGTAAAAAGCGGTGCATGTACAATTTCAGCTCAAGTAAACTATGCCAGTTTTCGAAAGCGAACATGGTACGCCAGAAGGTCCAGAAATTGCTGGATAAAAATGACTCGCTGAAGTAGTCTTCGATGGTTAAGTCATCTAAATCTTCTTTATTTTTGAGGAGCAATCGAATGATGGCCAGCTGATCCATTTTGCCCAATCCAAACTTGCTGAAGTCTTTTATCTCACCAAGTTTATGAATAAGCCTTGCTTTGGAGTAGTTGGAGTCGTTGTCATTGATCAAACGGTACTCGTCCAGAACACTGTAGGGGGCAGGCATTTCCAATGCAGGAATGTCCTGAAACATATCCCAAAGATTTTCGTAGGTCATATCCATTTCCCTACCACCGCGGATGACATAGCCGTCGGTTGCATTACCGGCGCCATCTAACGAGCCGCCTTCCACATGGAGCTGTTCAAGGAATGTGATGTTTTCAGCAGGAACATGACCATCTCGGATAAAATAGTAGGCTGCAGACATCCCTGCTATACCGCTTCCGACGATGTAGATTTTACTGTCTTTATATGATTTTGGTGGAATACCTTTATTGCGTTGATAATTTCCGATCTGATCAGAAAAGGGCATCGATTTTTTCGGTGTGTTAAGTTGTTGTTCTTTGCTTGAATCGGGTTCATGATTTACATTTCCATATTCAGCAGATGCATTTAATACTTTGTCGAATTTTGAGGTGATTTCTTTCATGATTCTTATGTTTTTTTAATTGTTGAGTAAAGTTACAAAGACCACCTTAATCATTTGTGCCCTCAAATTCGCTATTGTTCTACCGAATTTCCTCTTTCTACATATTTTGTCGCTTTCGGTACTCTGATGGCGATAAGGTGGCGTATTTTTTGAAAAAACGACCAAATGCTGAGATGGAATTAAATCCGATTTCATAAGAAATTTCTGAGATAGTCTTTTCGGGATTCCCGAGCAGCACATAGGCTTCTTTAAGCACACGCTCATCAATAATTTCATGTGGTGTTTTACCTGATGCTCTTTTAACAATCTGAATGAGGTATTTGTTTGAAATAAATAACTGGTCGGCGTAATATTGTACTTCTTTGTATTGATTGCTATGTCGCTGAACCAGGTCTGTAAACTTATAGAACAGGTTGTTGGTCTCTTGTACACTTTCCGTTGTATTATGGTCTTTAGAGACCAATTCGTCGGCGATCTCTAACAGGAGATTAAAGATGATCGTGCGGATGATATCTGCTGTAAAATGTGTTGTTCTTAAGGTAACTTCTTTGAAGTAGTCCATTAATTTTAACAGCTTGTCAATTTGTTTATCTTGGGAGCTGACAATGGTAAAGGTCGAATTTTTAAAAAGCCCCAGTTGTTCGATAAAGAATGGATTGACAATATGTTTAAGCAGGAATGCTTTGTCAAAAAAGAGTAGCTTCATTCTAAAGTCGGCGCTGACCTGCGAAAACCGGATAATTGTTGTTGGGGCGGATATGAGGATATGGTTTGTCGAGATATGGTATTCCTGATTGTCTACCTGAATATTTATATCGCCTGCCGTGCAGATACAGATGGCATAATAATCAATACGAAAAGCATTGCTTGGGTATTCAAAAATCGGATTTCCAGAAGAAATATAATAGGGGCGGTGGCAATTTACGCCAAAGAATGATAAGGTATCTTGAAGACTTTCGTGTGTATTATAAGTTGTTTTTACCTTAAACTTCATTGACTTTTTGTTCGGCTTGGGCATATACAGTTCCTATTGTTTTAAATATTCGAATGGGCTTTGTTTATTCGGATGCTGTCCGTTTGAGCATCAGCTTTTCTGTGGCAATATCGTCTTCTATCCCCACGAAGAAACTTTTGAATCCGAATTTATTCAGTAGTCGTCTCGATGCGGTGTTATCGGGATCAATGATACCAATCACATCTTTACCTGGATTTAATGTTGTGGCAAGGGCTAGCATCGACTCGCAAATCTGTGTTCCCAGCCCCTTTCCCCAATGTTCTTTGCGGAGCAAATAACCAATTTCGAATACACTTGGATCTTTTTTGTAGTTAACAAGCTTACAGTCGCCTAAAAGCTTTAGCGTATCCGCTTCGATTGCTTTAAAATAGCCTAAATCAGGATCCTGGTTGATTTCTAGAATCGAATCGAACTTTTTCCGGGCCTGCTCTTCGGACAATCCTTTGCCGGTAATGTATTTCATGACATCATCCGCTTTAACCAAGTCGTGGAAAGCGTCAAAATCTTCCGGAAGATATTTTTTGAATAGAAGTGTATTGTACATGGCTAATGTGTTTATTTACAAGATAAGGTTGTTTTCTCTGAAATCAAATTATCGGAACCTAAATCATCATCTTTCTGTCTTATTTAACTTTTTCATGATTTTAGTTCTCCAATTTAACTTACATTGCCTTTCTGTAAAGCGGAAGGGAAGCTTTTATAAGAATGCTATTCCGTAGCGATACGGTGTAAATAAGAATTTTTAGAGGGAGATAATCGTTATGGAAATAAGAGCGGCAAGTGGAGCCGACTATGCGGCAATCCTGCGCATTTGGGAAAATTCGGTTCGGGCAACACATGATTTTTTGAAAGAGGAGGATCTTCAGTTATATAAGAGACTGATCCCAACCGAGTATTTACTACAATTAAAGGTATATGTCATCGATGATGAGGGACAGCCTACTGCTTTTTTCGCTGTCTCCGATGATAATCTAGAAATGTTATTTGTGGATTCAGCCTACAGGGGAAAAGGTATTGGGACTGTGGCACTACAGTATGTGCTGGATAAGCTCCAGGTGTATAAAGTTGATGTCAATGAGCAAAATCAGCAGGCTGTTGATTTTTATCTGAAAAAAGGATATCAGCTTATCGGACGCTCAGCTGTAGATGGTATGGGCAAATCCTATCCGATCTTGCATTTACATCACGAGCGCGCTATCAATGGATTGAAATAATTTTAAAATGAAATAACTTATGATACAAGGTTTATACGAAACGCATATTCAGGTGCGTGATTTAGCCAAATCTGTCGCATTTTATACGGAGGTATTGGGATTGCGTGTGGCACATCGCGATCCGACACGTCCTATTGTTTTTTTATGGATTGGAACCGGCAAAGACTATATGTTGGGCCTGTGGCAGGAAGAAACAAACTTTCAACCGAGACATTTTGCTTTTAGAGCGGATAAAGAGGATATCTTGAACTATGCCGTGGACTATCTGAAAACACGTGACCTGACACCTTATAATTTTTTAAAGGATGGGATCGAAGCACCGATGGTCTTTGCATGGATGCCGGCATTGGCCATTTACTTTAATGATCCGGATGGCAACCAATTGGAGTTTATCGCAGTTTTGGAAGGGGAGGGCAGGCCCGAACTGGGCGTGCTGTCTTATGCCGATTGGATCAATCGTACGACACAATAAGTCGCGAAGAGACGACTTATTGTGTTGAATCCCATTCTTCGGCAAGGATTGCAAAGACCACGTCATCTTCCCATTGACCGTTATGGAAATAGCTTTTTACAAAATGAGCTTCCTTTCGGAATCCCAAACTTGTGAAAAGCTGCATGGATGCCTTGTTTTCCGGAGCTACCGAGGCCATGATCCGATGTTTATGATACTGACGGAACAGGGCCTCTATAACTGTTTTCAGTCCTTCTTTGGCATAACCCTGTTGCTGGAATTCTTTTTTTATGGTACAGCCCAATTCCACCTGCAGGTGTTCAGTACCAAAAAAATGAACGCCAATATCGCCGATTACTGCGTTTGCTATTTTGTCGGTCATAACGAGCTGAAACCAGGACTCTGGAAGATTGAATGTGCCCGGATTTTTAGCAATAAATGCATCGACTTCTGCCAAAGAGTCTGGAATCCAGCCCTGGTATTTATTGGTTTCTTTATCCGAACGGTAACCGAATACGGCCTGACTATCCTCCGCCATAATGGGGCGAATCGCTAATCTTTCTGATTCAATATGCATGACTTAACGTTTTGAAAATCTGGCTATCGCTTCTTCTCGCGTACCTACAAAATTGATTCTTTTTGATTTATTGCTTTCGTAGATAAAATCGTTTAGACTTTTACTGTTGTATCTGGAGAAATCGCCAACGATGGCAATGTCAAAGCCATACTGCGTATATTTTTGAAGAATTTCACCGGCAAGTTTTGTTTTAAGTTCGAAGAAATCGTCTGTGATGTTCTCTTGATAAAGAATTGCTTTGTATGCTTCTTGCGCGCCACAGTCGACCATAATCTGTAGACCATCATCGAGATTATGGATAAAGACGCCTGAACCTTTAACTTCAGCAATGTTTTCGTCACCTAGCTGAATAATAGTGATTTCCATTTTTTTTGTTGTGTAGTTTTAAAAATAAATTTGTGGGACCATATTCCATTGGGACCATATTCCATGACCCAGTGCTCTACGTTGGGATATCCTGTTGGAAATGATCTGCTTCGCGGATAAACAGGTTTTAACCTGCAAATTCTTTCAGCATATTAATTGTTGGACAGAAGAACAGGGAGCCGGTATGCGCCGTACTAAAGTCCAGTATTCTATCGTAATTCCCTTCGGGTTCACCAATAAACATTCTTTTTAGCATCAATTGTACGGTACTGAATGTGCTGGCGTAAGCGATAAAGTAGGTTCCCATTTCATTTGTTGCGATTTGCCCAAAAGGCATATTGTCGCGAACAATTTTCAAATCGTCACCGACATTGGCTAGGGCCGAATGTGAATTGGCCGGTTTTTCATCGTCGCCCATCTCAATATCGTTTGCTTTGCTTCTGCCGATGACCTTCTCCTGTTCAGCGACGGGTAAAGAACGCCAGGCGTTCATGTCGTGAATATATTTTTGTACAAATAAATAGCTTCCACCCGTATAGGCTGCATCCTCATCACCAACGATACCAAAGAAAGCACGATCCTCACCAAGGGGATTTTCCGTTCCATCGACAAAGCCCAAGATACTTCGGCCGTCCCAATATCTGAACCCATGAACTTCCTCTTTGCAATCGGCAACGGGACTTAATAAGGCTGCAATTTCGGTGGCCATGTCAATGCAATAGCTTTTCTCATAAGCACGAATATGGAAATGTAAATCTCCGGGTGTAGCCACAGCCACATGTTTTTGACCAATGATACGTTCGAAAGGAACCAATTCCTTTGGCATAGGTTCGTTGAGTTCCAGCTTTTTCCAGGCATGGTGGCTTATGCCCAATACCACGCTGGCTTTTACAAGATTTGAACGTACCTGTGCCGAATTATTGAGATTGACAACCAATGCGCATAAGCGTTGGAAGACATCCTTAATGACCACATTTTCGTGGAAATTCCATACCATAAACACCGTATTGTTGCTCGGTGTATCGATGACATTTTGGGCCTGATGATCCATAAGATAAGTTGTTGTGTGTTGTACAGCCTTGCTAAGCTACAAATAAAATCGGTTGTACGGATAGACTTTTTGATTACTCGAATGCGGTTTTTTGATATAATTTGACGATTTCATCCATGACCAGATCCGGTTCGTCATAAAAGACATGATGCTCCGCATTTTGAGCCAAAAGATAACGTCTATTGTTTTTTTGATCTGCAAATTTTTTAAGGGCAGCAATAAATAAACTGCGATCGGGTTCTTCAAAAGGCGATTTTCCTGCAACCTCATGTAGAACAGCCGTTGACGCTTCGTAGTTTAAAACGAGATGATAGAACCCTAAGCTTTCTTTTTTGATGTTATCAAGTTCACTGGCATATTCGCTCTTCAATGATTTGGATCGCTCCATGGTCATGAGATAAGGGGAGACAATATCGATCATTACTGTGCCAACAACCTGACCGGGATTGTTCGTTACAAATTTCATCGTATAGTTACCACCGAAGGAATGGGCAACAAAAAAGTACCGATCACGATAGCCCAATTGCTGCAAGGCAGTTTTAAGATCCTTTACTTCATTTGTCAAGCTAATGTTAACGGTGTCTATTTCACTTTTCCCAAAGCCAGCCCTGTCATAGGTAATTAAAGGTGCGCCTAATTTGCTCGATAGCGGTTCCAATAACTTTCTCCAAACGGAAGCATCATTTCCAGCCCCAGATTCAAAGACAATGGGGATACCTTTTTCTTCCATTAAAGTAAAATGAAGGCTATGGTTGCCTACATTGACCATGGTATCCCTGAGCTGTGCTTTTACGGCCAGCCCGGGAAGTGTCAGTAGGAGGAAAACGGATAAAAGGAGATTATACTTTAGCCTGTACATCGTTCATTTTAAGTGTCATGCTTGTCGCTTCTGTTTCGATCCATTGGCTGTATTCGGCGATAGCCTGTAAGCGAAGTTCGTCGGAGATATACCCTTCCGTAACCATTTGTCGCGATTGGGCGACTTTGTTCCAGATGGCCAGATTGGTATCAAAGTTAGCTTCTCCTTTTTTGTAGGTCTGATCGGCATTGATAACCTGAACCGAATGGAAACCTGCTTCCTGGAGCAGTGCCGCGACCTCATCAGCAACACGATTGTTCATACCTGCATCTGCTCTCCACTTCATGAAAGTATGGTAAAATGTGAGCATGCTTTCCGGAGGGGCGGGGTTCCATTCAATGGCGGTGTGATTGTAGTCTAAAATAGAAATTTGTCCTCCGGGCTTTAACCAGGATTTAAATAAGCCCAATGCCCTGGGAATATCACTTAACCATTGCATGGTGCGCGCCGTTATAATCAGGTCGAACGGATGTGGAGGCTGATAATCAAAAATATTGCTGCAGACAAGGTTCAGATTTTGGGTGCTACCATAGTGCTCATTGCCACTGTCGATAAAAGACGGTGTATTATCGAGCCCGGTTATAGTTCCGTCGCCAATATAAGTTGCTACCTCATTCGTGAGCGTTCCGGTACCGCAGCCCACGTCCAAGATTTCCATGCCAGGAGATAGTAGGGGGATAATCGTTCTATAATCGAAGGATAATGTCCTTCTTTCAAATATCTTATTGGCTTGTTGATCTTTTCTGTCGATAAATTTCTCTTTCATTGGATTTGGTTTAGTTGACTGTAAATATAGCTTTTGCTTTCCGGTTAAAAAAACTTCTATTCGTTTAACCGTTTTTGTTACGCTAATCAGACCAACAGTTGATGGCATTCCTTGATTTGTTTATGGTTACTATCAGTCGAATACCCTATTCTCCATTAAAAAGGATATCGTAGTCTTTTTACAAGGTATTAATAGGGGGTTAACAGGGTATTTACCCCTGCTAACCCCCTGTTATACCCCTGTTAACCCCCTGTAATATCCCTGTTATTATGGAAACTGATGTAAAGCAATTTCAAAGCTGTATCGGGCGATAAAAGAGGGCCATTTACTGCTTTATGACGATCATGTACTATTTTATAGAAACAGTGATATTTTGCGATTAATACCCTAATTAGGAAATTATTTTAGGTCGTTTCGCTGTTTTTTTAATAATAGTTTTTTATATTGTTGTACAACAGCACTCGTGCCGTTGCAATTACACTAAGATATCCTGATATTATGCGAAAAGTATTCAAAGTTCTCACGCTAACGTATTGTGCTGTTTTTCTTTCAGCCTGTTCTTCCAACTATCTCATGACATTCAATGGGGAGAATGTAAAAAAAGATGAAGACAAGGGAACGTTTTCATTTAATAATGATACAGTACAAATTGATTATTCCTTTGCCGACAGAGATGGTCGAATTTACCTTCGAATAGAAAATAAAATCGATAAACCGATCTTATGGGATCTTAAAAGTTCGGCCATGGTTATTAATGGTAAAACGCAAGGTTATTCTGCTGAACAAGCTGCTTTTAATGGAAAGATGAATGCTTCGGTTTCCGATATAGGCACTAGTAAATCCACTATATTCAATGATGCTTGGGTGAACGGTTATATTACAGGATCGGTAAGTTTGCCTAAAGATGTGGTACTTATCCCACCACATGCCTATGTGGATGGGCATTATTTTGATTTTAAAAACGATGTTAAATCCATTGTACGATCATCCCAAAAAGAAAAAGTGTATATGTATGATATGAGTGGCGAGAGTTTTGCGGTAAAACTTGCTCGATTTGAAGTCGCCGATTCACCTTACAGTTTACGTAGTTATTTAAGTTATTCGATTTTAGAAGATGGTAAAGCCATTGTTAAAACTACGGAGCAAAAATTTTATGCTGCCCAGCTTTGGCAGACCGGTTCAGTAGCCCTTAATGATATTATTGAACTGTATAATAAGCGCGGAGACGTGCTGGCTGTTAAGGAAAAAAAGGGGCAGGGGGCAATGCTTGTTGGAGGTGCCTTGGCATTAACTGCAGTTGCTGCCGCAATTGACCCGAAAGCGGCAGAATAGTACCTAGAGCCATATATTATGGCTATAGATTATGCTCGTCTAAGCTGTGCCGGATTAAATCATGCCGGTTACAGCTTAGACAAACAATAAGCTCAAATTATTGTTTATGGAATTGGAGTGCTTTTGCACGCTATCAAGACAAAGTCATATCACGCAAAAAAATCTATACATATGAAGTATCTTGCACAATTTATGTTGATCGTATTCCTTTTTGCCGTTAAAGAAGGCCGATCCTGTACACGCGTTGTTTATAAGGGACCTAATCAGACTGTTATCACGGCAAGGAGTATGGACTGGAGAGATGATATCGCGGCCAATCTATGGGTGTTTCCGCGTGGAATAGCGCGCAGTGGAGAGGTAGGACCTCAGTCTTTGAAATGGACTTCCCAATATGGGAGTGTAGTTTCCAGTGCTTGGGACATTGCTACAGTCGATGGTTTAAATGAAAAGGGATTGGTGGCCAATGTACTCTGGCTTGTCGAATCTACTTATCCTAAATTTGATCCAGCGGGACCAAAAAAAGGGCTTGCAATCTCGGCTTGGGCCCAATATGTTTTGGATAATTTTGCGACAGTCAATGAAGCCGTATCTGCCTTAAAGGATGAGCCATTTGTAATTGTAAGTGATTATATCCCGGGAACTACCAAATTTACGACCATACATTTATCGCTGTCAGATGCCACAGGCGATAATGCTATATTTGAATACATCAACGGTAAACTGGTGATTCATCACGATGCGGCCTATACAGTTATGACAAACTCGCCCGTCTTTGAAGATCAACTGGCGCTAAACAGGTATTGGCAGGGAATTCCGGGAACTATCATGTTGCCGGGAACAAACCGTGCTGCTGATCGTTTTGTGAGGGCTTCCTATTACATTAATGCGATCCCGCAAACAGACGATGTGCGGCTTTCTGTTGCCAGTGTTTTCAGTGTGATCCGCAACTGCTCGGTTCCCTTTGGAATAAGCTCGGAATCTGAACCTAATATTTCGTCTACACGATGGAGATCCGTGGCTGATCAGAAGAATAAAATCTATTATTTTGAGAATGTATTGGTTCCGGGAACACTGTGGGTAGATCTGGCTAAATTTGATTTAAAGAAAGGGGCTCCGACGATGAAGTTGGACATGAAGCAAGGGATGGCAATAAATGGGATTTCAAATAACCTGTTTAAGGCTGCCCAACCCTTTAAATTTATGGGCATTTAAATTAGAAAGACCGAATAAATTAGAAAGACCGAACCCGGTTGTAATGGGGTTGGTCTTTCTTTTGTTTAGGAATTAGTAGAAAGTCCTATTTGACTGACGTTCCGTCTATAATCTCTTCATCCGCTTTGCTGACCAATTTAGTGTCTTGTTTTAAGTCACCAAATATTTCGATCTGACCATCAATGCTGCGTCCTTTCTGTACAGGAATACGTTGTGTTTTGTTCGAAACAACAGCAATCACAAAACTTCCTTCGCCTGAAGTAAATACCGCCGATTTCGGTACAACAAAAGTACTGTCTTGAGATGTTAAAGGCAATTCGACCTCTGCAACCATACCCGGCAATAGCTTGTTGTCGGTATTGTTAATGTCAATTTCTACCCGCTCGGATCTTAATCGGCTGTCCAGGGCACCCGATTTACGAGCGATCTTACCCGAGAAGGTTTGCCCTGGCAATGATTTGACAGTAAATTGTAAGGGCTGGTTTTCGGTGAGGAAACCCGAATATTGTTCCGGAACAGCAACGGCTAACCTCAGTTTGCGTTGTTGTTGAATGGTCATGATGGGCATTTCCGAGCCACGGCCAGCAGGACCAACATAGGCGCCCTGATTGACATTTCTTGTTGCGATTACACCGTCGAAGGGTGCTCTGATTTCCAAATAGTTCAACAGGTTTTGTACCTCTGCGTAGGCCGATTTAGCGGCTTGGTACTGCGCAAAATCAGCATTCTTTTTTGACTCAGCAACCTCAAGATCCAGTCTAGCCACCGTTCCCTCTACTTTGCTGGTTTCAAAGAGTCTGTCGTAAGTGCTTTTTGTAGCCATATAGACCGCTTCTTGCGATTTGAGCCGCGATTTGGCTGCTGAAAGCTGCGAACTCAATTCGGGAGCCTCCAATACAGCCAATAGCTGACCGGCATGCACCTTACTTCCGATGTCCACGTTAAGACTTTTGACGTAACTGCTGACCTTAGCGTAAATCTCGACCTGCTGGAATCCCGTGATTTCTCCAGGGATCTGCATTTTATTTGTTAATTTCTGTTTGGTGGGTACAAATGTCTCCATTGCCGGAGCTGCAGCTTCCGGACTTTCTTTTTTTGCATTTTCCTCGGCAGCCGAATGGCATCCTGTTAAGGATGCGATCAGACCGGCGATAGCTAATATTTTGAACAAATTATTTTTCATGTTTTATAGATTATACTGCTTTTACGATAAAGGTTTTAATGCCGCAATATAGTGTTTACTTTCTTTGTCTTCAGGATCTAATGAGATCGATTGTGTACTGCTTTTTTCTTGTGCCCAAGCAAATATAAGCGGTAAGATGACGAGTACGGCAAAAGTCGAAAATAGTAATCCTCCAATTACGGCTCTACCGAGTGGTGAAACCTGTTCGCCACCTTCACCATGACCAATGGCCATAGGTAGCATACCCACAATCATGGCCAAACTGGTCATGATAATTGGGCGAAGCCGTAAGGATGCTGCCTCACGGGCTGCAGCCAGCGCATCGCCATTATGCCGACGGATATGTTCGGCATTGGTGATGAGCAAAACAGCGTTCGCAATGGATACACCCACCGACATGATAATCCCCATGTAAGATTGTAAGTTGAGGGTAGATCCGGTTAACAACAGCAGAAGCAATGAGCCCAGCACAACCGCAGGAACTGTGGTGAGCACAACCATAGAAACTTTGAACGACTGAAAGTTAGCCGATAGCATCAAAAATATGACGATGATGGCCACAGCTAAACCCGATTCGAGGCTGCTCATGGTTTCTGACAATACTTTTCCAAGTCCTATTTGCTCGATCGACAAGCCGCGAGGAAGTTCACCAAGGGCTTTGATACTGCGCTGTACATCCTTGGAGGCTGTTTTTAAATCATTATGATCAATATTTGCTGTAACTGATACATAAGGCATTGCACCTAAATTGTCGTTTTCGCCATAGGTGAAGGACGGTGTGATCGTTGCAACGTCGCTCAGTATTGGTCGCGCTGAATTTTTCAATAAAGGGATTTCACCGATTTCTTTCTCATCTTTCATTTTATCGATGGGAACCTGAACTTGGACGTTGTAAGAAAGTCCTGCTTTTTCATCGATCCAGGTGTTTTTTTCGGTATAACGCGAAGAAGAGGTGGAAGCGATCAGCGATCGTGTGACTTCGCTGAGATCTACACCCAATTGTGCGGCCCTGATGCGGTCTATCTTAATATCGTAAGAAGGGTATTTAATGGATTGTGCTAATTGTACATCTCTAAAATAAGGGATGGCTTTTAGTTCCTCGATCAATTTACCAGCGTACTTCTCGTTGTTCTTTTTGTTTTTTCCTGCTATCCGAACTTCAATAGGAGTGGGCGATCCCTGACTTAATACTTTATCCGTAAGCTCGATCGGTTCAAAGGATACCTGTACATCGGGAACTGCCGCTTTCAGGCGTTTTCGGTATTCATCACGGAAACTGTCCATATCGTGATGGTAGTCTTTCAGTGCAATTTGGAAAACAGCTTCATGTGGACCAGCCATGAAAAGATAGATCGGTGATACTGAAAACTGTCCGGGATGTTGACCGATATAGACAGAAGATATGCTAATATGTTCTTTCCCAACCAGTTTTTCCAGTTCGGCCAGCGCTAGTTTTGCTTTTTCTTCGGTGCGTTCGATACGTGTACCTTCAGCCGCACGGAGGCGCATTTGGAACTGACTGGAGTTAACTTTCGGAAATACATCCTGTCCGATTGTGGAAAGTAAAATGACAACAAGACTTATTGCTCCCAGCAGATAAACTACGGTAATGGTTTTCTTCCTTTTAAACAAACGGTCGATCATTTTCATGAATCTGTTTCTGAACCGTTCAAAAATACTGATCTTTCCATCGTTGTTAAAGTCTTCCCGTTCCACCAATAGTTTCTTCTGATTTAGGGTATCTTGCTCGGATTCTATGGTCAGTCCAGTTGCTGCAAATTGAGCTTCATCTGTATTTAAACCCACTGGTTCGGTCGCTTGTGGCGCTTTATGCGCATGATCTTTCATGAGCCAGTTTGCCATGATAGGAACAAATGTCTGCGAAAGGAGGAAGGATATGATCATTGAAAATCCAATGGACAGGGCCAAGGGAAGAAATAACGAGCCCGGAATACCTGTCATGGTAAATGCCGGCGCAAATACGGCTAGTATACAGAGCAGGATCAATAATTTGGGTAAGGCGATCTCTTTACAGGCATCCCAGATAGCCAAGGCTTTGGGTTTACCCATATCCAGATGCTGGTGTATATTTTCTATCGTTACCGTACTTTCGTCGACCAGGATACCAATAGCCAAGGCTAGTCCACTAAGGGACATGAGGTTGATGGTCTGCCCGAAGAGTTTCAGAAAGAGTACGCCGGAGATCACGGATATCGGAATGGTTAGGATAACGATCAGCGCAGCTCTTCGATCACCTAAAAATAGGAGGACCATTAGTCCGGTGAGGATAGCACCGATTGCACCTTCAGTAATCAAACTTTTTACGGAATTGATGACATAGACGGATTGATCAAATTCATAAGATAACTTGACGTCGTCGGGTAAATTCTCCTGAATTTTTGGTAAGGCTGCTTTTAAATTCTGGACAACCTCCCAGGTTGAGGCATCGCCGGCTTTGGCGATACTGACGTACACGGAACGTTTGCCGTTGACCAAAGCATAGCCTGCGGTAACGTCGGCACCATCTTTTACGGTAGCAATATCGCCTAAGTAAAGATTCTGTACCCCACCTTTAAATAATGGGATTTTTTCAAAATCTTTTACATCCTTGATGGTGTTGTTCGTTGGTGTAATGTAGTTTTTGTCCTGAATACGTACGTTTCCTGCTGGAGCGGTTTGATTGTTTAGTCTTAGCGCTTCTACGACCTGATCGGGTGTCATATTGTGACTCCGCATTAAATCGGGATCAACGTTGACCTCAATTGTACGTGGACTTCCCCCAAAAGGAGGTGGCGACAATAGGCCGGGGATTGACGTAAACGATGCCCGGACATAGACGTTGGCTAGATCTTGTAGTTCGTTGTTAGAACGCTTGTTACTGCTCAATACCAGTTGGCCTACAGGGAGGGATGAGGCGTCAAAGCGAATGATGAACGGCGGTTGTGAGCCTGGAGGAAAGGAGGCCTGGATCCGATTGGCCAGGGCACTTAGCTCGGCTGCAGCCTGGGCCATGTTGGTGTCTTCGTAATACGATACTTTCATTAAGGTCAGCCCTTGAATATTCTTGGTCTCAATAGACTTGACCCCATTGGCAAAAAGAAGGATATTGACGTAGTTTTTGGCAAAATAAGATTCCATTTGATCCGGCGAATAGCCACCAAATGGATGGGCAATATAAATAACCGGAAGGTTCATTTTTGGCAGGATATCCACCTTGATCGATCGAACGGCACCTATGCCAAAGACAATAAGTCCCAATACGAGTACGAGGATAGATATTGGCTTGCGTAAGGCAAAACGTATTAAATTCATGTAATGTTATTTATAGTTCTTTGTTGAAAATATCAAAATCTCCCGCAGCGGCGGCTTTTAATAAAAGCGACTGCCAAAGATTGATGTGGACGATCTCACGATCGGTTTCGGCTCTATTTAGTGTATAAAGGGTTTGCGTCACATCGACAAGCGTCGCTAGACCGTTTTTATACATCGTCATTTTTTGATTGTAAGCTTGCTGAGCTGCCGACACTTGTCGGGGAGCTTCTAGATCACTTTTTAGGGCCAATTGGATTTTCACATCAGCGGCATCCAGCTGTGCTGTCAATTGGGCTTCGGCAGTTTGGTATTCTTCTCTTAGGGCATCATTCGTAAAGCGCTGTGCACTGATTTTTTTATTGATACGCGCAATCGAAGTCAGATTCCAGTTTATGCCCAATCCCAAGAGATAATTTTGCCTACTGGGACGAACTCCTTGCCAATAATTTGTGCTATATGCTTGTAAATCCGTAATGTAGTCGCTCTTAAAACCAGATCCTCTGGTCTGAAAGACCCCAAAGGCGCTTACAGTGGGAAGATACTCTTTGGTTGATAGTTTCAACTGTTGTTCGCCAAATTCAATTTTACTTTTATAAAATTGCAGAATAGGATTACTTTCAATCAGATTGGGTGAAAGTGGAGTTAGCTCGACGGGTGTTTTCTGAACCAGAACAGTATCTATTTCGAGATTTTTCGCTGGAATCCCCATCAATACCGTCAGCTTATTGTTTTGCTCCTTAACATTTTCACGGGCCTGGTTGAGGCTGATTTTAGCGCGTGAAACTTCCGCTGAAGCTAGCGTTGAATCCACTCCGGGTAATATTCCATTTTTTACTTTGGTGGCAGCAATATTTAAAAATACCAGTGCACGATCGAGATTCATCTGTTGATTTTTTTCCAATCGTTGACTGGCCAATAAATTGAGGTAAGCTGCAGCAACCTTGACTTTATGCTGGAACTGTTCCTGACCGAGATCGGCCTGTAGTCGTTTGGTATCGGATTTGGCCAATTCGATACGTTCTTTTTTTCGTCCAAAGGTGTAAATGTCCCAATTGACATTGGCTAAGTAAAGCGCACCAAATGCGGCATTCCAATTTTGTTCTGGAAGGGCGGCTCCCGAAGAAGCTATACCCAGCCCACCAAATCCATACAGCGGACCATTTTGTCCGTTGACTGTTCCAAAGTCCTGTTGGGCTACGATGTTCAGATTGGGCCAAAAGTCGCGTTTGACTTGTTCATTGGTCTGCAGGGAGGACTGGAGATAATATTCCTTTGCCTTGATATTTCCATAATTTGCAATACCTTGTTCTACAGCATCGCGGAGCGTAAGCTTCTGAGCGAAGGAAGAGGAGGTCGCAAGTGATACAGCCAATGACAGCACTAAATTCAATTTCAGCATAGGTTATCTATCATTTTATGGACACGAAGATAGCGATGAGATGAACTGTGATGTCCCTTTAAAATGATCTATAGCGTTTAAAAGTGACCAATTTAATTCGTCATTTATTTTTCTGCTGTTATAAACTTAAAACTTTTACTTTGTAACAGATTTTTAACAAAAAAAGGATTATGAGAAAGGTTTTGGAGAACAAGATCATACAGGAGATCGTGCTATTGGTCTTTTCGTTTATCCTCTTTACTTTGAACGATTGGATTTTGATCTTGAGCTGGAAGGGATTTTTGATGGGCGTGTTCTATTTCTTGATCCTTTATGCGCATGCGCAGTTGAATCGCTTTTTTTTATTGCCCTTGCTGCTCAAAAAGAATAAACCCCTGTTGTATGTTCTGGCGTCGGTGGCAACCCTGTTGGTTTTTTCACTTATATTGAAAGAGCTAACAGATAATGTAATTTACAAGAATTGCTTTCTCTATAAGAATCTTGTTCAGAAAACGTTCCATTATCAATTTGGTGTATTATTGGGTTCGTTGATCTGTATATTGGGTAGTATCCAATTTATTGAATTTTATCGCTTTCAGCGTGTGAAGACCCGACGTGAACTGCTTTCCAATCAGACGCAATTGTCCCATTTAAAAAAACAGCTCAATCCACATTTTTTATTCAATACATTGAATACCATTTATGGTATTAATTTGAAGTACCCGGAACGTACCTCCGAATTGATCATCAAAGTTTCCCAGCTTCTCCGTTATCAGATGGAGAGCAGCGATCGGGAATTTGTTGCGATGGATGATGAGATCGATTTTATCTCAAGTTATATCGAGCTGGAGCGTGAAAGGTTAGGCTATCGCACAAAAATTGAATTTGATTATCAAAAAGAAGAAGATATCAATTATCAGATAGCGCCGATGCTATTGATTACTTTCGTAGAAAATGCTTTTAAACACGGAACCTGCAGTATTGAAGATTGTTTTGTACATATTTCGATCAAGATTGAAAAAGGGAACTTATATTTGCATGTACGGAATTCTGTTCCCGTTAAGAAAAGGAATGTTTTTTCGGCGAAAATAGGTTTGGAAAATACAATAGCGCGATTAAAACTTTTGTATCCTAATCGGTATACATTAACGACAAATTCCAAAAAAGAGGAGTATGAGGTGTCATTGGTTATAAATCTTTAAACAATGAATAAAAATAGCTGTATTGTGGTTGATGACGAACCTGCGGCGCATTATGTACTGGTAAATTATATTGAAAGAAGTACTGATCTGCAGTTGGTCGCTCAATGTTATAATGCTTTTGAGGCATTGGATTTTCTTCGGGAGAACAAAGTAGATTTAATCTTCCTGGATATTGAAATGCCCGAAATTAATGGGATGGAGTTTCTGAAGATGCTGGATAACCCACCCAAAACGATTTTGACAACAGCATATTCCGAATACGCATTGGAGAGTTATGATTACGGCGTTGTTGATTATCTGTTAAAACCTATTTCATTTCCCCGTTTTTTTAAGGCTGTTCAACGTTTTTTATCCTATAACACGACTGTGTCGCCCCAGGAAGAAGAACCCAAATCAATTAGTATACGCATGGATGGTCGTATTATTGACGTTAAATTATCGCAGATCGATTTTATCCAGAGCTTTGGCAATTACGTGAAAATTGTCACTCCTAGTCAGACATTTTTGACCGCAAGCACCACCCAGCAAATTCTCACACAGGTGCCGGCATCAAAGTTTATCCGTATCCACAAATCTTACATTGCTTCGATCAATAAGGTGATCAAATATGAGCATGGTATGGTACAGATCAATAATACGTCCCTACCGGTCGGGATTACTTTCCGTCGCGAGTTACAGGAGCGGCTAGCCAATAAATAGCGCTAAGCTATGAAGTAGTTCGATCATGTATCGCCGTTCTTGTCAATTCACAGCATATCATGTCATAACATATCATGTGAAGAAGAAAGTTCATTCATTTAGCTGGATGTGCTGATGCTGACGTTGGGTTTATGCAAGACCGGAAAGTTTACTGAATTGGCAATAAAACAATATTCACTTGCTTTTTGGTGTAATTCAATGGCTTGTGCAATCATCGTTGAATCTTTTACCCGGACCGAAGGATTTAGCGTAACTTCTTTAAAACGGCCTTTTCCACTTTCTTCTTCAAGCATGATCGCTGTTGCATGGTCTACATATTCTTCTACAATAATTTTATTGACCGAGCAGAAATGCAGGTACCATAACATATGGCAGGAGGACAGGGAGGCAAGCAATAGCTCTTCGGGATTGTGTTTGCTGGGGTCTCCCAGGAACGCTGGATCCGAAGAACCTTCAATCTCGGCTTTGCCGTCAATGCTAATGCGATGGCTTCTTTCGTAGTTTTTATAATGATCGGTTCCGCTGCCGCGATTTCCTGTCCACGTAATTGTGGCGATGTAATTATGCTGTTTCATTTGAAAATAATCGTTTGACGCTGTTGGTGCTAATCTGAAAGCAAGTTAAAAAAATATGCCTTTATCCTAAACATAAACACAATCTCTTCTGCGTAGAATTGACTTTCATATTATTTTTTTTGATCTAATTTTTTATTTATAATATACTGATTGGTATTTTATTTGTAGGTTTGTACTGATTTTAATTAAATCCAATATTTATGAATAATACGGTGTTTTCTACTGTTTTTAAATATACCTTTTGGTATTTTATTTTGTGTTATGATTGGCGTATGTATTGAAATTTTTATCGTAGCCTTTTGGATGGCAACTATGCGGGGCATACTTGTAAGACCTTTTTTGGTCGTGAATAATTCTGTTAACTAAAAATAGTTCGTATATGGAACAATATGATTTGGTTGTCATTGGGTCTGGCCCAGGCGGCTATGTTGCGGCGATTCGCAGTGCCCAATTGGGGTATAAAACCGCACTTGTAGAGAAATATGATACATTGGGTGGTACCTGCACCAATGTGGGCTGTATTCCCACAAAGGCAATTTTGGATAGTACACATCACTATCATGAAGCACAGCATCATTTTGCTGCACACGGGATTCAGGTAGGGGGACTATCGGTGGACTTTGGTCGGTTGTATGCGCGTAAAGATAAAGTGGTGTTGCAAAATACGCAGGGGCTGAATTTCCTGATGAAAAAGAATAAGGTTACGGTGATCCATGGAAAGGCCTCTTTTGTCAATAATTCAACGGTGGAGATTGCTACATCAGCGGGGGAGCGGCTGTCCCTTGGAGCAAAGAAATTTATCATCGCTACGGGTTCCAAGCCAGCGACAGTTCCGGGAGTAACCATAGATAAAAAACGTATCATAAGCTCAACAGAGGCGTTGTCTTTGCAAGAGAAGCCAGATAAAATCGTTATTATCGGTGGCGGTGTAATTGGGGTAGAGATGGCATCCATATTCAATAGATTGGGTTGTGAGGTCACTATTATCGAATATGCCGATCGTCTCCTTGCCAATATGGATCATGAATTGGGGGATGCCTTGAAAAAGATACTGCTGCATGATGGCATTAAAATTTTGCTTGAACAGGCTGTTTACAAAACCGAAAATATAGGCGCTGCGGCAAACGTTTTCTTTAAAGATCGAGCTGGTAACGAGCAGCAGTTACAGGCGGATTATATTTTGGTCGCTGTCGGGCGGAAAGCATTTACAGCGGGGCTTGGTTTGGAGAATACAGCTGCTCAACTAGACACCAGAGGTATGATCGTTACTAACGAGCAGTTACAGACGGCCGTTCCCCACATTTATGCTATTGGCGATGTGATCGGTGGGGCAATGCTGGCTCATAAAGCTGAAGAGGAAGCAATCTTTGTTGTCGAACATATGGACGGCCAAAAACCAAAGATACATTACGATCGGATCCCAAGTGTGGTTTATACCTGGCCCGAAGTGGCTTCCGTTGGCGCAACAGAAGAGGAGCTCAAAGCAAAGGGTATAGCGTATACGATTGGGAAATTCCCGTTTTCCGCCAATGCCCGTGCCCGCGCAGGGATGGATACACAAGGATTTGTAAAAGTGTTGGCCGATCCGAAATATGGCGAACTATTGGGAGTTCATATCATTGGAGCACGTGCGGCCGATCTGATCGCTCAAGGTGTTTTGGGCTTGGAATATGAAATCACCGCCGATAGTATGTCAAGGGTGTCTTATGCACATCCTACTTATTCAGAAGTCTTGAAGGAAGCGCATACCATTGCTTCGGGACGGCCATCCGTAAATATATAGGTATCGTATGCGTCTTTTCGGCGAAGAACAAAACGTATTTCTTTTAGAAGAGCTAAGCGTATTCCCTTCGTAGAAAAGGCGCTGCTTGTCTATTTTTTTGGATACAAACATCAATTTATCTATGTTTGTTGTGTATCAGGCTTTAATTTATGGACAAACAGCTATTGTTGGACAGTATTCAGAAAGAGATCGACCTCACGGAAGATGAAATCTTACGCCTATTGGCTGTTGTGAAATCCAAAAAAGTGAAGAAGAAACAATATTTGCTGTTGGAGGGCGATCTGAGCAGGTATGCTATTTTTGTCGCTTCGGGTTGTCTAAGAAGTTATTGTGTGGATGAAAATGGCTTTCAGTATATTCAACAGTTTGCTCCCGAAGGCTGGTGGATCGGCGATATGTATAGTTTGGTGACCGGAAAACCGGGCAACCTATACATTGATGCGGTATTTGAATCTGAGGTATGGATGATTTCCAAGGTAGATCTGCATCGGCTCTATCAGGAGATTCCGAAACTGAATGTCTATTTTCGGATACTTGCCGAAAATGCATTGGTTTATTGTCAAAGTCGATCGATGGAGAATCTCCGTCTAGCTGCCAAAGAACGTTACGAAAAGTTCTGTACACGTTATCCTACATTGATCGACTGTCTTCCGCAGAAACAAGTTGCGGCATATATTGGCGTTACGCCCGAATTTTTAAGCAAAATGCTGCATCAGTAGCGGAAATCGGGCTATCGGCAAGAAATTGCCCGGTGATCTACCATTTCTCTTTTAACAGCGTTTCCAATTGACCGATTTCTTCCTGATACATGGTTTTCTTTCTCGTTCCAAAGTAAAGTATATTCTCCACGGGAGAAGTCCCTTCCCAGATTAGTTTTATTTTTCCGGATGCAAGTGCTTCGGCACAAAGAAAGTCGGGAACAATGGAAAAACCAGTATTGTTGCTCAAGCAGCGTATGATTGAGCTGATATTTGGGACGATATAATTGGGACTGAAGTCTGGATGTTCGCCAAAGTGTGTCGACCAATAGTTTTTTAAATGATCCATATCGGCAGCCGTGCTATACCACAATTGTTTTTTCAGGAGTTGAGCTGCTTCCTTGATTTTATTGTCGCTCAGTAGTGACTCGAGTGTGGATGTGTCGGTCTGACAACCTGCAATCAAGACAATGCGTTCTTTTGAGAAAGCCTCGTATTGTAGATTCTGCTGGTTTCCTTTTTGAGGCGTAATAATAAGATCCAATAAACCATTATCAAGATCCTGCTGCATCTGAGGATATTCTCCAAATTTGATAATTAAA
Source organism: Sphingobacterium sp. HSC-15S19 (assembly GCF_050433745.1). NCBI lineage: Bacteria > Pseudomonadati > Bacteroidota > Sphingobacteriia > Sphingobacteriales > Sphingobacteriaceae > Sphingobacterium > Sphingobacterium sp. HSC-15S19. The sequence goes on from NZ_JBNPWQ010000001.1 coordinate 171,540, forward strand.
TTAAAGGGGAGCTGCGCAATATGTTCTTCCAGCGTGTATTGAAAGGTCTCAAAACACATTCCGATACTGATTGTGACACGTTCGTCCAATGCACGCTTGTGAAAATGCTGTTCACCGGTTTCAAGTTTTTTAAGTGGGTCAATAACATAGTTGTACAAGATTTTCCCCTTTTCGGTCGGCACCATTCTTCGCGCAGATCGATCAAAAAGCTTGTGGCCGGTAAAGGCTTCCAGGGAATTCAGATGTAGGCTGACACCAGGTTGAGAAATAAACAATTCCTGTGCCGCTGCAGATAATGTTCCGGTTTCATAGATTGCCTTAAATGTACGAAGCCATTCTAAGTTCCATTTCATAGTTATTATTTTTATGATACAAATATACAATTTAAATTATTTGTATGATTTAAAAATATGATAGAAATTTGTGTTATCAATAAGAAAAATTATAGAAATGAAAATATTTATTATCAACGGCGGACAGAAATTCGCACACTCGGGTGGTTCTTTCAATACCACAATAACAAATTGGACTGTTGAAACATTGGCTGAAAATGGACTTGAAACAAGGGTAACAAATATCAATGATAATTTTGATCCAATGGTTGAAGTTGAAAATTTTAAATGGGCAGACATTATCGTTTACCATTTTCCTGTATGGTGGTTTCAGGTTCCGAACCGTCTGAAGCTCTATATTGATGAGGTTTTTACGGCGGGTCACAACAACGGTATCTATAAAAATGATGGTCGTTCACGTAAGAATCCGGCTATTAATTATGGTACCGGAGGTTTGATGCATGGTAAAAAATACATGGTGACTTCGAGCTGGAATGCTCCAGAGACAGCCTTTACAATGGAAAATGAGTTTTTTGATCAGCATTCCGTTGATGCCGGTGTTTTATTCGGTTTTCACAAGATGAATCAATTTGCAGGATTGGAACATCTGGGAAGCTTCCATTTTCATGATATGGAGAAGGGTGCGTCTCAAGAACGTGTCGACAATTACGAAAAGGAATATAAACAATATTTGGAAGAGGTCTTCCATTTGGAAACTACGTTAAACTAAAAATTTATTGATCGATAAATCGCTTTATCCATGGCGTTATTGCGATGAAAAGAGTAAATTACCACAATAAAAATCAATAACATGAAGGTATATTTAACCGCAATTTTAAAGGCAGTTCCCGCACATCGGGAAGAAGTATTGGCATTATTGTTAGAAATGGTCGAAGCAAGTAGAAAGGAAGCAGCCTGTATACAGTACGATCTGCATCAGGTAAATAGTGATGAAAACCAGTTTATCTTTTATGAAATCTGGGAAGATCAGGCGGGCTTGGATGCGCATAATCAACAACCTTATATTGTCGCATTCGGAAAAGTTGCCGGTGAAAAATTGCAGGAAGCGCCTCAAATTATATTAATGAATAAAATCGCTTAATTTACAATGTGGCCTTTAAGGACCGTATTGAAAAGATAGCAAAGAATATCATGTAGTGGATGACGTGTACAGGCGGAAGATATTAACTATAATTGAAGTATTGGTGGGTACCAAAATCATTTGTGTTGCCTTGAATAAGCTTGTTTATTCTGATTTAGTGACGCGAATGATTTTGTTGGTACCTTGCTGAACAGCGACATCGACTTTATTTCGTTGCGTGTAGCTCTGTTGTAGGAGGTTCAATTTTTTGGCCAGTTGACCATCCTGATTGTCTAGCCAGAAGGTCGCAGCCATAATACCAATTTGAACTCTATAACTGGAATCAGTTTCCGGAACAAGCTGCTCGATAACCTGATGTTGATACCAAGTCAGATTTTTGTTTTCTTTTTGGGAAACACAGGCGTGTAGGAAAATTGCCAGAAGGGCTAGATAGCCCATTTTTAAAAGTTGACTGCGTCTTAGGTTCATCAATAGTTTTTTTGTGTTACACCAAATCTACTATTTTTTATCCAACGAATGAATTACTGCTGTAAATTTTTACGCTCCTGTTTAGACAGAAACCCTTCATTTACTTATTAGACTTCTCGTGTATGCACATTCAAGTAAATCTAAAAATGTATGAAGTTTGCTGTTCATTTCGCGGTAATCAAAAGTCTGAATTTCTTCAGGAGATTGCACAAATTGGAGCGATTGGCTTTGAAGAAAGAGATCTTCTTCTGCATCTATTAAGAGCCGGACGACTTCAGGAGTGAGTTCCATATGGCATTGGAATCCGTAGACGAGATTTGTATAGCGAACAATTTGTCGAGGGCAGCCGACGCTGCTTGCTAAGATTTTACTTTCAGGGGTAAGTCCAGGCATATCGTTGTGCCAATGTCCGACCGGTAATGGGCTGCCAAAATGTGCTATTTTGCTGTCATTTATTCCTTCCTCTGTGAGCGTGATGGGGAAAACTCCAATTTCTTTTTGCGGACTATGTCTGTACGTTGCCGACAGCGCTTCGCCAATCAATTGTGCGCCCAGACATATACCAACAACCGCCTTGCCGGCATCAATACATTGGCGGATAAAAGCGATTTCGACCTTAGCGTCAAAATAAGGGTATTCGGACGGGGATGAATCTGGGCTTTGAGGCCCGCCCATAATGATCAATACATCGATGGAATCTATTTCTTTTGGAAGGGGATCCTGTTGATAAACATGGGAGAAAGTAACTGAATGTTGCTGTTTTTCTGCCCAGGTTAAATAGGCCCCGGGTGCTTCAAAAACTTCGTGTTGTATAAAATGTATCCGCATCGTTTTTTTTGTTAGTTGTGTTCGTTCCAGTAATAACTATCTGGTGTAGGACGTTGTCCAAAAATTGCCGTGCCTACCCTGACAATCGTAGCGCCTTCCGCTATTGCTATCGCTAGATCTCCGCTCATGCCCATCGACAATTCTTGCATCGATACACCGGGAATAGCTAGGGCTATAATCTGTTGTTGAATTTGTTTGAGCAATTTAAAACAGGCACGTACCTGTTCGGCCTCGGCACTCAATATACCGATAGTCATCAGTCCTTTAATCTTTAGTGTGCTTAATGTTGCTATTTGCTGAACCAGGCCGATCACTTCCCCTGGCGCAGCGCCGTACTTGCTCTCTTCGAAGGAAGTATTTACCTGGATGAGTACTTCCATGGTTTTGTCTTCTTTTAAAAGTCGCTGATGCAATTTTTCGGCGAGATCTATACGATCGATCGAATGGATGCAGGATACGTTGCATTTGAGCAGATCCTTGATCTTATTGGTTTGAAGATGGCCAATAAAATGATTGACATGGGGAACAGTGTTTAAATACTCAAATTTGTCTTTCAGTTCCTGCACTTTATTTTCAGCAATTAGGGTTTGACCAGCTTGCAGCGCGATTTCTATACGTTCGGCAGGTACGGTTTTAGTGGCTAGCAATAATTTTACCTCGCGGGGATCGCGACGGTTTGTTTTGCAGGCTTCGTCTATACGTTGTTGTATGACCTGTATATTTTCTGCTATAAACTCATGCATGGTGCGGTTGTACTGTTTTTTTCATCATGATATCTATTTGTTTATCGTCACCCAGTTGAAAAATATGCTGGTCGAATGCGACAAAACCATTTTTCTGATAGAAATTGATTGCCCGCAAGTTTTTTTCCCAAACACCAAGCCAGATAAATGAAGCTGCTTTTATTTGGGCTAAGGCTAGTGCTTTTTCAAACAATAACTGTCCCACTTTTCTACCCTGAAATTCCTGTAATACATAGATGCGCTCGATTTCTAATGCCTGCGGGCACTGTTGTTCGGTCTGGGCCTGGCCGGTATTTACTTTTAGGTAGCCAATAACATCATTTTTCAAGACAGCGAAGTAAAATTCAGATTCGTTATCGCAGAGCTCGGACAATAATTTTTCCTTTGAAAACCCTTCGGCCAGATAGGTCTTCATATTTTCTTCGGTATTCGTGTCTGAAAAGGTCTGAATAAATGTTGTTTTTCCTATTTGCTGCAGCAGGTCAATATCTGTTAGTTTTACCTGTGTGATTGCTATGTCAGTGTGTGTGTTCATTTTTTTTCGTTACTTATTGATCCATTTTTCATTGCTGCGGCAATATTTCATTCGAGCTCATTGTCGCTATTTTCCAGAAAATCACAGATACGCTATTGGAACCCCCGCTTTAATCGATACAATGGTCGCAAAACTATATTGTTGCATAAATTCAACCTTTTCTGCGTAATCTTCGAACTGGAAATGTTTGGGTACATACATGCAAATAGCTATTTCTTAATTTAATTCAAAATTACGGCCAATGGGTGCAAATGAGCTAGTCCAATTTGAATAATGTCGCTGGTCCAAAGTTCATTTATTGCGCTTGCTTAAGTATATTTACGCTGAAAGATAAGCAAAGAAAGGTGCCAGAAATGGAGAAATATGAACTAAGACGTTTAGAAATAGGAGAATGGCAGGAATATAAAAAAATTAGACTGGAGTCCTTATTTTCTACACCTGAGGTTTTTGGTAGCAACTATCAAAAAGAAGCAGGGTACAGTGATGCAGAATGGATGGCTTTGCTTGATAATCCCAAATGTGCGATGTTCGGTTTGTATAGCCAAGGAATATTGGTCGGGCTGACTGGTGTTGTATTGGATAGGGCAGATGAATCAAACGCGATTTTGATCGCTTCTTTCATTCAGGAAAGTCATAGAGGCCAGGGGTTATCCCGTTTGTTTTATGAAGCGCGTATCGCATGGGCACGTGAGCGCGGTTGTGGCCAGATTACGGTATCCCATCGGGTGGGGAACGATGCGTCGAAAGCAGCGAATCAGTCATTTCATTTTAAATACACGCAATCCAGGGATGTCGTTTGGCCTGACGGAATCGAAGCCGAAGAGCTAATTTATATTTTACATCTTTAGTTGACAAGCTCACAACAGTGGATGAATTCAACAGGATATGTATACCGGTCAAAACGCATCAGATGTTCTCTGCAGTAATCAGCTAAAAATTGTGCTTTCAGATCAGTTATTGTACGAGCTGTTGGGCATTTTTGGATTATATTGTTGTACATGGTCAACTTTAGCAAATATGTGTGGGCCATTCATTTCAATTCCTGCGGCTAGAAAGTCATCTAAGATCGATTGAAAAATTTCAGACTTTGCCAGTTCAATTTCACTAGATTTAGCGATGTATACATTCAGTTCATAGAGGACATAGAAGTCGTCTAATTTTTTTTGTAAGACGAATGGCGCGGGGTTAAGGTTGACCCTTTTTATTCGGGGTGGGATGTTCAGGAGCAATTCGTGTATACGTTGCCAAGGTTCTTCATAACCGACTGTCAATTCCACCTGAAAGCAGATTCCGTCTTCTGAGAAGGTTGAATAATTGACGGTATTTCCGGAAAGTACCGAAGAATTGGGGATGGTAATTTCTTCATTTTTTATCGTTCGAAGCCTTGTTACCAGTGGTGATTTTTCGATAACAACGCCTGTTTTATCGGCGATGGTGATGCGGTCTCCGATACGGAAAGGACGCATATAGGTGATCACAAGTCCCGCTATGATATTGGAAATTGCAGAAGATGATCCTAAAGAAAATAGGACACCTATAAATACAGATATTCCTTTAAAGATATCTGAATTTGCACCGGGTAAATACGGGAATATGAGCACCAGTGTGAAGGCTTGGAGCAGAAAGCGAACAATCGTAAAGGTAGGCATGGCAAAATCGCGATGGAAGCCATTAATCTCCAATTTGCCTTTGTCAATTTCGCTAAAAATATACTTTATGAATCGAACGGCATACCGCATGACAACGAGTATGACAAATACGGTAATCAGATTGGGGATATAATCCCAAATGGCCAAAACTGCGGTCTTCAGGGGTTTTGTGAAAAGTCCAATAAGATTGGATGCCCAACTCTGTGTAAATGGAAAAACACTGAAGACAATCGGCAGCATGATAAAGGCAATGAGGACGATCAGGCCCCAGCGTAAGATATTTATTGCATGAATAAACATCCGTGTTTTTTGTACCGAAGTGACAAGGACATAATTTTTGATCTTAATGTCTTTTATCCGCTGTGTTCTTTCCTTCAAAATTCGTTGCGTACCATATTTTTTCAACTTGTTTATCAATAGAACCAATATGGAAAAGACAAGGAGAATGAGCAATACAAGTCCAATACGGGTAAGAAGTTTTGTAATGCTGTTATCTGCACGTTCCGTTGTGATTGAATCCTGAATTCTTTTTAAGTAGTTTGCCGCAATCTCTTCTTTGCTTTTTCCTTCAAGTAGTGCGTCGAGTTCTGTGACGGAAGTTATGACGAGATCTTTATAAACGATGTCAGCACTGATTTCGTTGTTTTCGATTTTAAACGAATCTACTTTCACAAAATCGTCTTCATATAGATTATGGATTCTGCTGACCACATTGTAAGCTCGGTCTTTGGCCAATGATGATCCAAGTTTATTATAGATATAGAAGAGGGTATCCTGAAATGGCGCGACTGCATATCTTTTTGTGTTTTTTTTGATGGAGTCTACTTTAACTTTCAGCTGCTGCTTCCGAAGGTTGTTTTCTTCGTCAAACTGATTCAGCTGCTGTTTTAAATTTTCCTTTTTTGGGCTATTTTGACTTTTAAGATCGGCAATTTCATGCTGAAGCTTTACCCGTTCAAGAGAATCATTAATTTGCTGTTGTCTAATTCCGTTCAGTAAGGAACTCAGATCCAATTCTTTTTTATTGACCGAATCTGTTTCTTGTGCATAAAGCCGTGTGCTCGTTGAAAAAAGACAAGATATGGTCATTAAGAAATAAACGTAAATACTTCTCATTGTGTTGTTGGTAAAATTGAATGCCGATGTTTATTAGGTCATTTTGCACATAACGATCGGACGGGTTCTCAAAGATAATAATTATCTTGATTAGATGGCAGCATGTCAAATATGATATAAATTGAAGGTAAAATGATACGATGCGACAGCTGAATTTAAATTATTCCAACTTTCTTTGTTAAAACGATTGTGCATATGCTCAATGGGGAAAACTGTATAGCTAATTTTATCCAAAAAATATGATTAAACCTTTTCAAAAATCTATTTATGCAATGAACAAACTTGGGAAGATAGGTCTCTGTGTTATTGTGGCCTGTGTTTCCACTGTTTTAGATGGACAAGCTCAAGAACGCAAAGCTCCGGCTTATCCATTGATTACACACAACCCGAATTTTAGTATATGGTCTATGACTGATCAGCTTCATGCGTCGACAACGAAACACTGGACAGACACTGATCATTCGCTGTTGGGCTTAATTGATGTTGATGGCAATATTTATCGTTTTCTTGGCAAAGAAGAGCCTAGTTATGCGGTTATTCTACCGACTTCGGAAGATAAATCTTATACGGTACAATATACTGAATCAAAACCTCAAGGCAGCTGGGAGTCTTCCGCTTATAATACGAATACGTGGAAATCGGGACTTGCACCCATCGGTGATGATGCGCAGCAGGTAAAGACGCTTTGGAAATCGGACGATATCTGGGTGAGACGTGAGTTTTCCGTAGCGGATCCGAAGGGCATCAATGAGCTGTTTCTAAAACTCAATCATGATGATAATATAGACGTATTTTTGAATGGGAAGAAGGTTTACGAAAAGGTAGGTTGGACTAACAGCTTTCACTATTTACCGATTGACAAGGCGAATTTGAAGGCCGGGCAAAATCATATTGCCATCCATTTGAAGAATAGTGCTGGCGGTCGTTACCTGGATTTTGGCTTGGTCGACAGGCTTAAAGAGCGTGGACCGAAAATTCAGGAAGCCGTGCAAAAAGATGTGGAAATAACAGCGACGCGTACGGTCTATAATTTTCAGGCAGGTAAGGTGGATCTGAAACTAAGCTTTACGTCGCCTTTGCTTATGGATGATCTGAATTTATTGGCTCGACCGGTAAGCTATATCACGTATAACGTAAAAGCAAACGATGGCAAGCAACATGCTGTTAAAGTTTTTCTAAGTGCATCCACAAATATTGCGGTGTATAAGCCTTCACAGGAAGTAACCGCCGATAAATATGAAACGGCAAAATTGTCGGTACTAAAAGCGGGAACGGTCGAACAGCCTATTTTGCAAAAAGGTGCCGATGATATGCGGATAGACTGGGGGTATTTTTATGTTGCTTCACCAAAGCGGTATAAAACGCAACAGTTTATTAGTCCGAGGGGCGGAGCCGTCGACGCCTTTAGAAAGGGAACAACGACCGCTGCAAAAACTGTTAAGGGTACCTCACTTGCGCTGAACACGGTCATTCCATTTGGCAATGTGGGGGCGAAAGCGGAGGAGCGTTTTGTTGAGGTAGGCTACGATGAAATTTATGCGATTCAGTATTTCAAAAATAACCTGCGACCATGGTGGAACAATTCTGGCAAAGAAACAATGGAAAATCAGCTGACTTTGGCTGCAGATGAGTATCGTAATGTGCTCGATAAGTGCGTAGCATTCGACAAAGCTGTATATGCAGATGCATTAAAATCGGGTGGAAAAGAATATGCACATCTTAGTGTGCTAGCTTATCGCCAAAGTATAGCAGCACATACCTTGGTGAAAAGTCCACAAAATGAACTGCTATGGCTTTCCAAAGAAAATAATAGTGGTGGTTTTATCAATACGGTGGATGTCACTTATCCTTCAGCACCATTGTATTTGATCTATAATCCGGAGCTGTTGAAAGGGATGTTAACTGGAATATTTTATTTTAGCGAGAGCGGTAAATACCCCTATCCTTGGGCGGCTCACGATTTGGGTACGTATCCATTGGCCAATGGTCAAACCTATGGCGAGCCTATGCCTGTGGAGGAATCGGGCAATATGATTATTTTAACTGCAGCAATCGCGAAAGTGCAAGGGAATGGGGACTATGCGAGGAAGCATTGGAAAACATTGACAACTTGGGTAGATTATCTCGTTAAAGATGGCTTTGACCCTAAAACGCAGCTCTGTACAGACGATTTTGCTGGTCATCTTGCACGAAATGCCAATTTATCTGTTAAAGCTATTGTGGGTATTGCCTGTTATGCGCAGCTAGCGGAGGCCATTGGTGAAACTGCAATCGCAAAAAAATACCGTGCAATTGCGGAGGAAATGGTTCCGAAATGGATGGAAATGGCAGATGCGGGCGACCATTACGCGCTGACATTTGACGATAAAAATACCTGGAGTCAAAAATATAATTTGATCTGGGACAAAGTGTTGGGATTGAATCTGTTTCCGCAAAAAGTGTATGATACGGAAATTAAGTATTACCTGACCAAGCAAAATAGATTCGGCATACCATTGGATAGCCGTAAGGCTTACACCAAAAATGACTGGATTCTTTGGACAGCATCATTTGCTCCGTCAAAAGAAGCATTTGAAGCTTTGGTGAAACCTGTCTATAATCATGCGATTCAAACGGAATCCCGTGTCCCATTAAATGATTTTTATGATTCGACTACGGGGATCCGTGAAAACTTTAAGGCGCGTAGTGTTGTTGGAGGTTTTTACATGAAACTTTTAGCGGATATAATGAAACAAAAATAAATAATGTCAATGAGCAGGGGGAGAACCTGAAATGAAATTTAGTTTGTGTTTAGTTAATAAGACGGCGGGCAATTATAGGATTGCTCGCCGTTTGTTTATCGGGTTATGCGTTTCAATGCTTCGCATGATATTTTCACAATATCCTCATGTTTGATGCGATGTTTTTTTTCTAGAAATTTTCCATGTACAGTAATTGCCTGCATAGTGATGAGTCGGTCAAGCTGCCTGGATGATAGTTTTAAACAGTTACGAATGACGGTGGCTAGTTTGAGCTGAAAGCTGAATACATAGATGACTTTGAAGGATAAGGTGTCTTCGTTTGTGCTGTGCAAATTCTCCATGAACCGCTGTTCATACTGTATTTCATATTTGATGGTATCGAAATCTGCTTCAACATTGTTCTTTTTTCTGATTTCTGTTGAAAAAGCGTATTGCCATGCTAGCTCCCTGTTGTTTTCCTGAAATCTATGAAACAGTTCCTTATTGATGGATTCGGGGCTGGCACGGGAAATAATGGTCATATTGTAGGTGTTATCACATTTGATACATCTATAAATCAACCAAACGTCGATATTTTTTTTCTGTGCATTCATTCTGAACTTTTCACTGCAGTAGAACCTATCACTATCACAATGGCTGCAGGATCTTTTGAGAAGGGGAGTGTTGTGTGCTTTGATCTCCCAGATATATTCTTTTCGCATGAGTTGTAGTCGCGCTTAATATTCTTTATTTGATTTTTGATGTTATCGACGATATTGGAAAGGATGGGATACGGTATTTTAAATACTGAAATAGCATAAAAATACTCTCCTGAGCTAACAATACCGAGAATAATAGGGTGAAATGAAAACCTGTTCGGATAGGAGTTACCCGAATAAAAGAATAATTAGCCTGTGGTTTGTGAGGCTAAATTATGCGACTATAAATTTGAAAATTGTGTTCAAAACGCTATTTCGTTGGTTTATAAACGAATTTAATTAATTTAATTGATTTTCCATGGATAACGAATGAAATTGCGCTACAATTTATATCCTATCTTGATATTAGATGACAAGTTGAATGCGCTGCAGTTTGTTTAAATAATATAAATCGTTAATAGGTAATTGGAATAAGAAGTGTGACCGTAGTGCCAGCAGTTGGGTCTTTGGTGGTCTGAAGACTCGCTTTTTTTCCTAACAATTGCATACGTTCGCGACTGATTGTTCCAGAGAGTGAACGATGTGTAATTTCAGGAATGTCTGGATTGACTTTACCGCTATCTTTAATCGTCACCCGTAGGATATCTGCAGACAACGCAAACTGGATGTCAATACTACCATCGCCCGTTTCGAGGTTTATACCGTGCAGAATTGCATTTTCAACATAGGGTTGTATCAGCATTGGCGGTAGCATGACTGCACTTAAATCTTGATCTTCAGGTTGTGTGATGTGGTAATGAAAAGCATCTTCAAAACGCATTTGCTGTAAGATCAAATAGTTTTCTAGGGTTTCAAGTTCCTCATTTAATGGAACGAGGTTTTCACGGCTTAATTCGAGATTGCTACGTAATAGTCGGCTGAAACGGTTCAAATATTTGATGGCATTTTCTTTTTTATCCAGGCGCATGAAGCTCTGTACAGCGGAAAGGGTATTGAAAATAAAGTGCGGTTCCATCTGTGTGCGCAACAACTGCTGCTGCAATAAGACCTTTTCTTTCTCTTGCCTGGAGCGTCGCTGACGAAAACTGTAATATAGGAAGAAAAGTATGATGATCAATAAAATAACCGCCAGGGAGGAAATGATCAGTCCTAAACGATTTTGTTGTAGCTGAAGCTTATTGATCTTGATATTTTCATTCAGTATACGAATAGACTGATCTTTCGCCTGGAGTTGATAAAGGGCATTCATTTCCGCAATCGCTTGTGTATTCTCCGACTGATAAATACCTCTTTGTAATTGCACAAGGTGATTCAATACGTCTATAGCTGCTTTATCTTTTCCTTGCAAGCGATAGACGGCTGCGAGACTGTTTTGAAATGTAATTTCGTTGTTGGGAAAGATTAATTTGGGAAACTGCGCTTTAAGTTTGCCTGCTTTTTGGATGAATTTTTCGCCCAATACCGGCTTATTTAATGAAACATAGATTGCGGCTACATTACTGTAGTCTACGAATAAATTGTTCATCAATATAGAGGATGCTGTCTGTTGGTGCAAACGTTCATCTATTGTTATTTTTAGCAATTCATAATGTAAAATGGAATCCGGTTTCTTAGCCGTTTCATAGTATTGGATCTTCGAATCGTATAGAAAACTAATGTTGTATTTGTCTGGATTTTTAGTGTGTAATTCTTCGAGTTGATGAAGGAAGGGGGCAATATCTTCTGCTGGCCGTTGTAAGGTGTTCAGCGTCTGTATCATTTGTACCAAAACGCGTTGTCGGTTAATATGTCCTTCCGACAGTGAATCAATTAGGGGGAGTACCGAACGATTCATTTTTTCTGCAAGGTTATACTGGAAGGAGCTCAAGTTGTTTTGGGCAGCGGACAATAATATCGCTGATTTTGCTTCGGTTGACAGTCCTGCAGCGGTATCCGACAAAACAATCGTGGCGGCTTTGTTATAATAATAGCCCGCTTCGCGTTGTTTTGCTTCTATGCTACGGATGTTTCCTATTCCATTGTAAATAAGCGCTTTGTACTTTGCGTTTCCAGTGGTGGGTTCAATGAGTTCAAGCGCCTGTTGAACAAAAAAAAGAGCCGAATCTTGACCACTCATAGCATAGAGTCGTGCCAGGTAATATTTTACACGGGCAGCGAGTACCGTGTCTTTTTTTACGGTGGAATTATGGTCTAACGTTAACCAGGCCTGTTTGATGGAATCTCCATTTGCTGCAGTTAATTTTCGGTCTTCGAGCGTTTTAATCTGTGCAGCAATAGCATCATAGTCGGGCGAGGGTGTGTCTTTCTTTCGAGCGCAAGCGATAAAAAACAAAGGCAGTAGTAGCCAAGGGAAAATGCGGTTCAGTGCGCTCATTTTTCTGGGAAAAGCTGATTTAAGATCGAGTTTTTTCTACGTGATGAAATTGGAATTTCCTCTTTGTTCTTTAAGACAATATATTCGGAACGATTGACACCAGAAATATGCGACCTGTTGACAAGATACGATTGATGGGTGCGTAAGAAATAAGGCTGTGGCAATAATTCTTCATAATATTTGAGGGGTTTAGAGATTAACTCTTTTGTACCATCATTTAAAAAGAAAAAAGTATAGGGACCGTCTCCTTTGCAGTACACGATGTTGTGAACAGGGACGATACGTACCTGGTGTATGGAAGACAAGGCTATGCTTTCGGGAAGTTCACTGGCATGTAAAGCTTCTTGTGCCATTGATAAACGTTGCATCCATTGGGGATTGTTTTCGCTTTTACGCCGGTAACGTTCTAAGGCTTCGTTTAGTTCGGTTTGATCGACTGGTTTCAAGAGATAATCCAAAGCACCGTATTTGATGGCTTTGATTGCAAAATGATTGTAGGCCGTAATGAAAATAATATTCTGTGGAATAACGGTTAGCTTTTTTAGGATGTCAAATGCTGTACCATCACGGAGCTGAATATCCATAAGTATAACGTCTGGTTGTTTCTCTTCAATCAATTTTACAGCATTTGTCACCGTATCGCTCCAGCCAACAAGTTCAACGTCAGTTTCCTGTTGGACCAAATAGCTGATTTCTTTGCGTACGGCGGGTTCATCCTCGATAATGGCTACTCTAATCATTTATCAATACTTTATAGCGTATAAAAATAATAATTGTTAGTAAGGAAACTGAATCCATTTACAATTCGTTGCAATTATTTACAATCTGGATTCCGGGTTCGAACAGCGGTGAATTGGATTTGATCATTTAAAATTCCAAATAGCAGTTGAAATTTTTATATTTAGTATTGTATAGACCACTCGTAATATGGAGACTCAAAGTTCATTAAAATCGGTTTTCGCTGGTAGCATTGGTTTGATTACCTTGTTTGCAGTCGTTGGGCAATTTGTATTAAGCGCTCTCGTCTCTAAGCTTGGGCGCATGGACTATATTGTTCAGTTTTTTAGTTATTTTACGATTCTAGGTAATGTAATGGTTCTGCTATGCTGTTTTTTTACTGTTTGCTGGTCAAAAAGTCGAATAGGCCTATTTTTTACTAAACCCGAAACAATTACTGCCGTAACATTATACATTCTTATTGTCGGAATTATCTATAATACCCTACTACGCTTTCTGTCGCATCCACAGGGTTTATCAATGGTAGTTGACGAATTATTGCATGTGGTCACTCCTTTGAGTTTTTTCCTTTTTTGGTGGCGCTTTTTGGACAAGGGAACAATCCGTTGGAATCATCTTTTCTATTGGCTGATCTTCCCATTAGTCTATCTTTTTTATACGTTGTGGCATGGTTCGTTTTCTGGATTTTATCCGTATCCTTTTGTCAATGTTTCCGAGTTGGGGATGGACAGGGTTCTTTTGAACAGCTTTGGAGTGACCTTGGTTTTCGTCGCAATTGGTGCATTATTGATCGTATTGGGAAAATGGCAGAACAAACGGCATTCTCAACGGATTAAAAAATAAGAAAACTCAAAGCTTGTCGATATTGTTATATTACTAGAACAGCGTTCTATTTTTTACTTTAATTGAATTGAAAATGGTTATACGATTTTTTGTCTGTGTCTCTTTGGTATTATGTGCGATATGTTGTTTTGGTCAAGTTGATGTTGATAAAATGCGAGCCGAGTACGCTACTGCTGTTCAAAATAAAAAACTCTGTGAAGCGAATCTGAAACTATTGGAAGGAGCTGCCAATTCCGCAACGGAGAAGGGATACCTGGCTGCTTATGAAATATTATGGGCGAAACATATGGGTAATCCGTTTACAAAATTAGGTCAATTCAAGAAAGGGAAAAAGCTTTTGGAGGAAATGATCATGAAATATCCCGATAATATCGATTTACGTTTTATTCGTTGGAGTGTGCAGACACATGCGCCCTCTTTTTTAAGCTATAGTAAAGATCGATTGCGGGACAAGGAGTATTTGGTGCACAACTTACATAAATTACCCAATCCAAAGGGCCGAGAAGTGATCTATATCTATTTGAAAGAAGCAAATAGTTATCTCAAAGGTGAGCATGTGTTTTCACAGGCCGAATTGAATGAGCTCGCTAAGTAACAAGCGATCCATATAACGAGCTATCCATATAAGGCGTGGTCATTCCGCTGCTTATTCATTGATGCTGCATAAAAATCTTCGCATAGGTCAAGTTTTTTTTGGATGAAAATTTTCAACTTTGCATGATCAATAGCAATTAAACTTTAAAATGATGAAACAGATATTTATTAATCTCGTCGTAGCCGATGTGAATAAGTCAATGGATTTTTATACACAATTGGGCTTTACGAATAATCCTCAGTTTTCCGATGAACAAGGCAAATGTATGGTTTGGAGTGAGCATATTTTTGTGATGCTTTTATCTCCGGATAAATTTAAAACATTTACAGAAAAACCGCTTGCAGATACAAAAAAACAGATTGCAGCACTACTTTCACTTTCTGTTTCTGGTTTGGATCGTGTGAACGAAATTGTTGATAATGGATTGAAAGCCGGAGGAATTGAACCAACGCCAATGAAAGACTACGGTTTTATGCAACAGCGAAGTATTGAAGATTTTGACGGTCATACCTGGGAGATATTTTATATGGATATGAGCAAATTTCCAGCGGCATAGAAATCATATCGGAATAATCGGTTATCGTAAAGTCCCTTGCAGTAATGTAAGGGACTTTTTCTTTTGTTGTTAAGGTAGCGAAGTAGCTGTATGCCGATGATTGCTGCTGCCGATTTTTTTTAGCGGTTCCACGAATATTAAACCATCGGATGCGAATTATAGTTGTGCCTTGGGAAAAGCTGGGCTAGGGATTACATTTGACAACATATCCGTTTGCTGTTTAGATAAACGGATGGCTAACAAATCATAAAACTTGACACATGTTTAAAAATAAAAAGCTCAGCAAAAACCCACTTCATTATGTTTATGCGGTGATATGGTTGGTGTTATTTGGTTCCATTGCTTACTACGTTTATTCGGGAGCGGCATTTAAACCGGAGAATGGTAAAATTCACCTCTTAGCTATCCTTATTGCGTGGGTGGTGGAGTATCTGGGGCTTACAATTACAAGTCTACTCTTCTTATTGTATGGGATCTATCGGGCCATGACAACCGTTTTAGCGGATGTGAAGGATAATTTGTAAAAGAGCGTTTTTGGCTTACTAGTCAAAAACGCTCCTGTATAAGCTATGAAATAGCGGTATCCAATAGGTCATAGAGACTTTTGATCAAGGCCCGTATTTGGCTGCCATGCCGATCGGAAAATGAAAACTCATCTGCAAATCGGTTTGCCCCTCTCAAAAACTCCCGAAGCTGTTGTACATCCGCTGTAGTTGATGTGCCTGAAAATTTATTCTCATAAAGAAGAACATAGTCTAAAAACGGTTGAGCTGACTGGTTGAGTGAAACTTCCTGTTGCAATAGTGTCAGAAGTTGCAGATAATGCGCTTTGATGTATTCAATAGTTACCATGGTAAAGGAATTTCTTGTACTAGTTGTTTAAAGGCATCATCTCTGATAGCTGCAGGGATAAATAGCTGAATTGCTTTACCTGGCAGATGGGGGTTGATTATACCTGCGGCAATGGGTTGTCTTGCGGTGGTCCCTTGCCATACTTTTAGTGTTTTGGCTTGTGGCACTTCATAGCGGTAGAATTTACTGAAGTTGTTCCATGCCGGTTGAACGGCAGTACCGCCGATTACGTCGCCAACGGATTTTGGAATCTCTTTGGTCCAGTAGCCGCCAGCAGGATTTCCGCCAGTGACACGATATATTTTGGTGCCTGCGGGTAGTTCTGTCGCTGTAGCGTCGACAAAGTTGGCTGCTTCAACAGCAGGTAAATCTAAATCGGGGTTATTCCATGGGCTGTTTTTTCCATTGGCTAAGCCATTCGGTACATAATCAGATTTTTCTATTCCAGGGATATTGTTCCAGTCTTCAATATATACTCTTTGATGATAAATACTTTGTGCTGTTTCTAGGTTATTCAGCAGAGCAGCCTTATCCTTGGACTTAGAAAATGCCTCTTTGAGTTTGGTTTGGTCCAAACCTTTTGCTATCCAATTGTTTAATTTGGCTTTGGTGCCTGTTCCTAAAGATTTTTCGAGGTCGTCCATCCAACTGGTCGAATTTTCGATTTCATCAATTGGATCCTTATCCGAGGAACAATTAACGACAAGTTGACTTGTGAAGATTAACAGAATCAACAGCACTGTTTGAGTAAATCTGGTCATGATTGGTTTACGTTGTTAGTATATAATTAAATGTAATTAATAAAATAGTTAACGTGTTTTTTAAATAATGGTTTTGATTTAAGTGATTATTTGTTAAATAATTATTTTTATGGAAATACTTTTATGTATTAATATGTGTTTTGCTGGTGAAATTAGGTAATTGTTAAAATTTATGCAAGTTAATTTTGAGAATTTACTTAATTTAAAGGAAAGGTAATTTTATGGACTATAGTGGTTTTCTAGTCTCAAAATAGATCTTTCTAGCTTAATCTTCGGCGGATTTTGCCAGGATATGAATCAAGTACCCATTCTATCCGATAGATTTGGATAGAATGAGGGATTCCAGAACTTTATAGGTTTGACGGGTTCTTGGCGCTATCAAAACGGGTTTTTAGATGCTGCCTTCTTGAACGGCGTAAACGTGATTTTTTTACAGGATAATGTCTCTTTTTTGTGATATTGTTAAAGATTAGAGCCACCAGGAATAAAATTATGCAACCTGATAGTACTGGACTTAATACGTACCAATATCCCATTGAAGAGATCTTTGTTCCGCTGCTGACTGCAATGAGTGCAGTTGCTCCACCAGGAGGATGCAGCGTGCGTGTATGTTGCATACAAACAATGGACAGGGCAACGGCAAAGGGAGCGGTCAGCCAGATAATATCGGGAAGGAGCTGTGCAACGGTAACTCCGGCGATTGCAGAAACAACATGGCCGCCGATTAAATTGCGTGGCTGTGCAAGTGGACTTTGTATGGCACCATAAACCAAAACCGAGGAAGCTCCGAAAGAACCTATCAAAAAGACATTTTCGAGCGAAGGTAAATGAAGTGATTGGATATAGGCGATAATAAATATCCCAACAAATGCACCAATAAATGACCAAAAATGTTCCCAAGGATCGACTAATGTCTCTCTATAGATCACATATCTATAGATCCGTAATTGTCTGTGGAGATGCTGTTTCATTTTATTTGCAAAAATATGTAGACCAAGGGCTTTAAACTTTGCGCATTCTATCTTGATTTTTGAAGAATTTATAACATTCGATTTCTTATGCTGGGTGTCACGATACTTTGGCAGCAAAGTCCATCGAAATGATGTCTAAGGAATGCCCCATTTTTATAGACTCATGGTAGTTACAACGCTTTTGGCTCTTGTTCAGATCGAAAAATTTACCGGGCAAAAGTACACTAAAATAATAAGATCTATCTCCTGTAATTTAAAATCTCCCTTTTGATACGGCTAGTTTTAACGTATACTCTTTTCTGGTCCAATAGAATTGGTTGTTGGTTTTCTATCCGATCTTTCAGTATCATTTTGTGCAAATAGTTAAGTGGATGTTAGTTTGATGAAATTGGTTTCATTGCGGCGCGCAATGTGGCCCTGTTGGTTTTCGATCCGACCAGTGCAACTTACAATTTTGTAAGTTGTTCCAGTCTCCGGAAAAACACTTTAGTTTTGTTCAAAAATTATACGCTATGGAATTGAAAGATAATATTGTAGGTTTTCACCACCTGTCGATTAAGGCTCAGGATTTTGATAAGACGATTGGCTTTTATGGAAATCTTGGTTTTATTGTCGTGCATGAATGGTCGTTACCCGAGTTCAATTTAGAACGCTGCGCCATGCTTTTTAATGCCTCTATAGGCTATTATTTGGAAATTTGTGATAAGAATGCTGCTATTCCAACGCAGGGAAGAAGGCGTATAGAGGGGGAGGAGTATGTCGAGAATGCGCTACTTCATCTGTGTTTTACGGTAGAAGATGCCGAAGATGCCCGAATACAGGCTATCGCCCATGGTGCAGAGGACCTGAGTGCCGGTGTTTTCGAACTCAGGCTCAGTCAAGGTAAAAAAGATGTTTTTGTACGCAACAGTCTCGTTTATAGTCCAAATGGAGAGGTGATTGAATTTTTGGAGCGGGTTGATTTTAGTTAAGGATGGTCGTTGTTGAACCGAGAAAGGGCTGCCAATAGGGGTTTTAGCTGATGACTTTTGTCGGTCAGTGAATAGACAGATGCTGTTTTACTTCGGTCTTTTTGAATGAGTCCATCCAGCTGCAATTCTTTCAATTGTTTCGCAAGTGTACGATCGCTTACTTGGGGCAGAAGAATTTTGAATTCCGAATAGTTTGTGTCCTGCTCGAGGAGTTTGAATAGAATCGAAAGTTTCCATCGACCACTGAATAATGCCAACGTTTTTGAGGCGTTACAGAACTGTTGTAATGTTTTTTCATTGATTGCATTCGTCGAATTTTCTTTGCGGTCTGTCATAGCTACTAATATCGAAAAAAATGTGAAGAATGAAAGGGATATTTCCCTAGTAATTTGTGTCCTTCCGTCATCGATTTATTTTTAATAATTCTTTTATTTAGAATTATTAAAAATAGCATATCTTTGGGCCATTATTCATTGCGCTCCTACAAAGAGACAATATCATCTACAAATTCTTTTGTCTAAATGGAAACATACATTTTTTCAATGCGATCAATTTTACGCACTGTCTTTATCATTAGCCTTTTACATCTTTCACACAGCCTGCTGTCGCAGGAGAGCAAGGGCAGCGTTCGCGGGCGCTTAACAATGGTGGATGGTGAACCTATGGCTTCCAAGGCTATTTCATTGCTAGAACTTCAGCGAACGACCCTTACAGATGAGGATGGTAAATACATCTTCAAAGGGTTAGATACAGGTAATTATACCATTCGTGTACAATTATTAGGGGCCAAGGAAATCAAGATCCCCGTTCATATCGGAGCCCCTCTTATTCACGTGGAAGCGAATTATCAGATGTCGGACGAGAATGTACTTGCTTTGCAGGAAGTTGTTGTGCACGGTAAAAACAACAGATTTGTTCAAAAAGAAAGTGTGTACGTGGCACGCTTACCCTTAAAAAATTTGGAGAACCCGCAGGTGTATAATGCAGTTCCCAAAACTCTTTTTCAGGAGCAAATCGCTGTGGACCTCGGTAGCATTTCTAAAAATGTTCCCGGTGCTGGCATACCAATGATTGCTAACCAAGGCCGGGTAACGTTTCGTTCGAGAGGATTTGAAACTGAGCCAAATGCACGTAATGGTGTCGCTGGAGCTGCTTTTTCTTTTATCGATCCAGTTAATCTGGAGCGCATTGAAGCCATAAAAGGACCATCAGCTACCTTGTTTGGAAAAAGTGTATCGAGCAGCTACGGTGGCGTTTATAACCGTGTTACCAAAAAGCCTTATAACGATTTTGGGGGCGAAGTTGGTTATGTAGGTGGAAGCTGGAATTATAACCGTGTCGCTTTGGATCTCAATACGCCGATAAATGCGGACCGGACAGCTCTTTTCAGAATCAATGCCGCTGGAACGATAGAAAAAAGTTTTCAGGACCTGGGATTTACCAATAGCTTTGCCTTGGCACCAAGTTTCTCGTACCAGATTACAGATCGGCTTTCATTACTCTTGGATCTTGAGTATGGACAGGCCAAAGGGACATCTGTGGTACGTTTCAACCCATACACTGGAAGTAACAAAGTGCAGTCCATCAGTGATATGAAATTCCCTTACAAGAAGACTTTTCTAAGCAATGATTTAGCCTATCAAACGCAGATGTTCAATATTTTTGCGCAGATGAACTATAAAATTTCAGAAGAATGGACTTCACAGACTATCATTTCTAGGGCAAATTCAACTATCAATGGGTATATCTCAGCGCTGAATGGTAAATCTGATTCGACCTTAAATGCACAGGTTATGGTGGGAACTACGTCGTTTATTGCGACGGATCTGCAACAGAATTTTATCGGTGATTTTCATATCGGAAAATTTCGCAACCGGATGGTTATAGGCTTGGACTACTATAATAATTCCAATTATTTTGATCGCTACCATACCAACACCCGGACAATCAATTTTATAAATCCACCTGCAGATTATCGTATCAATCATTTTATTGTTGATTCTTTAACCGCAAAATCTGCCTATCGTAAGGAGAAAAATAGTGACGATACGTATGCGGCCTATGTTTCTGATGTATTTAATTTGACGGATCAATTGATGGTTATGGCGAGTCTGCGTGTGGACCGCTTTCAATATCATGGGGTCTACAATATTACGACAGGGGAAACTACGGGCGGGATAGGTGCTGGGGGGATCCAAAAAGGACCATTTGGGCAAACAGCATTGTCACCCAAATTTGGTGTGGTATATGAAGCGCTCAAAGATAAGCTATCGGTATTTGGAAACTATATGAACGGTTTTAATAATATCAGTGGTGTGGATATCAATAGCAATCCTTTCAAACCCGAATATGCCAATCAGATGGAGTTTGGTGTAAAAGGGGATCTATTCAACCACCGTTTGGCTGGAACTGTAAGTTACTACGATATCCGTGTGGATAATGTTTTACGCACGAATCCAGAGGATAGTAATTATTCCATCCAGGACGGTACACAGTTAAGTAAAGGTGTTGAAGTGGAATTGACTGCGAATCCTTTTAACGGAATGAATATTGTAGCTGGATATGCTTATAATGAGAGTAAATATAGTAACGCCGATCCATCGGTAAATGGTTTGAGACCTGCACTTTCGGGGCCACAGCGTATGTTGAATTTTTGGTTGAGTTATCGTATACCAGCTGGAAAATATCAAGGACTGGGCGCCGGATTTGGAGGAAATATGGGCAGTTCCTCTTATCAGACAAATACGCAGACAGCTAAGGTTATTATTCCTTCCTATCAGCTATTTGACGCAACTGTTTATTATGATCAACCTAAATTTAGGGTCGGAATAAAAGTAGATAATTTGACAAGTGAGAAAGCTTGGTCGGTAAGGCTTACGCCACAGAGCCCGGCGCGTGTTTTGGCTAACTTTACACTAAAATTTTAGTGGAAGACCACAACGAATAGATAAAAAAAGAGAAGGCTTAGCCTTCTCTTTTTTTATCTATTTACAGATTGAGACAATAATTGCAACGATGTCTGATTCTCATAAAGGAAATGCCTTGATCCTCGCCGGGGCTATTTTCATACCAATCTAGCCGGATCATATACATGCCTTTTTGAGTTGCCCGAAAAACTATATTTGCAGCGGTGTCAACTGGAATATTTTTCTCCCAATTCTCCGGGTTAAAGATTCGGATAGTAGACTCTTTCGATGGGCGTTTACCATAGATGTAAGGTGATATCTGATAAGAATCTTTTTTTGGTATAAGTTGGATATATGGACCTTCCGCTATGATAGGTAAGGTATCCGGCGCGCTGGAGCGTCCATATTCACCGTAAAGATATTCAATGGAACGGATGTTTTTACTGGAATCCTTTGCATTTCTAACGATGACGGGTAACTTGGTATTGATTCCAATAACCTGATAAAATGTGTTTGCTTTGGCGGAAAATGTCCCCTCCCAGCAATCCGCTTTTTTTATCAATAACAATGGTGATTCTTGGCCTGAGGTTGCTCGTGTTTTGAAGTCAAACAATTTTATGGACTCGAATTCGGTGCCACTTGTACGATGTCTTACACTAAGGTCATCAATATAACCATAACACACGCGGACTGTTACCAATGAACTGTTTTTAGCAGGTGGTATCACCTCCATCCAGAATGCACTGGCTTGGCTTTCTGCTCGACTTATCAGAAAGATGAGAAAAATAAGGACAATACGCATGGTAGGCTATGCTATGGTTTGAAGTTGAATTGATTTCTTCTTTTGGCTTTTTGACGGTTTCTTCTTCTTTCTTTTGTTCAGCCATATCCATATCCCTGTGATGGGAAGAGACGCTGCTAGGGTAACGGCTAAGAATGCAATAATTTTAGAGGGTAGTCCAAATATCGATCCCATATGGATGGATTTCATCATCCGTTGAACCTGCTGTGCCAATGGTAACTTTTCTAAAGGGTTATTTTTAAGTAACTGTCCGGATTTGCTGTCAAAGAATGCCTGGTTGATCTGCAAAGTTGCATTTGAAAAGTTTTCCTTGGTTAGCGCAAAAGCTAAATCCTTCTTTTCAGGAAATGTGACAATTATATTTCCCGAGTTAGGGTATAGGCTGTTTAACTGCTGATAGATCGTATCCAGCACAAGGTAATCTGAAAAAGCCAGTTTGTTGGTGTTGCTGATCTTCTCTTTTGTTGATTTTTGGGTTGAGCCCAATACTTTATAGAATTGTTTATTGTACCAATCGAAACTCCAGGTCAATCCAGTTAAGGTAAAAATAATTAAAAACAAAGATGCGTAGAAACCGCCGACTGCGTGAAAATCCCAGACCTTTCTTTTGAGAGAGGCTGCCATTTTCATGGTTACACGTTGTCTGAGCATGGATTTATTTTTAGGCCACCAAAGGTAAATGCCACTTAGGGCAAGAAAGAGAGCCGCTAGAGCTGAGATTCCCGTTAGGGTACTTCCGATTTTTTCGACGAGAAGAAAACGATGGATATCTAAAGTCTTTTGAAAAAAACGGTCACTCTGCCGACCTTTGGATAATAGTTCTCCAGTATAGGGATTCATATATGCATACCAATATCCGGTCTTTTTTTGTCCATACTGTATGCGGACACTGCGGGAAGGATCTGCTGGAATTTCGATGCGAAACAACTTTTTGTCCGGAAATATAGATTCGGCTTTTTCGGAAATATGTGCAAGAGAAAGACGATTGGTTTGTACGGTTACCTTCTGTTCTTTCGGCCACAAAAGTGGGGTAAGCTCTTTTTCAAAACTCAATAACATTCCTGTAACGCAAACAGCAAAAAAGATTATACCAAATAATAAGCCCAAATAAAGGTGGAGTTTTCCAAGTATATTTTTTAGAATATTTTGTTTAGCTCTTTTATTTGTCATAGATGCGCCGTCAATAGGATGAACAGCGCAAAAATACAGTATTATCAGTAATTATTCTAAATAAACGTAAAAAGTTTGATCACGTTGTTAATCGGGCCAATCTTCATTATCAGCGTAATACTCTTCGGGTCTTCTGTCAAGAGGTAGATCTTTGAGCACACGGATTGCGGCATTTCCTAATTCAGCATTTTGTTTTAGGTGGTACTGATTAGCGGGATAAGGCCTGAATGGCGATAAATAAGCTAAACACTGTATTTAATCAAGGGAAATATACATATGGTAATATTCGCCTCCTGCGAAAGACGTTTTTTTACCAAGCTTAAAACCAATCCTTTCATAGAGCTTTTGCGCATTGGGATTCTTTAGGTCAACGAGCAGACCAATTTGTTTAAAACCATGTTGCTTGGCATGTGTAATCGCATATTGTAAAAGTTGTGTTCCGATACCTTTACCTCGTGCAATGGGAGCAACAGCAATTGAATCGATATAAAATTCGTCACCAGCTGTTTCGGCTTCTGGAATCAAATTATTGTTGTACTGATCCTTCATGTGATCTAAAATAGGCTGTCTTAATTCAACAAACTGATCAGCATCGTAGCCAGTTAAAGAGCCTACAATACGTTCATTATCGTCAATTGCGACAAATGTATTCTCATAACTATAGAGATTACCTTTTTGCCTAAAAAGCTGAGTTAGAAAAAGTACTGCCTCAGTTGGATCTTCTTTTTGAATAAAACGAAATATAATGTCTCCCATCGCCTGGAGCATAATTTCAGGTACAACATGCGAATCACTCTCTTTGGCTTTTCTAATTTTATTATGTATATCCATGATTTGAAGAATAAAAACGAAGTTAGTAAACTTGATCGACTTTCCTTAGGGGGCCTTTGATTGGAGTGTTTTCGAAGAAAATTTACGATAACGAGCGATCTCTTGCTGGAGAGGGGGGAAAGCTGGACCTTTACTGACTGTGTTTGAAATTGCTCAGGATATCGATCCTGGCGAAAACCGATAAAAGTTAATTAAATACATTCTTGTTAAAAGAATATATTGTCTACTTTGGGTCGAATATTTGATCAATGTACTTGAATATCGATCGCTTTATATTCCTAAAACATTTCTTGTTATTTTTGAAGTGTGTTGTTGTCGGTTAGGCTAAATCAACAAATTTTTTTGGATTAAAAACAAATTACAATGATTTTAAGAGCTACGGTTTCTGCTTTTTTTGTTGCCATCATCAGCCTAATCGCGACCCTACTTGTACAGAATGCAGATTTAAATTTGGCTTATGCTGCATGTTGTTGTTCGCCTTATTTTATTGTTATCGCCTTGGTTTATTTCCATTTTAATTTCTTTCGGAAAAAGTTAAAGGTCTTAGAGAAACCAAAATTTGCTTTTGAACTTGGCTATGGTTTTCTTTTTTATTGCTTATTTTCTTTATTGCTTCCGGTACTTCTTTTTTTATCAACCTTGGGTGATGAATACGAGCATCGACTTTATGCGGATCTGGGCGGAGTGATTAAAGAAATGTTTCCCTTGATTTTAACACTCAGTATTTTCCTGACATTCTTTAGTAGCGTGATTATAACATGGGCTGTAAAATCATGGAAATATTTAGTTCCGACTTTGCTTGGATATCTTATTTTGCTACCGATTATATTCGCGTTCTCAACGACAATACGTGAGTTTAATGACCTCAGGGAAGAACGCCTCACGCAAGAAGATAATATCAGGGAAGGACGCTATAAATGGTTCTGTTCGATGAGTAATCCAACAGCTTATCCCGTCCAGTTGTATAAAGGCCGCTTTATCTTTCCGAAAGATGAAGATTACGAGTTTACATTTAGTGAGGGCAATATAGTGAACTATAACGCCATTTGGGGACAAGCTGGAGGCGGTACATATGAGCAGGTGATGTCATTGCCTAAGGCATTGGACATTACTTGGTATTCATTTGCTGAAGATGTTTTTTATCGCATGAACGGTCCGATTGATTATGGTAAATTGCGGACGTTGTTCAGTACGCCATACCAAGAAAAAGGGGCGATGAAAACTGTTGATGAACATTATAATAAGGTTATTTTGGGCTTTGCTCCGGGGGGCGTACTTGTGATATGGGCCGCGGGAACGGGACGTCGTCAGGTCGAAATTGGTCGTTATCAAGCTGAAAAAGTAACGATCAAGGCTTCGGATCAATCCAAGGAAAATGGAACGTATGGTAATATCTTTAATCAAGAATGGCGCGAACAGGTACTGTCCGATACATCGATTATTCCTTCGGATGTTCAAGAAGCTATTGCAAATAAACCGATTCCCTATGGCTATTGGGATAAATTGCGCACGCGGTATTCTTTACAGCCAAAACTTATTATGTCTGCCGACATTAAAACATTCGACGCAGACTTTGAATTTTATAATTCCGAACGTTTTGTCTTTGATGAGCGTCTTCGGGATATGGACATGGCATCTCGAGGTATTCCCAAAGATGTTTATATCAAATGGTATGATCAGCATAATAACCGATGTGCTGCGCGATTTTTGTTTGATGAAACTGAGACATTTAAAAACTTTGCTTCATTTTTTAATGATAAAAAGGGCATTGGGGCTGTACTGGAGTTCAATGTCGATACAAAGACTAAAATAGCAACAGCGACATTAAAGAATAATACTGAAAGTAAGCTGCTTTTGAAAACTGAAGTAATCGACTATGGAGAGCATTTCTAAAATTCGGAAGAGAACCTAAAGATCTTTTTTCATGTTATAGTTTGGTATTTCGACTTCAGTTCGTATTTGTATCTGCTCTGCGATAACTTTGAAGCCATTAGCTTCAAAAAAAGGTTTTGCTGTTTTGCTTACGTCTGCGGTTAAAATAGTGTTTTTATGTGTGGTAGCTTCGGCTTCCAGTGCATTATAAAGCTGTTGTGCGATCCCTTGTCGTTGAAAATCTTTATGCACATACAAGACGTCGATATAATCTCCATGATATAAGGAGGTAAAACCAACAATCTTCTGATTGAGCACAGCTACAATAAAATACTGATCTTCGATTAGCCGATGCCAACGGTCAGTGTTATTGACGCATGATATCCATGCTACAATTTGCTCGTTATTATAATCATTTGCGCATACAGTCTCAACCGTTCCGGAAAATAGGATTAATATTTCCTGCAGATCTTTCAATATTCCTTTTCGGAGAGTTAATCCTGTTCTTTTTGTTTGAATTTTGTTCATTTTTTTGGAAAAGTGTTAAATAAAAGACCTGATCTGTCAAATCTAATGGAACATAATAGTGTTGAAAGAAGGCGAAATTTTAATAAAAACGTATAATTATGTTAAAGTTATAAATATTATATTTATAACCGGATTTGAGCGCATTGATTTGCGAGCAATATGTCTGTATTAACCATTTTCTTTAAGGATTTTGCGTGTTAATTTTAAAGAATTATTGAAAATTATTTTATTGGTTATATCAATAGGGAGACAGCGCGCTGAAATTGACCTTTTTTAAGCATGAAAACCATTTTACTTTATTCTTTTATACTCGTTTCTTTGGTATTGTCAGGCAAACTTAATCATGTCTATGGGCAATCTGTAGCAGAAATATCTGCTATTGAGAATCCTGTTGTCCAACTGGAAGCTGTCCTGCTGTTGCCCATCAGATTTGACGGTGATACGATCAAGTTGAGAAATGCCTTGGCTCCGGTTTTTGAATTGGCAGACAAAAAAAGGAATATTGCTTTAAAATGGGCCTATTATATGCGCATGGCCGATGGTTTCTCTATAGCTTTTGATCGTATAAATTCGTCATCTGAGCGCTATTATCGTTTGGCTGAGCAGCTGCTACGTGTTCACCCTGATGCTGAATTAGAAATGTTAGGTTGTGCCCGTGAAGGGTATTACAACTTCGTCTATAGACGGGTAAAAGAAGCATTTCCGTTCTTTCTACGAGCGAATGATTTAAAATCTAAAGTCAATATCAAAAAAATCCCCTTGGTGGTGAAGCATTACCAATTTATGGCGAGCTTCTACAGTTATATTGGTGATCAGGCAAATGCTGTTGTTTATTTGGAAGAGGCTTTACCCTTTACAAAGCCGGCTTCACGAGAACGTGTCGATCTGATCAACTCTATTGCTGTATATCTGGCAAAGGACTCGCTCAATCACCAAGCCTTTTCTTATTTGAATCGTGCCATGGATGAGGCTAAATTGGCGAAGGATTCCGTGTGGATCGGTATTATTTCTGGTAATCTGGCGGATCATGCATGGCGAAAAGGTGAAAGGGAAAAAGCTATTGCGTTGGTTAAGAAAAATATAGCGCTCTCCATGCATTACAATGAACGTACAGATGCAATGCGGGCAAATCTCAATCTAGCCAATTGGTATATCGAATTGAAAGAATGGAAGTTGGCCGAGCAATATACGATGGCCTGTGAGCATTTGATGGAAGACAAACCCTATTTTTTGAAATATAAAATGGAACTAGCAAAATCCAAGTCCAACATTATGCGGGGTTTAGGACGTGAAGGGGAGGAGCTTAAGCAATTGCATTTGTATCTAATGCTGAAAGATTCGTTGGAAAAGAGAACGAATGACAAGGAGATACAGAAAATGCTCTGGCAAAGGGAATCTGAAAAATACAACCGGACTATCCAAGCCACGGAAGAAAAACGGATTCGGACAAAACGGATGTATCAGTTCATAGGCATTGTACTTATGTTGATTTTTGCGATAGTTGTTCTGTTAGTCAATAAGTCGAAAATTAAAATTAAGATGCGGAATACTTTACTGGAAAAAGACCAACTTGCGCTTGCCTATGAAAAACAATTGTTAGATCAGGAGCTAATGATTTTACGCAACTCCTTGACCGAGTTTACAGGCACTATCCGGCAAAACGATGTCATCATCCAGCAACTTAGGCAGGAAGTAGTAAAGATTTCTGAATCTGACCCGGCATACCTGACACAAGTTACGGATAATCTGAATGCGCTTTTGCAGCAGCACATTATGACGGATGAGCGATGGCAAAAATTCAAACATGTTTTTAACAAAGTGTATCCAGCTTATCTGACACAAATGCGGCAAACTTATCCAAAGATTACCGAGAATGATCTCAAGATATTAGCGCTGCTCAAATTGGATTTAAGTAATGCAAGTATGAGCGAACTGCTGTGTGTTTCGGTGGAAGCGGTTCGTAAGGCAAAACAGCGATTGAAGAAAAAATTAGAACAAACCGAAAAGTAAGGATATAGAGGTGCTATCAGGTGCATCCGCTGAAGTTAAGGAATGTTAAAAATAATGTTCGGTCATTTCTTTTGGCTATATTCATTTCAGCGTTTAAAACCTGTTTATTATGATAACGCCGATTATAAGTAGCTAATACATTTCTTATTGAATTCCATTAAGACGATACGGTTAAGTTTAAAATTTTTTAGATTCATTATTCTCTTTAATTTATTTGTAACAGGAGGTATTCTTTTACAGTCACTACGTTTTATGCTGAATTCCATCGGTATGATATCATTTTATATGTTCATTTTTTGGTTTAAAGTCATTGGTTCTATTATTTCTTTTATTGCCGAATATATTTTTCATCTTCCTAAGAAAGAAGTATTTCTAAAAAATTTGCATATATCTCCCATAAGTCTGCTGATAAGGCTTACTGTAATAGACTTTTTGTTATTTATAATTTATGTTGGAGTCTGAAAATTTATCTAATGAGCTGTTATACATAGATAGTTTATCGTTTAGTCGTGGTGGCGGGAGCATTCTTTCGGGGCTTTATTTGACATGTGCGCAGCATGAAGTAGTCGGAATTTTGGGTAGAAATGGTAGTGGGAAATCTACCCTGATGAACGTCATATTTGGACGTATTAAAGCTGATTTTGCTTTCATGCGTTGCAAAGGTGTCAAATTTGAAAAAGGCTACCAGACAGGAGAGATTACCTATCTCCCTCAGGAAGGTTTTTTGCCTAGAAATTTGCTGCTTTCTGAAGCCCTTCAATTTTTTCAAATAGATGATGTTAATTTACTGGAGATCCCATTGATTCAAGAGAATTTAAATAGGCGATTGAGTAGCCTATCTTTGGGCATGATTCGTTTGTTTGAAACGCTATTGATCATTTATACCAAAGAATCCATCACTTTACTTGATGAGCCCTTTGTCGGTCTTAGCCCTATTTATATTGAACTCATTAAAGAACATATTAAGCTAGTAAAACATCGAAAAGGAATATTGATATCAGATCATTATTTTAGGCAGGTAATGGATTTAAGTGACCGATTATATCTCCTAAAAGATTCACACTTGACCCAGGTCCTGAATGAAGATGAGCTCGTATTTGGAGGTTATTTAAATCAAATAGATTAATCAAGTAGAACCTACTCGATTAATCTATTTACTATAAGCGACTAAACGCTATTGAAAACTATTTCGCATTTTTTGCAGTGACATTAAGTTCAATGTCAACATTTTGTGCAATCATCCAATCTTGTGGATTACCTTCTGTACCGTAAGAAAGACCCCAATCTTGTCTTTGGATCGTAAATTTAGAATAGAATGTTACTTCGTCACCATTGAACGTGATTTTGGCAGGGAAAGTTACATTCACCGTTTTATCTTTGATAGTTAAGTTACCACTCACCGTATTTGTCGCATCAGCAACAACACTTTTTCCTTGCGCTGCATCGAATGGACCAACTTTGGTGATTTCGAATTTTGCAGTTGGATATTTTGCTACGTCAAAGAAATCAGCACTTTTTAAATGTGCATCCAAATCTGATGATTTTTTGCCACCGGATGTTGCAGGATCTACAGAAGCTGTATCTGTCAGAATAGAATTGACATCGATTGTGAAAGTACCACCAGTAACTGCGTTATTTTCAGCTGAAAGTGTTCCTTCACTTTTCAAAACACCATATCTTGGGTTTAAACCGCCTTTATGGTAACCAGTCCATTTTAATGAGCTTTTATCTGCTTCAACAGTGTAAGTCTGTCCTTTTTGTTCAGTTACTTCCTGAGCAGTTGTTGTTGTTGCTTTGTCGCCATTTGTGTTTTGACAAGAAGCTAACAACAGGATAAGGGCTAAACCCGAGATTAATTGTTTTTTCATTTTTAATCGTTTTATTTTTTATATGTTATTTACACTTTACATTTTGCAGCATCAACTGTGCCAATTTGCACCTTCTGATGTTGCCGATACAAAGGTAGATGATAGATAGTTTATTTTTGGTATCAGTTTCCTTAAAGAAACTACTTTCCAAAAAGATAGTGGTCTGTAACTTTATAAATGCGTATTTTTGTAAGAATAAAGAAATCATGTCAGTGGTCCAAGCTTTGCTTGTGTGTTCATTTATCGTTGATCGTATAGGGATAAGGAAGCCTGTGAGGGTGGACAATACATGAATAAAAAATAGTGAAATGAAAAAGGAAGCAACTTTAACGTCGTCAGGTGCATGCAAAACACGCGTGTTGGCCATTAACGATACCATGGAGATTTTGGCAGGAAAATGGAAATTTCATATTATAGGTACCTTATTGTTGGTCGAAAAATTGCGCTTTATGGAACTGCTGCGCGAAGTTGAGGGGATAGGTGCGAAGATGCTGTCTAAAGAACTGCAGGATTTGGAAATGAACCAGCTGATCAGGAGAACAGTATTAAATACCAAACCCCTGACGGTAGAGTATGAGTTGACCGAATGCGGAAAAACTTTGGGTCCAATCATCGATGAGATTACCAAGTGGGGTATAACCTACAGGAGTAAACTTTATACCAAGAATGAGGAAGTGGAAGCTGCGACCTAGTATGTAAACACGCCTTTGTTTTTAGTGATAAGAGGGTGGATGCCTGTAAAGAACCTGATACGTTGGTCGCAAATCCCTTTGATTATAGGTTATGAAAACGATAATAATTGTAAGTTTGTTCTAGAAATTACAGTCTAACCTACTAAAAAGAAGACAGGATGCGGTTACAACACTTACTTTATTTGTCTCTTGGAGTTTTGAGTATCAGCAGTTGCGGAATTACCAAAAACGCCCGACACCAAGAGATTACCTTTGATGAAGGGATCAAAAAGATTAACCATGTGGTTGTTATTTATATGGAAAACCATAGTTTTGACAATCTTTATGGCGAATTCAAGGGAGCAAATGGCATAGCGAATGTCAAAAAGGGGGATTTTTTACAGGTAGACGAGAATGGTAAAGCCTATCAATACCTCCCCGAAATTCCACGTAATAATTCCTTTCCAACCAATCTACCCAATCAATTTTTTAATATAGACCAGTATGTACCTTCGGATAAGGCGACGCCCGATGTTACACACCGTTTTTATCATAATCAATTGCAGATCAATGGTGGAAAAATGGATAAATTTGCACTCTATAATGATTCCAAAGGTTTAGCGATGGGTTATTACAATACAGAGAAGCTACCTTTGTATCCGTTTGCCAAAGCGTATACATTGTGTGATAATTTCTTTCAGAGTGTATTTGGCGGATCCTATTTAAATCATATTTATATGATTTCCGCAGCTATTCCTGTTTGGCCTGATGCACCAAGCTCAATGGTTGCTAAACTCGATGCAAATGGAAAGATGATTAAGGATGGTGTGGTTACGCCAGACGGTTATGCGATCAATCATGTGCTTTCTCGCAACAAACCTTATCCCGCGAAATCTGATACTTCCAAACTATTACCTTCTCAGACCATGCCGACCATTGGCGATCGCCTGACAGCGAAAAATGTAAGTTGGGCTTGGTATTCAGAAGGCTGGGATGATGCTGTTGCCGAACGTAAAAATAATTTTGCTTACAATCATGAGCCTTTTTTATATTTTGCTAATTATGAGGATGGTAAGGAAGGGCGAAAACACATGAAGGATCAAAACGATTTTATTAAAGCCGCAAAAGAAGGAACGCTTCCTAGTGTATCTTTTGTTAAACCAGGTGGAGGCAATGATGAGCATCCTGGAAGTTCGGCGGTCTATTCATCAGAACAACTTGCCGTTAATTTGATCAATGCTGTATTGGAGGGACCGAATGCAAAAGATGCGTTGGTGATTTTGACCTACGATGAATTTGGAGGTTTTTTTGACCACGTTAACCCACCCGTCGTTGACCGCTGGGGACCTGGTAGCCGTATCCCGGCAATTGTCATTGGACCATTTGCTAAGCGTGGTGTAGTGGATCATACGCCGTATGAAACAGTGAGCATCCTTTCATTTATAGAAAAACGCTGGGGAATAGAGCCTCTTGCTGAAAGAGATAGAAAGGCAAATCCCTTTAGAAATGCGCTCGTTTTCAAATAGACGGTTTTTATATCGAGAGATAGGAAATTGAACTATGTGTACAAAGGTTGTCGTTTTTATCTTATTGGTTGTAATAGTATTTACCCTCGGATTTACTACAGGGCAGCCTGTTTATACAAAACAAAAAGAGGGCAATGCCCGTGAGCATCTGATTCAGAAAGAAGTACTGGGTCAGATGCTTTCTTTTAGGACATATATCAAGGATACACTGAATGCCGAAGTGCAGAGAGGTACAGTGGATACGTTACGGCTCAGAAGAGCCTTTTTGAAAACAAGGCTACTTTTTAAAAAGTTTGAATGGGCTTCGGAGTATTTTACTGCAGATCTATCCAGAAGGTTAAATGGACCTCCGGTGGAGGAAGTTGAAAATGCGGATTTGTTGGATCCCTCTTTGGCTAGAGGAGTGGAGCCTATTGGATTGCAGGTGATTGAAGAGCTTATCTATCCCACTTTCGATAATAGCAATAGGCAAAAGCTAATTCGTGAAATCGAACATTTGATAACCAATACGGATTACTTGATTTCCTATTTTGAAGATCATCAATTGGAAGACTGGCGTATTTTAGATGCGACGAAATTGGAGGTGTTTCGGATTATTTCCTTAGGAATTACTGGTTTTGATAATGCGCTTTCTCGAAATAGTATGATCGAGTCTTCCATTGCATTAGGCAGTTTACAGCAAATTCTTTTGCAATATGAAGGTAGAAAAGAAACGCTGGCTTTGATGCTTACAGAGGCGATCAAATACCTGCAACAACACGCGGAATTTGAATCGTTCGATAGGGCACAATTCATTACCCAATTTGCCAACAACATCAGTACGGAGATAGCACAGTTGGAACGTAATCTTCCGGGCCCTAAAATCAGATACAATCGGATGCTTCGGCAAGACGTCAATACGATGTTTGATCTGAATGCATTTAATGTAGATGCCTTTAGCCCGGGGCCTAAATTTCACTTCAGTAATGAAAAGGCCGTATTGGGCGAGAAATTGTTTTATGATGTTGCTTTGTCGGGGACACATACGAGAAGTTGCGCTTCATGCCATCATCCTGATCGCGCATTTACAGATGGGTTGAACTTGCAAGTGGACATTCATGGTTCGGGACGTTTGCTCAAACGCAATACGCCTACTTTGCTCAATGCAGCATTACAGTCCAACTACTTCTATGATATGCGTTCGTTGACGTTGGAAGATCAGATACACGATGTCATTGGTAATAAGCAGGAAATGGACGGCTCGGTAACGGATATCGTTCAATACGTTTCTTCGGATAAAATCTATCGATCATTATTTAATAAAGCATTCAATACAGCGGATGGCCCGATCTCAGCTGAGCAGGTAAGCAATGCACTTGCTTCTTATATTCGTGGCCTGACCAAAATCAATAGCCGATTTGATGATTATATGCGTGGGGATAAGAACGCATTGTCCAAATCGGAAGTGGATGGGTTTAATTTATTTACGGGCAAGGGAAAATGTGCGACCTGTCATTTCCTACCTTTATTCAACGGTGTTACACCGCCCAAATTTATTCAGAGCGAAGTAGAAGTCCTGGGGGTACCAAAATCCCTGAAAGATTCTGTGCTGGATTCAGATTTAGGGTACTATGATATCATTGGTGTTGATTCATATAAATATGCCTTTAAAATACCTTCTGTCCGGAATGTAAAGAAAACTGCTCCCTATATGCACAATGGGATCTATCAGACCTTGGATGAGGTCATGGAATTTTATAATAATGGGGGAGGGGCAGGATTGGGAATCAAATTATCCAATCAGACATTGTCAGATGAAAATTTGCATCTGAGTGAAAAGGAAATGAAAGATATTATTGCGTTTATGGAAAGTCTCGAAAGCCAATAAAATGGCTGGTGGGCTATCTCTTTTAGAATAGTATCGATTGTTTTTGCTGGGCTAAGGAGTTTTATTGAGCCTAAATGAGGGGGCATCAAATTGATTGAGCTCTTGCAGTAACGGTAAGGGATTAATTCTTATCGTAGTTTTTCTTTCTTGTAGATTCTCTTCGGACCCTAGCGCTTTTACCTGTTCAGTTTTTATTCCAGTCAACAAGTTGAATTGGGTTTCAGTCGTTGTATTTTTTCCATCCCAGGTTCCTTTTTCTAGGTAGATCAATTCAAAATTTCCATTGTTGCAACGAAAAGTATAGTTGGCATGTCCATCTGTGATATCGGCTAATATATGAAGCTGACCATTTTCAATAGCGAAGTTGGGCAGCGGAAAATGGGGTTGGATCATCGTCGTTGAAGAGAGGGCCAATCGTAGCTTTCCGTTGGGTTTGGACAGAAATACCTGCGTTTTAATTGGTGTTGCTGTATTTGAAGTGTCCATGGCAAGAACAATTTTATCTGGATAACCATCATGATTTATATCGCCTTCTAGCTCTTGAATTTTTGCTGTAAAACTGTCTTTTGGTACCTTTTTTTGGCCATATAAGGCTAAACTACTTAAAAAGAATATGCTCAAGATTAGTTTTTTCATCCAGTATAAACACAGCATTAAATAAAACATAAATCGATTCAATATACGCATTCAGGATGGAAAAGCTATTATTTTACCCCATCTTGGTTTCTCGGAATTGATTAACAACCAAGTTAGTTTGCCTTACTGACTATAGGAATAGACTATAATACATGGAGTAGCCACTTGTTCCATCGAGCCATTGTACAAGTTCTTTATGACTATAATGAAAACCGGCTTTTTGGATAGCCGCTTTTGAAATTATATTTATTTCACGATGGCTTATAGTCAGTTTTCTTAATTGATTCGCGGAGGCCCACCCTATTCTTATTTTATACAAAAGACTCGATAGACCTAATTTTCTATACTGTGGCTGTATGAAAGACTGACCAAAGTAGGCTTCTTCTTTATTCAGCAACAGCATGCTGGTTATCCCAATCATTTTTTCACTTTCGAAAAGACCAAAAACAATGCGTGGGTATCTTATGCGTTCTGCCCAATCCATATCAGATAGTTCTATTTCAGGAGGAGTACTCCGTCGAAAAAGCGTAGGTTCGGTTTGAATTGACTCGATACGCATCGCTTTATAAAGTGGGGACTCGCGCTCTGTCAGCTGACGTATATGGAATGAACCTGATTGAAATGTTAAAACGGACTCTAACATAGCGTAGTTAATGCTGTCTTAATGATTATTTCTAATACTATAATGCGAAAGTATGTATTATTATTTATACTTCAAATGTGGTATTGCATTCATTCCAAATTGCTGATTCCCGATGATTATGCCGCGACAACTATGCCAATATATGGCTGCAATTGAGTAAGCCACAATTGTATTAAAATAACACATGATCCTATTCGTTTCAATGTGGCCTTATGCGCAAGTAGGGTATCAAAATATAAGTTTCACAAGTAGCATTTCCGTAATGGTACTGAAATATAAGAATAGAACTACAATAGTTCAGCTATTCTATTTTCTAAATCTTCTAGATCAAAAGGCTTGGCGAGATAGCTGTCTGCTCCCGCTTGCAGGGCTAGTGTTTCGATGTCGGTATTAGCGGATAGATAAATTACAGGGATATTGCGATATAAGGGGTGATTTTTGAGCAACCGTGTGGCTTCTACTCCGCCTATTTTGGGTATCCAATTGTCCATCAAAATTAAATCAGGATGTACCTCTTCTACTTTCTCGATAATATCATGAGAAGTTTCAGAGACGGCCATATTATAGCCATTTGTTTCGAGGATTATTGTGCATATTTCAAGGACATGTTTATCATCGTCCAACATCAGTATTGTTTTATTTGACATGTTGCAGCTTTAAAAAAGGTGGAGCTAAATTAAATAAAAAGCCTTAGCAGGAGCATGGGTAAAATACCGATTCTAGTAAGTAGAAATCCCCATTTTTAGGCTTAATGGAAGATAGTTTTTTGTCATGAGACGAATCGTCCGAAGTTTGAACTTTCAAAATTAGTATTATCTTTATGGTATAATCAATAACCCATTTTCATCT
Source organism: Sphingobacterium sp. HSC-15S19 (assembly GCF_050433745.1). NCBI lineage: Bacteria > Pseudomonadati > Bacteroidota > Sphingobacteriia > Sphingobacteriales > Sphingobacteriaceae > Sphingobacterium > Sphingobacterium sp. HSC-15S19. Next base: position 208,532 of record NZ_JBNPWQ010000001.1, read on the forward strand.
TATTGCTCATGAAAAAGAATGCCTTTAACCTATATCGACCTTTCATCTTAGTTTTATTGCTTGTTGCTGTGGGAAGCTATGTAGCTGCGTTTGAGAAAGTAAATCAGGACTATTTTCAGTTGAAAGTGTATCATTATGAAACTGATGAACAGGAGAAAGCCATTGATCAATATCTTGAAATGGCCTATTTACCTACAGTACATCAGATGGGATTTGAGAAAGTTGGTGTCTTTAAACCTGTTGAATATGTTGCTGGTAAAGAAAGACTGGTGTATGTTTTTCTTAGCGCTTCCGATCTGGGGCAATTGGTCGATTTGGAACTGCGTTTGGCTAAAGACCAAAGATTTCAGGACCTGGGTAAGGTTTATCTGGAAGCAAATTACAGCAGGCCACCATTTACGCGGGTGGAGACAATATTGATGAAAGCATTTGCTGCGATGCCTAAAGCAAAGCTGCCTAAATTGTCTGCTGAGAAAAATAAGCGGATTTACGAATTACGGAGCTATGAGGCTGCAACCGAGAAACTGTCAATGAATAAGATAGACATGTTTAACAACGGTGAAATCGATATTTTTAATAAGTTAAATTTTAATGCTGTTTTCTATGGACAAGTAATTGCCGGTAGTACGATGCCCAACCTGATGTATTTGACAGCTTTCGAAAATATGGAAGACAGGAATACACATTGGAAAGATTTTGGACCTTTATACAAACCAATGCAGGATTTACCTCAATACCAGAATAACGTATCTAAAAGTATAAAGGTGCTATTGTTTCCTACGGCATATTCCGATATTTAGAATTCGATTTAATTTATTTTTTTCTAACAAATAAATTAAATCTTTTGCACCAGTCAAAGAAGCTGGACAAAGCCTGTGTATCTAATTTTTCAAAATTGTAAATCTTATGCGGATAAGGCAGAGCATTGGTATAGATGCCTGTGTTTGCTAAAACAAGCATAGGGCCATCGCTGTCAATTTGATCAAAATATTTGCTGATGATTTTATAATGTGTATTAAAAAGTGATTCTACAGCTTCATTGTTCGGAACGAGGGAGATGGTATAGTCGTAATCTGCATGTTGCATCTTTTGGCAATTGCAGATAATATTTTCTCCAAGGGAAACCTCATTTCCACTATCCCAAAGAAAATTGGCGACCTCAAAAAATAAATCGTTTTTAACTTGCCCGACAGGCTCGGCGATGAAATATCTCATTAGCTTTCTCTTTTATTTGCTTTACCTTTTAGAATTCAGTTGATTACAGTAGTTTTATTCCAGTGAAAATCTGCAATTCCTCAAAAAAGATTTTATGCCTTTTGATATTGATGAATTAAGGAACTGGGTTCACTGTATTTTATATTACAAAGAAATATCAATCCAGTGGGGTTTAAAAGAGATAAAAGGTGGTAAGTATTGGACTATTCGAGGTTTTTGTTTCGAAATGTAAGGGCTGTCATACCTGTTACTTTTGAAAATAAGCGCGAAAAATAAGGATAATCATCGTAGCCGAGTGTGGCAGCAACCTCCTTAACGGATTTACTTGAATGGTAGAGCAGCCGTTTTGCTTCCAATACGATACGTTGCTGAATATGGTAGGTAACGGGCTTTCCCGTTGCTTTTTTGATACATTCATTGAGATAAGCCGTTGATATTTTTAATTTTTCGGCATATATTTTTGGCTGTTTGTTTGTGATAAAATCTTTATCCAATAACGCATTGAATTGTTTTGTAATATGCTCTGCTCTGGACTGTGCGTCACTTTTTTTTGATTGTACTAAATACTGCGAAATAATTAGGGCTGCGATCGTATTGCAGCTGTCTTTCATTAACGCAGGATACAGTTTTTCGTGTTTTCTTTCGTTGAGCTTTAAACAGATATCTACCGTTTTCGATAAGATAGTGCATGTTTCTTGGTCAATGTTGATTGGAGCAATCGTATCAATATCTTTCAATGCATTGATGTAATCCGAATTCAGGTTTTCTACACTGATCATTAGGACACTAAACACACTGTAGTCCATTGCGATGCCACGATGCACTTGATAGGGCTGAATGATCATGACAGAAGAAGGACCCAGTTGGTGTTGCTGAAAATCTATTTCGAAGATTCCATTTCCCTCCTCGAGTATAAAAAACAGGTAGAAATCATCGCGATGCGCCTGACTTATTTGGGCTAGTTCTAAATTTTTAACAGCATTCTTTTTTATCAGTATTCCTAAATTAAAATCATTCGGAAATGAATTTAGCGGTATAGTGTTACTTTTTTGCTGCATTTTTCTTGATAATTGATATGTAATGGGTGATCCAACAACTGCATGTCTTAAAAAGATAGTGCTTGTTAAGTAATTGTTATTGCTAAAAGGCTTCCTGTATTTCAACGCCGATTAGTGGATTGGAAAGCATCGTCAAATTTACGCATTTGTCAAGATAGCGAGTATGTTTTTTCTGTATTCGGGATCTTTTTCTCGAAGCTCCAGGATATTGTTTTTTAAATCCAAATTGACATACCACTCGGCATAGAGGTTCTTTTCATTGGCACCGTCGAAGAAAACTTTCGCTTTAATATATTCCTCGTCAAAATGCTCTGGACGACCACTGACAATCAATGCGGTGGAGCCGACACTATCAAGCATCTTAAATGTAGTACTCTCTATTTGAAACAGGCTATTTAAGGCTTTGGTAAAATTGTCGCTCAGTTTACCTATCGAATAAAAATTAACCCCTTCACGATAAAATCTTTTTTTATCAACTTCAGAGTCTACAATTCCCAATTTCATATCCGGGCGAAAGGCAATTGCTAAACCTACCGTCTCTCTCCCCCAAAGCCCCTTTGCCTGAATGATATGATGTTCGTCGTCGTCTTTCCAATATTTTGTTACTTTCAATTGCAAATCCACAAAATCATCGTCTTCGCTGACGTCGATTTGTTTCAAATTACCCTGTCCCTTCAAAAAATTCAAAAATCGCATAAATATCCTATTAATATGGTGTTAAGCTCCCTGTAGTCGCTATGGTGCTGACGGTATATGACGAGCATGACGAAGATGAAAGCTTTGGCTAAGTATATTAAAGATAATAAATATTTCAGATAAAAGAAGCGCCCAGTTAACCTTAAAAGCGTAAAAAATAACTAACTTATAAAGGAAGATTTTTTTCTCTTTTTTCTGATTCTACTTCATTTGAGACTCGTTCATTGATATTAATTTTAGCATTGATAAAAGAGAAGATCGTTGTTCCATGTTCCCGGGCATAGCTATTTGTAATGGAGTCTGCTGCCATTGATCGTGTAAAGAAGGGACTGGTTGTTTTTAGTTCAGTTTCACGCTCCCAACGGTTCTTGACCCGGATCAAATTGCGGTATTTTTTACTCAGATCAAACCAATTGATATAATCGGCATTGAAAGAAACAGCCCTAATCCCCAGTTTGGAATAGTAATTTATAGCACCTGCCTGTCCATAATTGTCGCAAAGAACGAGTGTATTTTGAGGTTGGGGGATCTGACGATAAACGCTATCTACTTTGTGGGCAAGTTCTTTCCAACCTAACATATCGGCAAAGTCTTGTGGAAGTGGGTGTTCTTCACCATCTTCCCAAGTTAACATGCCATATTTACGGTATTTTTCAGGATGTTCTATAAAGTACGATGGATTGTGATTGGGAAAGGCAATGTTGTAGATCGGTAGAAACAAGATGCCTGTTAAAACGATGAAGATAGGCTTAAGAATTTTACCAGTTTTGTTTTCCAGTAGTGATGCAATATAAACCGCTCCGAAGGCAAAATAAATGGGATAAATACCTATCGCATAATAATCCTTGGCTCTTAACAATAAGAAAATACCAATGGTAATAAAAAATGACCAGAAGAATAGGCGATAAGGTTTAAATGGGGGATATTTCAACAAGGCATATAAACCGAAAATTATAACAAGAAAAGTCCCGAAGAAAAACAAAAACTGAGAACGGAAAAAGCTCCACCGATTGACGTGGACGAGTTGCGTTGCCTGAAGCTCTTTAAAATGAGAGAATACCGGAAAATTATTTTGATACTGCCATATTAAATTCGGCAAGATGATAAGTATGGCGATGAGTAAACTACCATATAATTTTCGTTCCGTAAACACTTTCCGTTCGGGCACGAGTGCAAGGGCTGGAACTAAACCTAGAATAAGAAATACGACGTTATATTTATTCAAAAAACCGATAGCAAATACAACAGCAATATAAATTAGCCACTTCGATTGTTGGCTGTCCAAATATCGTATAATGAGGTAGTATATGGAAGTCCAGCACAATACATCCAAAGAATTTGGCTGATATAAGCCATTCAGACGGAAGAGAACGGAAAACATAATACTGCAACTGCCAAATACAAGTGCAAAAAGGTTTCCTTTCAACGCTTCTATAGTTTTCCAGACAATTAGAATTGTTAAGGCTCCGTACAATGCGGGGAAAAATTTGATCCAGAATTCGGAATTTCCGGTTATTTTGATCAGATAGGAGGTCCAGGAGGTCAGAGGCGGAACAGAGAGATAGCCCCAAGCCAGATGATTCGCTTGATCGAGATGTAGAAATTCGTCACGTTGCAATTCGTAAATCGGACTAATCAACTGATATTGAATGATGAATTTTAACAGGATGAGACCAATTAGGATAAATCGATGTTTAAGTGCCATCTAATGTTTGATTATGGTTGTCTTCCGCCAATTTACGATTAAAATAAATTCAAATTAAGTTATTTTAATAATCATCTATTGCTGCGGATCTATGGGGATCGGAGATTTCTGTGAAGAAATCAAATGCTGGCCCATTCTAAAATGTTATTTTCGTATAAAAAAGAGATTATGAGCATAGCTTTGCTGCTGAATACTGCTAGGGCAGAAGAATGGAAGGTCGAGATCACTAAACATTTACCTGATGTTAAGGTGGAGATATATCCCGAAATAGAAAATTATGATGCGGTAGAATTTGCACTTTGTTGGAAGCCTGATGCTAATTACTTTACTCATTTTCCTAATTTAAAAGTTATTCAGTCGGGAGGAGCGGGGATAGATCATTTATTCCCAAATAAGATTCCTTCAACGCTCCATATCTGTAGGATAATAGATCCAATGCTGAAAAGCGATATGTTTGAGCATATTTTGACCTGTTTGATGCATGCAATGAAGAATTTTTCGATGTATGCTACAGCGAAGGAACAACAGCATTGGCAACCACTAGTATATAAATCCATTGGTGAAACCAGTGTAACAATTTTAGGCTTAGGTGAGATTGGAGGCTATGTTGCCGAGAGGCTGGTTCAGTTGGGGTTTCTAGTAAAAGGATGGTCCAATTCCCCTAAAGCGCTTCCAGGGGTAGTTTCTTTCTCGGGACAGGAAGGACTTAGGGCGGCTGTGGAAAATAGTGATTTTGTTGTCAATATTTTACCCCTGACCGATGCCACAAGAGGAATTCTGGATCGTAATCTTTTTGAATTGTGTACGAATGAAACTGTCCTCATAAACGTTGGTAGAGGTGGGCATCTCGTTGAAAATGAGCTACTGGAGGCTATTGATAAAGGGCAGATTGCCCAAGCTTACCTCGATGTCTTTCACCTGGAACCGCTGCCAAAAGATCATCCATTTTGGTCCTGTTCTTCTATTTTTATAACACCGCATGTCGCAAGTCGAACCAATATCAGTTCGTCGGTTTTACAGGTAGTAGACAATTATAAACGAATGATTCGGGGGGAGGCTTTACTGAATGAAGTTTCTTTGGAAAAAGGTTATTAATGATAATATCCCCTTTAAGGGGCTAATGATAATGTACTCTGATGTGTAAATTGGGTATGTTTTTTTGTTTTTGATTTTTTGTAAACTTATAGGCAAATGGATTTTATTTTTTAGATTTATATAGTCAATTATCCTTGCTTTATTAACGGTTTATGAACGTACAAGTATCTACAAACTTTAGAAAACACGCGCGTAAAACAATTTTATCTATTGTTGTTTTTGCGGTTACTTATGTTATTCTGCTACTCTTGGCAATAGGTATTACTGTTGGTTTTACTTTATTGGGACTATTGATGTTCACTGCCAAGCCCATGTTTTTAACCGCAGTATTATGTTTGGGCCTACTCGCTACAGGTCTGACTATACTATTCTTTTTATTAAAATTTGTTTTTGCGTCAACAAAAGTTGATACGGGGCATCTTACACAGATATATGAGAGCGACGAACCACAGTTATTCGCACTTATTCATGAGGTGGTAAAGGAAGTTGACACAAGCTTTCCAAAGAAAATTTTTCTATCGCATGATGTCAATGCATCTGTATTCTATGACTCTAGTTTTTGGAGCATGTTTTTACCCATTAAGAAAAATCTTCAGATTGGTGTGGGGATGGTGAATGCAGTTACTCAACAGGAACTAAAGGCTATTCTTGCACACGAGTTTGGCCACTTCTCACAAAAAAGCATGAAAGTGGGTAGCTATGTTTACCATGTTAATCAGATTATCTACAATATGCTGTATAAGAATGAATCGCTGGATAATATGTTTGGTAAATGGGGTAACATCAGTGGGTACTCTGCTATTTTTATTGGTATATCGATGTTTATTATTCAACAGATTCAGCATATTTTGAAGCATCTTTATGAATATGTAAATCTCAATTATTTGGCGTTATCAAGAGAGATGGAATTTCATGCGGATGAAATTGCGGCACATGTTGCTGGTTCCCAGGCTTTGGCTGACTCGCTCTTACGTTTGGGGTTTGCAAACCATGCACTAAATAATGTACTTACTTTCTATGATAACAAATTTTCTGAAAATATCCGTAGTCGTAATATTTATCCAGAGCATCGTTGTGTCATGCTCTTGTTTGCGGAACGCAATAGATATCAAGTGCGAAATGGCTTTCCCCAGATCGAATTGGCGACTTTAAAAAAATATGATAAATCGAAGTTATATCTTGAAGATCAATGGTCGTCTCATCCATCGGATGAAGATCGGGTAAAAGCATTACAGAAACTTAATATTGTCAAGCAAGAAGCCAACAACGCACCTGCTATTGAATTACTAGCTAATCGTGCTGCCGTAGCAAACCAAATTTCGGATAAGTTGTTTGCGCAGTTACAGTATCAACAGCCCCCATCACTGTTAGAAATAACGTCTTTCAGTGATGATTTTGAAAGTCGAATGAACAAGTATGCTGTTGATCAAAGATTCAATGATTTCTATGACTACAATCATCCTGTGCGAAAAGGTGAAACTCCAATTTTTCAGGAACAGTCAAAGCCGACTTTTGATGAGTTGTTTGCCGATAGTAGAGTTGATACACTGTATGAACTTAATAGTCTAAAAAATGACAAATATGTCGTTGAAGCAATCAGCAAAGGAGAATTAAAATTAAAGTCCTTTGACTATGACGGTATAAAATATCGAGCTGCAGACGCTATCGAATTACTAAAAAAAATTGAAGACACTATTGCAGCTACGGAGCATAAAATTACCGACTACAACCAGCAGATCCATTATTATTTTGCACACTTGGCTGATACGCAGGGGATGTGTGAAGAGTTTGAACGAAGATATGATGATTTTGCTTTTTTCGACAAGAATTATGAGGAGGCACAAGAACTTTATGCTCACATGACGGAGAATACCCGGTTTATATTTCAGACTTTGCCCTTCGCTGATATTGAGGCAAGGTTGCAAGACGTCAAACGTAGGGAAGGAGAATTAAAAAAGAAACTGGCAACGCTTTTGGCACTTCCCGGAAGCAAGGATGAATTGGATGATACGTTGCTTACTTCATTGGACACGTATATCAACAGGGATTTAATATATTTTAATGTAGATCATTATAACGAGGATAATCTTCAAATCCTTTTTAATGCGATATCGGCCTATAAAAAGTTATTGGATGACCAGCATTTCGCGAAGAAAAAGCACTATTTGAATTTTATGCTTACCCTTGAGGAAGGTAAAGGACAGAAAAAAGAACTGTCGTAAATGCCCTTGTATATTGACGGTTTGTCCCCGCTGTACGTCGATTGAAATGGTTTATTTTTGATAGACAGTAACCCAGTTTTGAATTGGATTTGTTTTATTAAATATTAAACTTTTTGTTATGCGGAAATTAATAATGAAAATGTCTATTTCTATCGATGGATTTGTTGCAGGAATCAATGGAGAGACTGACTGGATGTTTAAAAGTGGCGACGATCATTCTAGCGCATGGGTTTTAAATATTTGTGAATCTGCCGGCGTTCATCTAATGGGTCGAAAGACCTTTGAAGTAATGGCTTCCTATTGGCCTGCTTCAACAAATCCTTTTGCGGCAGCAATGAATGAAATCCCTAAAGCTGTCTTTACAAAAAAGGGCTATCATCCCAAAACAGAAGATTTTGCTCACAATGCTAAGCTTCCTGCGAATTCCTCTTGGATGAATGCCCGTGTTTTTGATGCAGGTCTCATTGAAGGAATAAAAGCGCTCAAAGCAGAGGACGGAAGCCCTATCTTGGCACACGGAGGTGCTGAGTTTATGCGAAACCTCATCGAAACGGGCTTAATTGATGAATATCATCTAGTTACACATCCGGTCGCATTGGGAACTGGCTTATCCATATTCAATAGACTTTCTGAATGTCTTGATCTAAAGCTTGTGGATGTTCAAGTTTTTCCTGGGGGTGTGGTTGCACATAGCTATTGTCCAGTGTAAAAAAACTACAAAAGCTGTAAAATAACCCAGCTGTATTGATACCAGATAAAGAATATCATGAAGAAGTGTTATGATATTCTTTACCTTGTATATTCTATTAAGGGCTTAAAAATTCTGCGAATCTGCAGAAGGTCCATAACTCGCTGGCAACGGGATATCATTGAGTCTATAGTAAACACCTAATTGTGCCCTGTGATGTGTAATCTGGTTTAATGAGTGACGAATAGCACCGTATTTGCTCCAGCTTGCCAGTTTATGGCCATCATTTTTAATGGTCCAGCTTGGAATTAAGTCTTCCTCCTTAGCTGTTTCTAAAGCATTTTTTCCGGCTTCGTAATCTTCGTCCAATTTTTTTAAGAGATCATCCCGAGTCACTAGACTTGTTGGCACATAAGCACTTTTGGCAAAGTCAAGTTCTGAAGTCTTTAAAATGGTACTTGGCCATTCGAAAACTTCGACTAAGTGGGTTGCCAGACGCATCATTTTCATACTTTTTTCATGTGGGACATATTCATTCTTGCCTTCAGGGAAAAGTGCAATGAAGTTTTTTGTAATTTGATATTCATTCGCTAATTCTTCTTTTAATTGTGGTAATGTTTCCATGTTTTTTTACTGTAATAATTTAAAATTCGATTAGTTATCCTACTAATAGCTTTTGCTCTGGAATTGTTTTTTCGTTTAGTATTTGTTTTCCTGCTAAGGTTAAACAAAGATATAACCACTATGTGACAGCTATGTGTCAGTATGAATTGGATGAATCATCATTTATGATAAAAATAAAATAGTGGCAGCTCCTGTTATCTCATGTTGTTGAAAACTTGGACTGCAAAGGTTCGAGTATTTGTTTTTTTATAACGTTTATTTAAGCAAGCGCTGCAAATAATAAAGCAGGTCAAGCGAATTGTAAAAAGGGTGAAAATGAGCATATAGACTAAGTATATTTGATTGGTAATTAATTAAATAAAATTGAACGATGGGAAATAAGAAAGCAATATTCACTTTTGTAGGCCTGGTATTGGTTGCAGTACTTGGTATCGGTATATGGGCTTACCGTCTTCTGGGAAATATGGAGGCGGATCAGGAAAAAACAGAACAATTATCTTCCCGAATTTTAGCTGGTTTTGGCGATCATACCGCTATTTATAAATATCCAGTACAATTGTCCGCAGTCGACTGGGGGAAGAGCTGTCTAATTCTTGAAAATGGCGGTGCCGGTGATTTGGGAATAACTTATAAGGAAAAATGGAACGAGGCATTGGGAACAGTAGATAATTATCCCGGTGATGCTGTCAAAGGCATTGTTATGATAGCGATGGACATGCAGGAAAAAGGAGAGTACGTCAATAAGATCGGTCAAAAAGATAAAGCGTATCAGCGCAATTATATTATTAGCTATGTAGATCTCGAAAAGAAGGTAGTCATCGCCCGCGATACCCTATATGGTGAGGAGCCGCCTTTGGTCAATCGTTCCAGCGGTTCGGGAGCTGGTGACTTTCCCTCGGACACTGAAGTTGTAGATTCAATCAAAGGTAGATTGAAATTGTAATTTTTTTTTCTCCGTTTATGGAATTTTGATATTCTTCGCATCCCTGCACGAAAGTTGAAGTGCCGGATGGAAAAATCTAGTACTTGGCTTTAGGTAAATTTATCTATTTTTAAAAGAATTTAGCCAGTATCTTAAACATGAAATGGAAATCAATTGTTGTCTGCTTTTTAGCTGTTCTGTATTCTGTGGTCCTTTGTGGGCAATCGACCTTATTCAATAGTCCGCGTGGATCTTCTGACTATTATATTTATAAACTGAGCCCAGAAGTTTTAAGAAAAATTCACTTGGGAGAGAAGAAATTCGATGAAACTATGCTCAGCGATTTTTTTCTCAAGTATAAGGCCGGAAGTCCACAGCCGACTTTACCTCCTGGTAATTATGTCCAGGTCCGCGCCAGTGGAGCTGATCTCATTTATCAGGAATTGATTAGTGATAACCTATATGTCAAGATTATTCCGGCAGAAATTTTTGCGATTTGTCTATACGATTCTATGGGAACGATTATAAAAGATGCCCAAGTAAAAGTGAAGGGACGTCGCATGTCATTCGATAAGAAGTTTCATTATTATAAAGCTGCCAATGCAAATAGTGACGATGTCGTCAGTATTGAACATAAGGGTGTCTATCATTACCTGAGTGTAGAACGGAGTTGGCCTTACAAAGACAGGGTTCCATTATGGAAAGGGATCAAAAATAGCTGGCTTAGAACAAAGTTTAAGATTAAGAGACTCTTTCATAAACAAGAAACTGAACAGACAGAAAGCTTTATGGTTTTTAACAAGCCAATGTATAAGCCAAATGAGCAGGTTAAATTTAAAGCTTATCTTGAGGAAGAAAAATGGAAACCTTACCGTGATTCTATTACCGTACGTCTGACAGGTGGATATGGATATGCCAAAGATACCGTTTTGGCTCGACTTGCTCCCTATCGTCCGGGAATGTACAACTTTGCATTTGATTTGAAGGGGCTTGGTCTCATCCTTGATAGGGATTATGGGATTTCTTTGGAATCTACGAAAGCCAAAGACGTCTTGCATCAACAGTCTTTCCGATATGAAGACTATGAGTTAAAAAGCCTAAGCTTTAATATGACGTCCGAAAAGACGAAATATGCTAAAGGAGACAGTGTGCGACTGAAACTAAAAGCTTTAAATGAAAATGAAATGCCCATATATGATGGGAAAGTAGATGTGCGTGTTGTGACAAGTCCACTTTATACACTTGATATAAAATCCAATAAGGTCAATTTTATTCCAGATACATTATGGCAAACGAGCATTTCGCTTGCAGATGTGGCGGAAAAGGAAATTGTATTACCCGATTCAATCTTTCCGGCTGACATAGGTCTTACATTTCGGGTTATTGGCACCTATCTAAGTTCGGATAATGAAAGAATTGAGCGAAGTCTCGACCTTAATATACTCAACAGCGAAAAGGAAATTCGTATTGCTGTAAAAGACGGGCATGCAGAGCTGAAGTATTTCGAAAAAGGTGTTGCGATGCCAACAACTGCTCAGCTAATGATATTAGGTGAACATCGTGAAGTGCTGAAGACTGAAAATTTGAGTTTACCTAATTTGGTTTCTATACCTTGGCAGGCCGAAGAAATTGTTGTCAAGTCGAATGGATTCAGTAAAAACGTTTATCTGGAGGATCAAGAGCAGGCACAACTGAATTATCGGTTTTATCGAACTACGGATTCGGTGATATTGCATGTCAATAATCCCGCTATGATTCCATTTTGGTATCGTGTCTATCGTGCTGGTCGTACGATTGCTTCGGGTTATAATACCAAATTAAAAGGTACATTTTTAGCTCGGGGAAAAGACGGGTATAGCATGGAAATCACCTATCTTTTTGGAGGAAAATCAAAAGTTATCCAGGAAGAATTACCCTATGTGGAGAAGAATTTAAATTTGGCAGTCAACACGGCGACGACAGTTTATCCGGGGCAGAAGGCTGATGTAGAACTTTCGGTTACGGATAAGAATGGTAAACCGTTGAAGGATGTTGATATTACGGCCTATGGTTTTACCTCAAAATTTAGGTCAGCAACCACTCCAAATATTACGATGGGTGGTCTGATGCGAAGGGCAAGAGTCTCACAAAATCTTAATTTTAGTTTGGATGATGATGAGAAGGCACATCAGGGAGCTCTTCAAAATTGGGCAAAATGGTCTAAAGAGATGCAGTTGGATACGATGGCTTTTTATCGGTTTTTATATCCCAAAGATTATTATCAGGAGTCTCTTCCTCTAGATGCTGTCAAGAGTCAGATTTCCCCTTATGTCGTTGTAAATGGTGTAGTGCAGGGGATCCATTTAGTCTGGATAGACGGTGTTCTGACTTATGCTAAACAAGACCAACAAAATAACAATACTATTTTTGAAGTTTCTCCGGGGCAGCATGATTTCAGATTTAGGACCAAGGATCGCGACATTCGTGTAAGTGGCTTTTATCTTGAAAAGGGGAAAAAGGTCATTGTTTCCTTTAATGCCTCACAGGATACGATTGGTTTTACCTACCCCGAAAAAGAATTCAGCAAAGGCCAAATTTTGGTTTACCGATTACCTAAAGAAGAAGGTGGTAAGCTCTACACTAACGAATTGACTGAATTGAAGCGCCAGTTGATTACAGTAACCAACAATTTTGGAGCCTGGCAATTACCCAATAATAATGCATTGATTGAGATGCCGGCATATATCCAGACAGCAGGAGATCTCTACTACCTCAATCCCGTAAGAAAAACCGTTTACGATAACCGGTTGCGGACACAGGTTCCCGTAACCCTGATGGTGGGACCATTTCCAAGGACAGAAATGTATAACGGTGTGTCCAAAATAGGCACGCTCATGGTTGACACAGCGAAAATCGGACGTTTTGAAATTGAGGGAGGCTATCAATACAGTATCTATAAAAATTACCAAAAACAAAAAAGCTGGGATGGCAATCCTTTGCGGATTGATCTGTATGATTTTACGCCAAAGTTAGATTTTCAGGAGAGGGTATGGACCTTGGAGGATATCAAGGCAAACGTAGAACGTACTTTCCAAGAGACGATGCAAAATAGCACGGGACTTGCGCAATTTGCTACGGTGAAGAAAGGAAAAAAAGACGCTATTTTTAAATTGAATTTAATTTTGGGCAATGATGCTGCACAAAAAGGCATTCGACCTGCATTGATCTTTATTGAACCGACGAATGTCGAGGAGAGAATGTATTTTAGACTGTTTTACGGCGGACATCGAAGTTTTGGAGATCTTCCGGTCGGCGATGTTACTTTGCATATTGTAAAGGATGATTCAACTTCTTTTAGTTTACCAATCAAACTCAAAGCCAATGGGATGAATTATCTCAGACTGGATTCTATTCAATGGAGCGATGCATCCCAAGCGGCGAGATTGGCTTACAAACTTGTACGCGATGAAATTATTGTGCGTACCGTGGAAAATCCATTGCAGGATTCTATAAGGCATGGGCAGGAGATTGATCCGCGGTTCTTAAAAATAGACCAGGAAGGTTTTAGAGCGAAAAGAAATAATAATAAGGTCGCCCGGATCTTAGTTTATGATGGTGATACGCCATTAATTGGGGCTAAAGTAAGTGTTTCGGATACAAAAAAACGATATTTCACAAGCTTTGACGGTAGTTTGGAACTTGAGCTCTCCGATGACAAAAATGCTGTTCTTGAGATTGCTGCTTTAGGGTACAATACAGCTACAGTCAAAGTCTCCAGTGGCAAAGATTATTTCGTTGAGTTAAAGCCAAGCGAAAATCAATTGGATGAAGTGGTTGTTGTGGGGTATGGCGTCCAAAAAAGGCAATCATTGACTGCGGCAGTGAAATCGATCAATGCTAGGACGGATGGGGTGACTACGGCTATGCTGCAGGGGGCTGTAGCAGGGATTCGTATTCGTGGCGCTGCTAGTCTGGCCCCCAATGAAAAACCATTGATTTTAGTAGACGGAGTCCCCTTTGAAGGTGATATTTCAAGTCTTGATCCATCGACTATCGCGTCATTGAATGTGATTAAAGATCAATCTATGCTGGGATTATACGGTGCTCGGGCCGCCAACGGCGTGGTGATGGTTCAGATGAAAGCTGGAGCTTCTGCGGCATCGACAGGTGCTGTGGATATGCCCTATTTGGAATCTGGAAATACGATGCGCGTGAACTTCCGCGATGATGCATTTTGGCAGCCAAAGCTAACCACCGATGCTCAGGGAAAAGCTAATTTTGAAGCGACCTATCCGGATGATATTACCAATTGGCGAACATTCTTTATTGCTAAAGGAAGTAAAAATTTCGCCGACATAAAAGAGCTAAATGTCAAATCTTTTAAAGCTGTTTCGGCACATTTGGCGACTCCCCGATTTGCCATCAGGGGTGATCAGTTTTCTGCCATGGGACGGGTTGTCAATTATCTTAGCGACAGCTTACAGCTCTCGCGTACCATCAATAATGGACTAACAACGCAGGAGGCAAAGTTGAAAATTGCGAAGTCCTATCGGGATCCTATATCGGTTATTGCCGATAAGGGGGACAGCATCCAACTTGCTTATTCGATCGGATTGTCAAATGGATATTTTGATGGTGAAAAACGTAGCATTCCGATTTTTGAAAAGGGGCTTGAACAACATGAAGGAGATTTTAAAGTGCTTAACAGTACCGCAGAGTATTTGCTAAAAACTTCTCCTGCGCTAGGCGAAATCACCTTGCATGCCGAAGCAAATTCGCTGGAATTCTTACAACGGGAAATCGAATCTATTGATCGTTACAAATTTCTATGCAATGAGCAGATGGCTTCCAAATTGAGTGCATTACTTTCTAAAAAAGAGCTTACAAAATTGATCGGAAAGCCCTTTACAGAGGATAAGAAAATAAAGGATCTTTTGAAGGAGTTACAGAAAAACAAAAATTCCAATCAGGGCTGGGGCTGGTGGAACAAAAGTGAAACTGTGACCTGGATCAGCAACTATGTGATCGGGGTACTGTTGGATGCCCGAGAAGCAGGATACCAGGTTGAGATCGATACGGAGATCTATGCAGAACGTGAAAAGACCATGTTGAAAAGCAGCTTGGCTTCGCTGGATCTTCTATTGGATAAAGATAAGCTTCACGGGGCCAAAGAGAATTTGTTTGGCTCCCTGATATATCTGCTCCGGCTAGATCCGAAAACCGATTACAAAGATTATTTCTTCGAAATTGATACAAAACTGAAAAGTAAAACCATTAAGGATAAACTGTTGAAATATCTATTGATTTCAAAACTGGGTCTTAAAGATTCACATGCTGCAGACACTGTTCTTAAATATTCCTCAAAGGCTGTCTTAGGTGGGCTTTATTGGACTTCTGGAACTATAACAGATCAGAAAGGCAGATCTTTTATGCGACCTACGGAAACCAATACCGAGAATACACTGTTGGCTTACGGTGTCTTAAAATCAATTGGTGGTCATGATTCGGATTTAGAAAATATCCGTAATTACTTTTTTGCGCAGCGGCAGCAAAACCAATGGTATAATATCTACGAATCTTCGCGTATCATACGAAGTATTCTTCCTGATTTACTGAAAGAGGGTGAGTCTTTCCAGGCACCGGTTATGGTCATCAATGGCAAACGCGTCACTACATTTCCGTATACGCAAAGCTTTAAGTCGGATGAACAGATTAAAGTGAGGAAAGAAGGGACGGGGCCGGCTTTTGTGACAGCCTATCAAAATTTTTGGAATCCAAATCCTGTCATAGAAAAAGAAAAGGGGCTTGCTGTGGCAACTCGATTTAAGGACAATGGTGCTACGGTAGCGGCGCTGAAGGAAGGGAATCCTGTAAAACTTGAAGCAAGCGTAACCTTAACTGGTGAAGCTGAGTATGTGCAGATCGAAGTTCCTATACCGGCGGGATGTTCTTATGAAACCAAAACCAATGGATACTATAGAACCGAGGCGCACCGGGAGCATTTCAAAGATCGTGTAGTCATTTTTTGCAACAAACTGGGGAAAGGTACACATACCTTTGAGATCGAACTTTTACCTCGTTATACCGGGACTTATACAGTCAACCCAGCGAAGGCTGAATTAATGTATTTCCCGACATACTATGGAAACGAGAAAATGAAAGAAATCGTGGTGGAATAAATATGCTTTTACAAAAAAAGGGACTTATCACATGATAAGTCCCCAACATATAAAAACTAAAATTGAAAGTGTGCTATTGATGATCCCATCCACCACCTAGGGATCTGTATATCGCTACGCTTGCTTTGAGTTGGTTGACCTTCTTCTCAACGAGCTCAAATTTGGATTCCAGGGCATCGCGTTGTGTCAGCAGAACCTCCATATAATCTGCGCGGGCGTATTTAAAAAGGTCGTTGGAAATACCGATAGACTCATTTAATGCATCGACTTCCTTGGTCTTAATTTGTAGGCCATTCTCCAGATTTTTAATTTTGGAGAGCTGGTTTGCAACTTCAATATAAGTAGCCAATATAGTCTGCTCATAATGGTAAACAGCCTGAACCTGTCGTGCATTTGCGCTATAATACGCGGCTTTAATTGCCCGTTTGTTGATCAAAGGGGCGGTGAGTTCACCAACGAGGGAAGAGAGAAAGGCTTCCGGTTTGATGAGATAAGTCGGATCAAAAGCTTGAAAACCTACTCCCGCCGCAATGTCCAAAGAAGGGTAAAAGCGGGCTTTGGCCGATTTGATGTCCAGTTTGGACGCTGCAAGTTCATATTCAGCCTGCTTTATATCAGGTCTGTTTTCCAGGAGGTCGGCCGGGATGCCGGCATAAACGGTTTGCGGAACAAGCTTATCAAATGATTGTTGATCCCTTTGAACCGGCTGCGGGAATCTTCCAACAAGGTAGTTTATTCTATTTTCTGTTTCTGTGATCTTCTGCTTGATATCATATTGCATACCTTGGGTTTTCAATATCTGGGCTTCAAATCTTTTGACGGCAAGTTTATTGGATCGCGCATTTTTCTTCAAGTCATTTACGACGACCAATGCATCGTTTTGAATCTTTACATTCTCATTGATAACCAGAAGTTCGTTATCGAGCGCCAGGAGTTCATAATAAGAATCTGCAATTTCAGCGATCAGGTGAGTTACCATAAAGTTTTTGCCTTCCACGCTGGCAAAATACCGTTGCAGCTGCGCTTTGGTCGCATTGTGGAGTTTACCCCAGATATCTGTTTCCCATTGTGCCTGTACACCAACTCCAAAATCAAATAGCGGTTCAGGCATTTCGCGTCCGGGTTCGATTTCTGTATTCTTTTCCATCGCTCCAATGTTTGTGTAGCGACTTACTTTGTCGACCCCCGCACCAACTTTTACACCTACGGAAGGTAGATATTCACCTTTTTTGGCGCTTACCTCATTTTTGGCTATTTCAATTTCCTGAAGCATAATATGTAGCTCCTGGTTGTTTGCTAGTGCCTGACCGATCAGTCCTTGTAGATTGGGATCGCTGAAATAGCTGTTCCATTTGATTTTTCCTGTATTCACGGTGTCGCTGTCAGCATCCCCATAGTTTCCGGGAACGGTTCTATTTTCGGCACGTTGTTTTATTTCCAGTGGTTTGCAGGCTGCAAGACTAAGCAAGAAAAATGCGAAACCTGTATAGTGATATAATCTGTTCTTATTCATAATGTATCATGTCTTCGCTTAATGGTGATTCGTCTTCGGCTTGGATCATTTTTCTTCCGTCAGCCAATTTTGCAAAAATGTAGTAGAGTCCGGGAATGACAATAACGCCAAAGATAGTTCCGACGAGCATACCTCCCAGCGCTGAGGCACCTATGGTATGGTTACCGATAGCTCCGGCACCACTGGCAAAGACAAGTGGTACAAGTCCAGCGATAAATGCAAATGAGGTCATGAGGATAGGTCTGAAACGTGCTCGTGAGCCCTCAATAGCTGCTTCTAATATGCTATCGCCAGCTTGGCGCCTTTTCACGGCAAATTCTACGATAAGCACCGCATTTTTACCCAATAAACCAATAATCATGATCAGTCCGACCTGTGCATAGATGTCATTTTCCAGTCCCATAGCTTTTAATAGGAAGAATGATCCAAATACACCAACTGGTAGCGACAACAATACCGCAAACGGAATGATAAAGCTTTCGTACTGTGCAGCAAGTACAAGATATACGAAGACTAAGACGACTAAAAAGACATAAACGGCTTCGTTTCCACGTTGGGCCTCATCATAGGACAAGCCCTCCCAGGCAACTTTATAGCCATGTGGTAATGTTTGAAGTGCAGTTTCGTTGATTGCCTGAATAGCGTCAGCCGTTGTATACCCATTTGCCGGAAGTCCACGGATGGCGGCCGAATTGTACATGTTGTAGCGCGTGATTTCGTTTGGTCCCTGTGTTTTTTTTAAGGTCATAAAGGCCGAATAAGGAACCATTTGGTCATGATCGTTTTTGACGTAAAGGTTCATGATATCGGAAGGTAGCCTTCTAAATTCTGGTGAAGATTGTACATAGACTTTGAAGAACTGACCGAAACGGATAAAACCCTGCTCATAGGTACTACCGATAAGGATATTGAGGTTGTCCATGGCTTTACCAATGGAAACGCCTTTTTGCATGGCGGCGTTATTGTCAAATACCAATTCGTATTGTGGGTAATTGGCGGCAAAGAATGTAAAGACTCCGGTGAGTTCCTTACGTTTCTTTAGATTAGCGATAAATGCTTTATTTACTTTATCGAAATCTTGGTAATCGGTGGTCCTATTGAGGTCCAGCAGGCGCATGGAGAAACCTCCTGAAGAACCAAACCCTGGAACAGCGGGAGGTTCGAAGAATTCAACCGTTGCACCTAGATTTTTTGATTTTTCTTCAAGTTCTTCCATGATCTCTTTAACGGAGTGTTCACGTTCACCCCAGGTTTTGAGGTTGATAAGACAGGTTCCTGCATTCGATCCACGGCCTTCCGTCATGATTTCATAACCCGCCAGTGATGAGACAGATTCTACCCCATCTACCCCTTGACAGATCTTTTGGAGCTCTCTGGAAAGCTTATTGGTCTGTTCCAATGTTGATCCTGGAGGAGTCTGAATAATGGCATATATTGTGCCTTGGTCCTCGCTCGGTATAAAACCTCCTGGAAGCGTTTTGTTAATGACGAAAATTCCGACACAGAATGCTATTAAGATACCCCATGTAATTACTTTTCGGCTGGCAATTTTACGAAGTAAGGAGGCATACTTGCCCGTTATTTTATCAAAAGTACGGTTAAAAAGGTCGAGCGATTTAGTGAATACATTTGATTTTTTTGGTTTACCATGGTTATTTTTCAGGAGCATCGCGGCAAGCACAGGAGTAAGGGTTAATGCGACTACTGCAGATATCACGATGGAACTCGCCATGGTAATTGAAAACTGACGGTAAAATGTTCCGACAGGGCCTGTCATAAATGAAATGGGGATAAAAACGGCCACCATAACAGCTGTAATAGCGATAATAGCACCTGCGATTTCGCCCATGACTTCTTTTACAGCGCTGTATGGCGATATGGCACTTTCTTCCATTTTGGCATGTACTGCTTCAATGACCACAATGGCATTGTCCACGACAATCCCGATAGCAAGCACCAATGCAAACAAGGTCACTAAGTTGATCGACATACCGAACCATTGGATGACGAAGAATGTACCTATCAGCGAAACGGGCACGGCGATGATTGGAATCAACGTCGAACGCCAATCGCCAAGGAAAATAAACACAACAATGGCAACTAAAATAAAAGCATCGCGTAGGGTATGCATCACCTGTTCGATAGAAGCATCCAAGAATTGGGATACGTCATAACTGATTTTATAGTCTATCCCTGGAGGAAAGTTACCTTTCATCTCAGCAAGTTTTGCCTTCACATCTTTAATAACGTCATTGGCATTACTACCATAATTCTGTTTCAACACAATTGAAGCCGAGGGATGCCCGTCTAAATTGGAATAGATGTCAAAGAACTCACTACCCAATTCGACTTTAGCTACGTCTTTTAACTTGATGTTTTCACCGTCGCCGTTTGCGCGAACGATAATATTGTCGTATTCTTCAGGTGTATTGTATTGCCCTTTATAAGTTAGGACATATTCGAGGGATTGCGCTGCAATACCCGAGCTTTGTCCCAGTCGACCGGGACGGCCGATAATACTTTGTTCTCCTATCGCTTTCATCACTTCATCAACTGATAAGCTATAGGCGCGCATACGATCGGGATTTAACCAGACGCGCATGGCATATCTACGGCTACCTAAGATTTGTGATTTGGCTATACCATGAATACGATTGATTTCAGGAATGATATTTACCGTTGCATAGTTGTACAAGAACTTTTCATCCATGCTTTTATTTGTACTGTAAAGATTCACGTACATCAGCATACTAGGCTGAATTGGATTGACGACGACTCCTTCCTTTTGAACAAGTTCAGGCAGTAGTGGCATAACTTGATCCACCCGGGTTTTGACCAGTACGACGGCATCGTTGGGATCTGTTCCTGGATCAAATACGACGTTTACGGTTGCTTCACCGGCACTGGTCGCATCGGTTGCGATATAGCGCATTCCCTGTACACCGTTGATTGCATTCTCCAGTGTAATCAGTGAGGATTTTACAAGTACATCAGCGCTTGCACCAGGATAGGCAATGGAGACCGCCACTGTAGTCGGTGCGATTTTTGGAAATTGCTCAGTAGGAAGTTGCTTTATGGCCAAACCTCCGATAAATAGGATTACAACCGATATGACAATAGCAAATACCGGTCGATGTATTACTTTTTTAAACATAATGCTGCTTTTTTAATTACTCTGCATATAAATCTAAGTTTGACATGACTTTCTCCGGAGTCTGATATTTGGATTCAATAGTCTGGTTTTCCTGTACCATGCGAAGTCCATTCAGCAGAATTTTTTCGTCCTTGCCCAATCCGGAAGAAACAACATAGATATGCGGCAGTTCTGCAGCAACTTTTATTTCTCTTGCTTTTACTTTATTATCTTTTGTAATAACGTAAACATATTTTTTTTCAAGCTCCTCGAATGTAGCTTTCTGAGGTATCATAAGCGCGTTATTATAGGGCGATGTAATGACGATATTGCCTGTCTCGCCATAACGCAATAATCCCTTTGGATTTGGAAAAGTCGCTCTGTAGGCAATATTTCCAGTTTCATTATTGAAGTCTGATTCAATTGTTTCAACAATACCCTCATGACCGAATTCTTTTCCATTGGCCATGTTTAACCGTACATGCAGCGGGTTATTGTCTTGTTTTGCGTCCATTTGATTGAGGTATTCAACTTCGGGTACATTGAAGTAAACCCACATTTTACTGTTGTCGGACAGCTCTGTGATCAACTCACCTTCATCGACAAGACTTCCTTTACGGACATGAAGCTTACCAACGATTCCTGAAAACGGTGCTACGATATCAGTAAATTTGAGATGGGTATTCATAGCGGCTAACTCAGCTTTGGCTTTTTCATATTTTGCTTTTGCCATTTCAGTTTCCTGCGGAGCGACAATATCTTTTTCGGACAGATTTTTGGTGTTCTGATATTCGATTTCAGCATATTTTACCTCTGCTTTAGCACGATTTACATCGGACTCATAGAGGTTGGGCATGATTTTAAAGAGGGGTTGTCCTTTTTGTACAAATTGACCTTCATCGACAAATATCGATTGAATGTAGCCTTTTTCCTGTGCGCGCAATTCAATATGGTTGATCGAACGGATTTGGGCTACATAATCTTTATTGACAATTGTATCTTTGACCAAAGGAGTAGTGACATTGAAAACTGCAGCTTCTTTTTTGTCTTTTTTTTCTGACTGACAGCTTGTCGATAGAATAATAAGGCACAGGCTTATATACATAAAGCTTCTCATGACCATAATAATAGTTTTTTAATTATTTTCGAAAAATTGAACAATAGTGTGACCTGCTTCCAAATGGTTTTGAAAGCTATTTTGATGTTTTTTTAAGAAATTATTAAAAAATCACAGCCTGAATACACTGTAATGGATATATAGGGCGTTTTTTCGTGAAGTAAGCTGGTTGGAATTTGCAAGCGAAACTGCTGTGCGTGTATTGTGAAATTCGGGATGGATATAAGAGACTAGATTTCCAAAACCATCGCCTTTAAGTGCGAATAAGTTAGGGCTATTGGAATCGCTTCCCGTGTCGTCGTTTTCATTATCATTTTCTGAAAAATAAGCCCTTAATTTTTCATGTCGAGGACGTTTAGTTTTGCGAATAACTTTGGTGTCATAATCTTCGCTTTTTACTTGCTTGTTGAAGTGATTGACAGCGTGAAGATTGCAGGAGGGAATATTATTTGGTGTTGGCACATGATACCAGCCAAAACTGATAAGTATTGCGCAAACTACGCCGAACAGATATTGATGGAATTTTCCTTGCATCCTTGAAAGCAAATGTAATTAAACTTTAAAAATGATACAAGTGATTTAGGTATGGAAATTTTAAAGTTTATGTAATATTGTTACAAAGTGTTTAAACTGACAGTGTTTTAGTGGTTAATTGTGTAAAAATTACTCAAATTCCGTTTTTGAAATTGCGTTTAGGTGATATTTTTAAAAAATATCACCTAAATAGCTTTAGTTTTCTTTAATTGGTTGTGTTTTTAGGTGTTTTTCGGGTTGATTTTCGTTGTTTTTTTAGTTTGGCTTAATCTATTCTTTCAATTGAGTAAGAATGGCTTGTAGTATTTTTTGATAAGTAACCACCTTAATATCCAATTGGGCTATTCTAAACGGTTTTTAACGTTTTCTGATTATTTCGTAGCATTTGTATTGCTTTTTCAGCTCTTGTTTTTCGGGTTTGTTCCTGTTTTGCTGATCCAATCCAATCACAATAGCCTTGTTTGTATGATTTGGAAAGTGTTTCAAAAAAAGCATTGGCTTTTTCGTCCGTATCCAACAATTGTTGGAGTTCCATAGGAACGCCTTCAATATGTTCACCTTTTTTTAGCATGTATTTTTATCCTTTGATTCCCGATAAAAATACATAAATATCTTCGAGTTGCCGGCCTTTATTGCATGAATACTTTTGACTTGCCCGTTAGGTAATACGATCAGGGGACTGCAATACTTTTTCTTGGAATAAGACTTACATGTTGCCGCTGTCTTCATATGCGTTGAAACATATATCGTTCTTATTTGTAGTTCTATTAGTCAACAAAAAATTTTCAATATGAAAGCAGTACGTTTTTTTGGGCATAAAGATGTCCGCGTTGTGAATGATCTTGTGAAGCCCGTTCCTAAGGGCGATGAAGTATTACTAAAAATTGGTGGTGCAGGTGTTTGTCATTCTGATCTCCACATTATAGATGAGGGGACCGTTGTAGGTACGGTATTTACCTTGGGACACGAAAATGCGGGCTGGATTGAAGAAGTTGGATCGGATGTAAAAGACTATAAAAAAGGAGACGCGGTACTGGTCTATGGCCCTTGGGGCTGTGGGCACTGTAAACCCTGTCAGCAATCAAAGGAAAATTATTGTGATCACCAGTCTGAAATGGCTTATGGTGGTGGGCTAGGCCTAGATGGTGGGATGGCGGAATATATGCTTGTCCCTTCTTCGCGTTTACTGGTCCCAATTTATGACTTAGATCCAGTCATTGCTGCGCCATTAACGGATGCGGCACTTACTCCTTATTCGGCGATAAAACGTTCGATAGGCAAATTGACAGCAGATGAGTATGTGGTTGTGATCGGAGTTGGAGGTTTGGGCCATGTTGCCTTACAAATACTAAATGAAGTAAGCGCGAGTTCAATTATCGCCTGTGATGTCACCGAAGAAAAACTAGCCTTTGCTAAAGAACTCGGCGCAGCCTATGTGGTTAATTCGAAAGATGCAAATGCAGCCGAACAAATAAATAAGATTACGGGCATTAAAAAAGCTAAAGTAGTGATTGATTTTGTTGGCGCAACATCGACTATAGATCTAGGAACAAAGGTTGTTGGTTTGGATGGTGACCTGACAATTGTTGGATTAGGCGGGGGACACTACCAGTACAATATGTCGGGCTTCCTTTTGGTGTGAGTATGACAAACCCATATTGGGGCTCTCGGGTTGAGCTTATGGAAGTTGTAGGTTTGGCTAGGCAAAGGAAGATTCATATTGAAATTGAGCAGTTTAAGCTTGATCAGGCTAACGAAGTTTATGATCGAATGCGCAGCGGTAAGATCAAAGGAAGGGCTGTACTGATTCCTTAGTGAAAAAAAAGTCTATCTTTTTGGTAGTTTATTTTGGATTTTATTTTTTTGATGCTTATCTTTGTTGTATCATAATTTAGGTTTATAATTGGTTATTTAAGGTTTTCATTCTCCCCGTTTGAAAACCTTTTTTTTAAGTTTCTCTTTTGATTGATTATTAAAAACCTTCTGTCTTCTTTACTGTTGTAATACTAATAATCCGCGCTGATTTATCTGCAAAATATTTATGGACAAAACAATTCTCGTACTCACCGATTTTTCTGAAAACTCATGGACTGCTGTTCAATATGCGGCGAATCTGGCTAAAAAATTTAATTGGACAGTAGAACTTCTGCATATTTATACCATCCCAATAAAAGACAGTGTCCATGCGAAAATGGAGAATATGTTTTTGAAGCCTCAGAAGGAAGAGGCTGAAAGCATGCTCAAGGACTGGCAGATACGTATCGACGATGAATTTTCTGATCTCCGCTGTAAAACCGTAAGTTTGGCCGGCGACTTGGAAAAAACGGTACTAAACTTACTACAAGAAAAAGAATACCATTTTATCGTCATGGGAGCTAAAGGTAAAGGTATGATACAAAAAGCTGTCTTGGGAAGCAATACCTTCGCCCTGATAAAAAAGAGTCCAGTCGGTGTCTTGGCAGTACCCATCACTTTCCAAAAATTTAGGTTACAAAATATCGGATTACTGAGCAATTTTAAAGCGTCCGAATATGATCTACTCGACAGTTTCATCTTACGTGTACCGGAGAAATTTAATCTCAGCCTGTTGCACGTAACACAAAAGTATATCTCTCCAAAACAAGAAGATATTGAAAACTGGAAACAAAAGCTATCCGCCCAATTTTCGTTTAATAAAATTGATTATGTGGAAAAAAATGCGGTCAATCGTTTAGATTACAATATGCCTATACCACGTTGTATCGACTACATGGTGGAAATCGAAGCTATTGATCTTTTACTTGTGTCGTACAGTCCTAAAAGTTTTTTCAAAAGTATATTTTCCCGAAATCTTACGAAAGCAATTTATCGCAACCTGACGGTACCTACTTTTTTTAAGCGTAATTTATATTAATTGCGGGTAATCTCCTCCTGTTTATCACTTTCCATTGGTTGATCGTACACGGTTTAGTAAAGGGAAAATGATTAAACTAAAGTTAGTAGCCGCGATTTTATGATTACTAACTGAGCTTTAAATTGCGTCTCCGATGTGAGGTAATCTATTCATATTTTTCATTAGCTTTATCAATAATTGTATAAAATATAAACATAATGAGCCTTTGGATACTTTCTTTGATCGCAATACTTTCTGCAAGTCCCGATAGTACACATGTAGGAGAATATAAGTTTGCTGAAATGCCCAGTTGGAGTGATGAGTTTGATTACAATGGTCTTCCGGACGCAAAAAAATGGGGATATGATGTAGGCTCCTTGCATAATGGTTGGGGAAATCATGAACTTCAATACTATACAGATGCAAACAGGAAAAATGCAAGTGTGGCAAATGGTGTTTTACGTATTACTGCAATAAAAGAACAATATGAGGGGTTGAACTATACTTCTGCCAGGCTGGTGAGTAAAAACAAGGGCGATTTTCTATATGGTCGATTTGTAGTCCGAGCCAAGGTGCCGAAAGGGAAAGGTACGTGGGCAGCTGCTTGGATGTTGCCGACAGATTGGGGTTACGGAGGATGGCCACATTCGGGAGAAATAGATATCATGGAGCATGTCGGTTATGACGAGAATGCAATACATATTACCGTTCATACAAAGGATTATAATCATTCTATCGGAACTCAAAAAGGAGTGATGAAACGAATTGATCAGGCAACATCGGAGTTTCATAATTATCGGATAGACTGGACCCCTGAGTATATTCGTGGTTTCGTGGATGATGTACAGATCTACAGTTTTCCAAATGAAGGAAAAGGCAATGGCGTGTGGCCATTTGATAAAAGATTTCATTTACTATTGAATCTGGCCGTTGGTGGAGATTGGGGCGGTATGCAAGGCGTCGATAGTAGCACATTTCCTGCAGAGATGGAGGTGGATTATGTCAGGGTATATGATTTACTGAAACCTTAAATGAATCTTGTTTTCATCTATTTTCTCTAATTTATAAAGATTAATTCAAATGTTTAGGCATCAAGGGAGAGGAAGGAATTATATTCATAATTTAAAGTTAGCCTCTATTTTATCTTGTGTTGCGGGTTTGGTCAATATTACAGGTGTTCTTGCCGTTAGCACTTTAACAACGAATGTCACAGGTCACTTCGCATTTTTTTCAGAACAGTTGATTTTAATGAATTACAAGATGGCTTTGATTTATCTGTTATACATTGCTTTCTTTTTAATGGGAGCGTCTGTTTCAGGTTTTATCGTAGAATTAGCCTCAAAAAAGAAATCACATAACGCCTATATTATTCCAATTTGTATCGAGTCTATTATCTTAATTAACGTTGGACTGGTCCCAGCTTTATTTAAAGCAGGGCCAACTTTGCCAACAATAATTTCATTTGCCCTGCTTTTTGCTATGGGACTTCAGAATGCCCTGGTAACGAAGGTGTCACAATCCGTTGTCAGAACGACGCATTTGACCGGATTGTTTACTGATCTTGGTATTGAAATTTCACAGTTGCTTTTTTATAGAGAAATTGTTGAGAAAGTGAAATTACACAAAAGTATTTTTCTTAAGTTGATGATTATTGGTGGTTTTTTTTTCGGGGGAATTATAGGAGGTTTTATGTTTCAATATTTTAAATTGAAAACATTATTGTTACCCGCTACTATGCTTTTGTTTGCCTTATGGTATGACCATATTCTGCTTAAGTTTTATCATTTGAAGCGAAGCTTAAGACCGGATGAATAGGTTCGATTAAATTCATATATTAGCTTAATAACATGAACTATTCCCATATCCTGTTTGAAAAATTAGTATTATCTGCCGGTAGATTCAACATTAGTGAACCATTGTACTGCATTCTTTTATTTGAGAAAGCGACGAGTTTTTCGGTTGATTTGGTGACATACCATGCGGATCCTAAAAGTGTTTTGTTTTTGTCTCCCTATCAGTTGTTTACGATGGATGTGGTGCTGAAAAGTACTTTTAGTGTGCTAAAATTTCACGGCGATTTTTATTGTATAGAATATCATAAAGATGAAGTTGCCTGTAATGGAATTCTATTCAACAACATCTACCAGCAACCTCATGTGTTGCTCTCAGCAGCTATTTATCATGAGATATCAACGATCATGGGAAAAATAGATCAGCTCAAAATGTCGTCGGAATCCTATGATCAGTCATTGAGCAGAACCTATTTACAGCTGATTTTAGCGCTAGCGAGTAGACAAAAGCTACTTTTTAACGACGTACAAAAACCGTCTTGGGCTCATAGAGATATTATTGATGACTTTGAGCAGTTTTTGGAAAAGAATTATAAAGCGCATAAAGAAGTTACCTTTTATGCAGCGAACTACGGTTTAAGTCCAGCCGTTTTTACGAAAAAAATAAAATTGAAATGGGGAAAATCCCCATCAAAGTTGATCCAGGAACGCCTCGTATTGGAAAGTAAAAGACAGCTCCATTTGACGGCCAAAAGTATTAAAGAAATAGCAGCCAATTTGCAGTACAAAGATGAGTTTTATTTCAGTAGATTTTTTAAGAAGATGGTAGGCGTATCTCCTAAGGTATTTCGGAAGCGGGTGGGTTTATCAATTGTTGCCGAAAAGTCTATGTTATAGATCTATTTGTCCATGTTGTGGATTTAAGCCATTGTTTAGTTTTGCATGGTATTAAACAAACTACGTTATGGAGAAAATAATAAAGCTATTGGCAAAGTCACAATATATCTTTACAAACTTTGCTAGAATTTCAATTTTTATTGTGATGGCATGGATTGGAGGATTAAAAGCATTTAAATATGAAGCTGATGGTATAGTTCCTTTTGTTATTAATAGTCCGGCAATGTGTTTTTTTTATCATAATACGGAAAAACGGGTGTTGGATAAAAACGGAGAGCTAATACCGGAATACCAGTTGTTTAAAAATCCGGAAGGTCGTGTCGTAAAGAAAAATATTGCATGGCACCAAGAAAATGGAACTTATATTTTTTCTTATATACTTGGCTTTGTAATTGTTTCAATTGGTCTGATGATATTTTTAGGTATCTGGTATCCTAAAATCGGAATTTTGGGAGCATTGTGTACAGTGCTTATGTCATTGGTTACACTTTCTTTCTTGATAACAACTCCAGAAGCGTTTGTGCCAAAGCTAGATGGGGATTTCCCGTCACCTAATTATGGTTTTCCTTATTTATCCGCGGCAGGTAGATTAGTCCTGAAAGATGTAATTATGCTTGCAGCAGCATTGATCATTGCAGCAGAAAGTGCCAGCCGTCTGATAAAAAAAACGAATATAAAATAGAGACAGGTAGTTTTTGTATGTGATTTAGCAGAAGGTTGTTTGCTGGAGGCGATAACTACTCAGGGTAAATCCACCAACTTTTGGAAGGTATCTTTGATGCCAGCTGTATTTTGGCAGCATCTTTGTGTCTCGTCGTTAAACTATATTGAGTTATACCACGAACGATATGAAAATAATACGAACGACCCTTCCATTTCTTCTGTTTAGTTTCATCCTTTTAGTTGGATGCAACAATAATCAACAGATCAGGATGATTGATAAAGATGGGAACACACATTTGTTGACAAGAGAAGGTGATCGAAAAGGAGAATTGGGACTGCAGCGTATCATCGCTCGTGGCAATGATACAGTAATAACGATTGATGGTGCAGGTCATAAAATGATATGGACAGCTTCAGATGTGACCAATATTGATACAACAAAGATTCAATATTATCTCAAAAAGAGAAATGGAAGCAGTGTTCATATTTATACACCCGTCGATGTAAATCAAAATTTTATAGATGTCGAGGATAGTCAAAATGTTTTGTCAGATCCTTATGATGGTACAGACAAGAAAAAATCTCTACTGTAGATTGCCGCATGAAAAAGCATAATTTGGGCTAAAGAGAAAATCCTAGCAAGTTTACTTGCTAGGATTTTTTTTGGGTACTTTGGCACCTTCCTTTTTGGCTTCGGAGAGGCCGATGGCAATCGCCTGTTTTCGTGATGTTACCTTTTTTCCGCTACCAGATTTTAATTTTCCCGCTTTCATTTCGTGCATCGTCTTTTCAACTTTCTCAGATGCTTTTTCTGAATATTTTGCCATAATAGTGTTACACCTTGATCTGTTATTAAACACTTCTGCAAAAAGAACAGCTGTTTCAGTTGAATCGTTTGAAAATTCTTTGAGAGCGAAATAGCGAACATCTGTATTCGCTAATTCAATTCATTTCCAGCTTTAATCACGGCTTGGTTGACGGCTTTTATTCTTTCAAGAACCATTTTTTGTATTTTACGGTCGTAAGTCAATAGACCATTGACTTCATGTTCCACATCGGTAGTTTGCGTATAAATAGCAACACTCAGTCCTTTGTATCGGAGCAATTGTTCGACATTATCCATTAGGAATATATAACGGTCTGTGAGTGCCTCTATAGTGGGTTCGTAGGCATAGGCATTGTTTTCGACAGGCCACATGTGACCGCGGACAAATAAGCCTACGCCACCAAACTCTCCAAGGGAAGCTGCCCGTTTCGAATCCGGTTCTGAGGCACCCTTGGGGCCAACATAGATATGGGTGTCAACAAAATCTCCATTTCCGGGATCACCATAAGCTTTTTGGTAAGATGGATTGTTGTTAAATCCCGAATTACCGTTCACTAAACGTGAAGGGTCATATTGTTTGGTCCAGTCGGTAATATTGCGTACATCGAAAGCGCCCCAGTTTTCGTTAAAAGGAACCCAGGCGATAATGGATGGGGAGTTGTAGTGGTCGTCAATGATGGCCTTGTATTCATCACGAAATGCTTTTCGATAAATCGTAGTGTCTTCATCGGGATACCAAAGGCAGGGCATATCTTGCCACACGAGCAGTCCCATTTTATCTGCCCAATAATAGAACCGTTGGGGTTCGGTTTTCATATGCTTACGAATAAGGTTATAGCCAGCTTTTTTGGTAAACTCGATGTCATATTTGAGAGCTTCTTCCGTAGGTGCTGTTAGAATACCATCGGGCCAGTACCCCTGATCCAGAAGACCGAGCTGCATCACAAATTTATCATTCAATAGCGGCCTTACAATTCCGTTTACCTTACCAAGTTTAATATCACGCATACCAAAATAACTCTTAACCTCGTCGATGATTTCTCCATTCTTCCCATGTATACTTAATTTTAAATCGTATAAAAAGGGGGAGTCAGGAGACCAAAGTTTTGGATTTTCTACCGGGATATTAAATTCCATGCCCGACTGAATTACCGTTTTTGAAATTTCTTTTCCTTCTGAAGAAACGATGGCCGTAACTTTTGCCTTCGCTGTGCTAGTGACCTGTATTTTTAGTTGTTTTTCTGCTACTTGAGGTAACAATTTGATGCCCTGTATATGGTTTTTGCTTACTGGTTCCATCCACACAGTTTGCCATATGCCAGAAGAAAATGTATAGTCGCCTCGAGGTCCATTTTTACCCGAAGGATACTTACCGTCGTTCTTGTCATGCGCTGCAACGACAATGTTATTTGGACCGGCCTTTAAAAACTCAGTGATGTTGATCCAGAAGGAGTCGTAGCCACCTGAATGAGTACCAGCTTTTTTCCCATTTACAAATATGGTCGCGTCGTGATCCACTGCACCAAAATGGAGTATAATATCTTTCCCTTTCCAATGATTAGGTAGCTCGAAATTTTTACGATACCACAGATTAATTTCTTGTTTGCGTTGTATTCCGGATAAATAGGACTCTGGACAATAGGGGACAAGAATGCTTTCTCGGTTGTGGTCAAAGGAAATGGGGACAGCAGGATTTAGTGCATTCGGAGCATCCTTTCCACCTATATAATCCCATTTACCGTTGAGACATAGCCATTCATTCCTTTCCATTTGGGGACGTGGATATTCGGAAAGTGGGATTTCTGTTTGCTTGGCTATTGCTGTCCATGGGGTTGAAAGCTGTGGCTGTTGTGCCAAAGCATTAAGCCAACCGAAGAGCGATAGTGCCAGCACAAAAATTGAGGTTTTGGTTTTTATCATGGTATACTTCTTGGTTTTTCAGAATATGAATATAAGTATACTAAAAAGATTTAGTGAATTATAAACGAAATGTTACTACTGGGGCTTTCGATATTGGGCTTGGTTGGTTGGTTGGTTGGTTGGTTGGTTGGTTGGTTGGTTGGTTGGTTGGTTGGTTGGTTGGTTGGTTGGTTGGTTGGTTGGTTGGTTGGTTGGTGCACAAAAGAAATAGATGTTGGATTAAAGAAAATTACAGGAGCTGCCTTTTTTGAGACAGCTCCTGTAAAATGCTTATTACCAGATTTTGATTCTTTCTTCCGGTGACTTGTACAGTTTGTCTCCTTGTTTAACATCGAAAGCTTTATAAAAAGCGTCAACATTGATCAATGGACCAAAACTTCTGAAATATCCTGGAGAGTGTGGATCAGTTTTAACTTGGTTGACCATATATTTTTCACTGGATAGGGTTCTCCATACAGTTGCCCAGCTTAGGAAAAAGCGTTGATCTTGCGTGTATCCACTTATTTCACCTGGGTTTCCCTTATCTTTTAAATATAGTTGAAGTGCATCGTAAGCAATGTTTACACCTCCTAAATCCGCGATATTTTCACCGTTTGTAAATGTTCCGTTGACGAAAGTGCCTTTTACAGGTTCATATTTATCGTATTGAGCTGCGAGTGTTTTTGTTGCTTTTTCAAAATTGGCTTTATCTTCTGGTGTCCACCAGTCTACCAAGTTTCCGTCCGCATCAAATTGTGCGCCCGAATCGTCAAATCCGTGGCTCATTTCGTGGCCAATTACCGCACCTATACCACCGAAATTGACAGCTGCGTCGGCTTGTGGGTTGAAAAATGGCGGTTGAAGAATAGCTGCCGGAAACACGATCTCATTGTTTACGGGATTGTAATAGGCATTTACTGTTTGTGGAGTCATTCCCCATTCTGATTTGTCAACAGCCTTACCAATTTTAGCCAGATCCTTTTCATATCGCCATGTGGTGATATTTTGGAGGTTAGCATACAGATTGCCGCCTTTATTTTCAGATAGAATACTCAATTTAGAATAATCTTTCCATTTGTCCGGATAGGCAACTTTTACAGTAAATTTGTTTAATTTTTCAAGCGCTTTTCCTTTTGTAGCCGAAGACATCCAGCTTAAATCGTTGATATGGACTGCAAAACTTTTCTTTAAATAGTCGATCAATTCGACCATTTGTGCTTTAGCCTCAGCTGGAAAATATTTTTCGACATATAATTTTCCGAAAGCTTCACCTAATGTGGAATTGATCAGTTCAAATCCTCTTTTATTTAATGCTCTTTGTTCTTGTTGACCTCTTAAATACTTACCATAAAAAGCAAATCGCATGTCTCCTAATTTTTCGCTTAAATAAGAGGCACTACCGTTGATCATATGGAATTTTAAGTAATCTTTAATAACAGGAAGGTTTTGTGCACTGACCAATTTATCGAAGTTCTTGTAATAACCTAATTCCCCAATGATTACTTTTTCTGTATTGACACCTACTTTTTTAAGGTACTCAGGTAGATTTACATTTTTAACCAAGGCGGTTAACTCTGCCATGGTCTGTGGATTGTACTGTAACGTATTATCACGGCTTTGTTCATTGGTCAAGTAGGTCTTCGCAATGCTTTTTTCGTAGTCAACGATTCCTTTTGCGGCAGCATCAGCATTTTTATAGCCCAATTCTGTTAACATGGAAGCTACATATTTTTGATACTCGGCAATAGCTTCGGTATTTTTTTCATTTTCTTTCTGATAATAATCTCTTCCTAGCCCTAAGGAGGCATCTCCTAAGTAGACCGCGTTCATTTTTGAATCTTTTAAATCAGCGTAGACACCCCAGCCATAGAAATTATTCTCACCTTCTTTTGTTACGGAAGTTAAATAATTCTGAAGATCTTTTAGGTTTTTAATCGCGTCAATTTTGTTTAAATTTCCCTGAATCGGCTTAATACCGTCTGCATTTCTTTTCTTTAAGTTCATGTAAGAAGCGTACAGGTCCTGTATTTTTTTTCCCTCACTTCCTTCAGGAAATTTATCTTTTAAAAGTGAGTTCAGAATTTTCATCGAATTGTTGTCCGTATCTTCTGCCAATTTATTGAAGCTTCCCCAAGTGGGTTTGTCGGAAGGAATTTTAGCCGTTTTCATCCAGGTTCCGCTTACGTAGTTGTAAAAGTCATCCTGTGGACGTACAGATTTGTCCATTAAGCTCAGATCAAGTCCTTTGTCGGGTCCTGTACCTGCTGTCTGTGCTTCCGCATGCTGTGTGTAGACTCCAGCCAAGAAAATTAGGGCGAGTGTTAATTTTTTCATTGTTGTTTTAATGTTGTATGATTTTCAATAATTCAATCTGGGAGTACGCACAAATTACGGATAAAATAGGTTATGTTATTTGCTCCGTGTAATTCGATTTGTAGCAGCCATGTCAATAATTAGCTGTGATTTTTTTAAAGCTAAAAAAATCATTTACACAAATGACGGAAAATTCTAATTCAGCAACAAGTAAATTTGATCATTATCTGTCATTTTATTAAACTAATCGGGTAAATTAACATGTTATTCGTTTGTTAACGAATAACATGGATATACTTTTTAAAGTACATCCTTTGATGTGTTGGTGAACGCTCCGCTATCTGACTTAGCTAAGCTATTTTAGGACAAAAAGAAATACTAAACTTAATATGGAAATACTAAACTTAATATGAATTTAGTTTAGTATTAATAAACGATGTTTAATATTGCTTACATTTTCATCTATAAGTAAGCGATTATGTTCAAACTATCCTATTCAATTTCACCTAAAGTTACTGGCCTAACATTGTCATTGGCCATGCTGGCTGCACAGGGGTTTAGCCAGACCCGATCGTTCCAGGGGAGACTGGTCGATTCATTGAGTCAAGGCGCTATTCATGGCGCAACAATTCGTAATTCTCATTTAGCTAAGCTTGTTTCATCGGATCATTCCGGTAAGTTTGTGATCGATGCACATATCGGTGATACGCTAAGAATTGGCTACATGGGGTATCTTCCCAAGGTTTTCATTGTTGGTAATCAACCTTCATCCGTTATTTCGCTTATACCGAACCAACAATCCCTCAATGAGGTGGTTGTAACTGCGCTTGGTATCAAAAAAGAAAAGCAGGCTATTGGCTATTCAGTGCAGGAAGTAAAAGGTAAAGACATGGTTAAAGCTCGGGAACCAAATGCTATTTCTGGTTTAGCTGGACGCGTGTCTGGCTTAACAATTACACCGAGTACAAACTTATTTGGAGACCCGGGTATCACGTTACGTGGTCGGAGCAATATTCTTATTGTGGTCGATGGCATGCCGATTAATACCGATTCATGGAATCTTAGTCCGGATGATATCGAATCCTATTCTGTCTTAAAAGGGGCAAATGCTGCGGCATTATATGGGAACAGAGGTCAAAATGGAGCGATTGTGATAACGACAAAACGAGCAAAATCACAGGATAAAGGTTTCCAGGTTGAATTTAACTCAAGTACACAATTGCAGACGGGGTATAATGCGATACCAAAAATTCAAACCGAATATGGCCCGGGTTCAAATTATCAATATGCTTTTAAAGATGGTCGTGGGGGTGGAATCAATGACAACGATTACAATATTTGGGGACCCCGATTTGAAGGACAGCTTATTCCGCAATATAACAGTCCGATAGATCCCAAAACAGGACAGCTTATTCCCTTACCTTGGGAGGCCAGAGGAAAAGATAATTTGAAGAAATTTCTTCAGAATGGTCTTTTGAGTACAAACAATATTGCTATATCGACCAAAAATGATCATGGTGATCTACGCTTATCTGCGTCTCAGATGTTTCAACGGGGAACTACGCCTAACACTAAATTGGGAAGCACCAATATAAATCTTACCGGAGGCATTAACGCTGGTAGTAAGCTCCGTTTCGATGCGAGCATAAATTACAATAAGCAGTATTCACCAAATTATCCAAATATTGCTTATGGACCAAATAGTCCTATATACATTCTTACATTGTGGGGAGCGGCAGATTATGATATTGATGATCTTCGCAACTATTGGCAGCCTGGGAAAGAAAATGTACAGCAGTACAATCGTGAATACACCATTTATGACAATCCTTGGATGACGGCTTATGAAAATTTGAGGACTTATGATAAGGATGATATCTACGGTTACGTGTCGGCTAATTACAAGCTTAATGATAAATTGTCATTAAATGCACGTACAAGTGCTAGTACCTGGAATAGGAATAGAACGATTAAAATTCCAATTTCTGCCAACTTATATAATTATAATATCGGTGGAAGCCGTGTTGGAGGTTATCAGGAAACCTATGATACTTTTTGGGAAAATAATACAGAGGTCTCCTTAAAATACCAAAATCGTATCGCCGAGGACATAGGCTTCTCAGGCTCAGTTTTTGGTAATTTAAGAACCGTCAGTGTCAAATCGCTGTTTGCACGTACAGATCGTGGATTGACTGTGCCCGGTGTTTATGACTTAAGCAATTCGATCATGCCCACGGTGTCTACTAACGATCGCGCCCTGCGCCAGGTCGGAAGTGTTTATGGATTCATGGATATAGACTATAAAAGCATGTTATTCTTAAATCTAACGGGGCGATTTGATAAATCTTCGACGATGCCGGTAAAGAATAACACCTACTTCTACCCATCGGCTTCACTAAGCGCTGTGATTTCACAGATGGTCACTTTGCCTAAGGTTATTTCCGCATTAAAAATCCGTGGAGCATACGCTAACGTTGCGAGTGATTTCGTCAATGAATCGGCCCAGTACGATATTTATAAACTTTTGCCGGCATACAGTAATTATGGTCGTTGGGCCAATTCAATGACCGGCGTAACATATACTGATGTATTACCTAACCCGGATCTCGTGGCAGAGCGTGTGAAGACGGCGGAAATAGGTTTGGAAACTCGTTTATTTAACAACCGTCTGGGTTTCGATTTTGCTTTTTTTAGAAACCTGGAAGGTCCCAGGATTATCGAATTGGCTACGTCGGTTACTTCGGGTGTAAGAGCCAGACAAACCAATGGGTTGACTTTATTGCGTAAAGGTATCGAGCTGAGTATCGATGGGACTTTGATTCAACAGAAAGATTTTAGCTGGAATGTAATGGTCAATGCATCAACAAATCATGCCTGGCTACATGACATCGATGGGCATCAAACGCGTTCTGGGAATGTTCGTGTTGGTGAGCGATGGGACGGATATTACGTGAATGATTTTCAGCGTGATGAAAAAGGAATGCCAATTGTGGGTACAAACGGTTTACCAGCTTACAATCCTTATGTGAGCAGAATAGGTTATAGCGATAATAAATTTACGGCCAGTATCAGCAATAGTTTCCGATACCGTGATTTCAGTTTTAGTTTTCTTGTCGATGGCCGCTTTGGTGGTTTAATAAAAAATGTGCAGGATGCCAAACAAGGGGGATCAGGAACACATCCCGAATCAGCAAATGAATATCGTCTAAAGGACTGGGAAAATAGGGATGTCAAAGATTATAAAGGAACTGTCATGACCAATGGTTTAAAAATAGTCAAGGGGCAGCTCAATACAGATCAGGATGGTAAGATAATCTCCGATACAAGAGAATTTGCCCCAAATGATATTTCTGTGTTGTGGCAAAATTGGGCCACTAATTACTATCGGTCGGGACCAATTACAGCCAAAAGCCGAACCTTTGTCAAATTGCGGGAGATCGTTTTCAGTTATAATGTACCTGCCAACTTGCTGAAAAATTCCAGATTCTTCCGCAGTGCAAGTGTTTCAGTGGTCGGTAGGAATTTGCTGTATTTCACTGGAAAAGGTACCCAAAATATGGATTTGGACCAATTCACCAGTGCTAGCTCAGACTACCAGACACCATCAGTAAAGAGCTTTGGTCTAAATCTTAACGCAACCTTCTAAAAACTTAGTCAAAATTTTTAAAAATGAAGTACTTTAAATCCACTCTCATTCTTCTCCTGTTCGGGTGCTCTTTCAGTTCCTGTAAAAAGATAACGGATCTACAAAAAGACCCTGCGGCAGTATATAATCCTGCTCCAAAACTTTTGTTTACAGGAATACTCATGCGTTCCTATGATGCGCCATGGAGTGAAGATCATCGACATAATCAGTACATGACACAAAATGAGGCCTATTATGCGGGGCAGCCTTATGGATGGACTACAGGATCTTTCGAAACGCCCTATGGTATATTGCGTGATGTGTACCGTATGGAAATCGAAGCTGCAAAAACTCCTGAATTGAGTGCTGCTTATATGACCATGGCCAAATTTTTCAAGGCTTATTTCTTTGCCCGAACGACGGAAATGTTTGGTGATATTCCATTGACAGAGGCTCTGCAAGGTGAATCAGCGGGCAATTTTGCGCCCAAATACAATACCCAGTTGGAGGTATACCAGCAGGTGCTTAGCTGGCTTGAGGAGGCGAATAATGAACTGGCAAATCTAAAAGAAAAAGGCAATACATTAGATGGCGATTTCTTTTACAATGGCAAGCCTGAGCAGTGGCAGAAACTGGTCAACTCATTTAAGCTACGTGTTTTAATTAGCCTCAGCAAACGTGCCGATGATAGTCCCGCATTGCGGGTGAAGGAACGCTTTGCTGAAGTTTTGGCGAATCCAACCAAATACCCACTGATTCTTGAAAATCGGGATAATTTTCAACTCCTTTACAATAATATTAACACCTATCCGCTGTGGCCAACAGACGGTGTGATTATAAAAAAGGATGTGCGCAACACATTGGGAGCAACCTACCTGAATATTTTAAAGACTTTACAGGACCCAAGATTGTTGATTCAGGCACTGCCGGCTTCGGCGATGCCTTCTGATCCTACGCGCCCCTTCGACGCATACAATGGCGGGAAAACAGGCGACCTACAGAGTACCTTGCTAAAACAAGCTGCGGATGGACAGCTATCTATGATCAATTTCGATTATTGGCTCGCTTCGCCGTCTGGGGTTCCGTCTATTCAACTTGGTGCCTCCGAAGTCCAATTTGCCCTGGCAGAAGGTATCAATCGCGGTTGGGCTAGCGGAGATGCTGCGGTAAGATTTCAGTCAGGGATAAGTCAGTCGATGCTGTTCTACGGAATTTCTCAAGACAAGATCAATTTGTTCTTACAGGCAAATCCTTACAAAGGGAACAATATGGAAGGGTTAAAGCAGATCCTAACACAAAAGTATGTGGCATTTTTTGAAAACTCAGGAAAACAGGCATTTTTTGAGCAGCGCCGGACAGGAGTGCCAGTTTTTGATATAGGACCTTCGAATGCCAATAATAACCAGATACCGAAACGGTGGGCATACCCTAAGACCGAATACAGTACCAACGAAACTTACTTGAAAGAAGCTTTGCAACGTCAGTTTAATGGATCAGATACCCAAAATGACATTATTTGGCTTATTAAATAAAATACAAAGTAAGCGTAATTAGTTATGGAAAGACCTCTTGGATTTGTGTCCGAGAGGTCTTTTTACGTAGACAATTGTTTCTATAAATCGTTTATTGCTTCTCTTTGATGGTCAACATACGTATCAGGAGATCTTGTATGGAGAGACTATCAAGCTCTTTTCCAATAAATACCAGTGTATTCATTTTTCTTTCATCCTTTTTCCAATGGTTACCATAGTCCATATCGACACGTGAACCGACGGTCTGTATAATGATTTTTTTGTTTTCATCTTTTTTATAACCAATTCCCTTCATTCGGTAAATTTTGTTTGGATATTTGCCGACGAGTTTGCTCAAACCGAGAAATAGGTTTACGAAATTAAATTCTTCAGCAAAAGTATAGACGCGCGTTGCAATATCGCTCAGATGTTGTTTTGCCAGACTTGATTTGCCAAGTATCAGTGAACTGCTTAGATTAACGTTCTTCAGAAAAGAAAAGGCTTCTATTTTTTTTGTGTACTTTATTTCCTCAATTATTTCGAAAGGAAACCCCTCCGTTACTGTTGACTGGAGAGTTTTCGCTAATGGGTTTACATGTGCTAAGTAGTTGCTTAAATAGCTCAAATATGCTGAATGTACCGCTTCGGTTTTGTTGATGACAATGACGTCGGCAGCTGTGATTTGCCGTAACACTTCATCCCTTTCCTTGATCTGATCTTCAATAAGTGCAGCATCAACCAAGCAAATAATCTTTTTTAATGGGAAGTAGCTCTTAAACACTGGATGCCTTGTAAAAGGTTCTGTTATAGCATCGGGTATGGCAAGACCTGTACATTCAATAACGAGTTCATCAAAGCTGTCTTGTTTTTGATAGAGCGATTCGAGTGCGGTGTAAAGTTCATCGTTCAGCGTACAACAGATGCACCCCTCTTGGAGCGCTACCAATTGTCCATAGTTTTCATTGAGCAAGGAACTATCTATATTTAGTTGTCCTATCTCATTTTCAATGATAGCAAAACGTTTTTTCGGATAGGATTTCATTAAGGCATTTAGAAAAGTCGTTTTTCCTGCACCTAAAAAGCCAGTTAAAATGGTTACTGGGCGAGCATGGGCTGTATTCATTTGCGATGATTATACATTTAATCTGCTTCTGGTATCATCCCAACGAAAGTCGGGGAAAGGCAGATCTTATTTCAATAAATTGAAAAATTCGTTTCGTTTACTTTCTGATAAGAATATACCGCTGTATTCCAGCGTTGTTGTACAGCTGCTGGTGTCTTTGACACCCCGGGCGGAGACACAGAGATGATCGGCATCAATCATAACAATGATATCATCTGTTGCTAAGGTGGATCTGAGCTCATTGTAAATCTGTAAAGTAAGGCGTTCCTGCACCTGTGGTCGATGCGCATAGTAGTCTACAATACGGTTTATTTTTGACAGTCCTATTACGCGGTCTTTGGGGATATAGCCTATATGTGCCCGCCCTACGATTGGTAAAAAATGATGTTCACAGGCTGAATTTACCCGTATGTCTTTTTCCATCAATAGCTTATTGTAGCCATAGCGATTTTCGAAGGTGGACAGCTTGGGCTTGTTAACCGGGTTAAGGCCATAGAACAATTCGTTGATATACATTTTTGCTACACGATGGGGCGTTCCGCTCAGACTGTCATCTTGGAGGTCGAGGCCAAGTTCATACATGATGTCCTTAAAAAGTTGAGATATCTTGCTGATTTTTTCTTCGTCTGTTCGATCAAATGCATCGGGTCGCAGGGGAGTATCCATTGAAGTCATCATGTGTTGGTCTCCTAAATCTTCCGGATTGGATGCTGTATCTTTTTTTAATAATGTGTTCATAAATTAATTTTTATCAAATCGTACTGATTATACCTCTTGTCTATTGTCAAATGGAGTTGCCATTTCATAGCGCTATTCGCGTTATAAATATAGTTAAAAAACATCAAATGCAATATAGTTGCTTTTACTGTTTTTTAACTATATTTGATAGGTAAATCTTTAATGCGTTATGTTTAAGCAATTTATTCTAGTTTTTTTGTTTGTTGTTGCAGGAAGTAAAACTAATCCAGTTTTTTCTCAAGGGGTAACGGAATCACAACATTTGATAGAGCATAAGCCTTTGATGAATGAGGTTTGGAAAACCTTTGACACCATGCTCTATAAAGTTAACAAGGTTAATGGCAAGACGGTTTACACCCCCTATTTTCCGAGTAAGCTGTCGAAACTGGATGGAACAAGTGTAGAGTTGCAAGGCTATATGGTACCGTTAAAGGCCGGCCTTCGCCATAATAGGTTCCTTTTGTCGGTTTTGCCAGTGCAGCAGTGTATGTTTTGTGGACAAAATGGTATTCCACCCATGGTGGAGGTTACGCTGAGCGACAACAATAAAGTGTGGTTAAAAGAGAATCCTGTTATTGTAAAAGGCTATGTCAAATTAAATGAGAAAGATCGGAGCAGGGTTGAAATCTTTATCAGAGATGCAGCTCT
This sequence comes from Sphingobacterium sp. HSC-15S19, assembly GCF_050433745.1. Lineage (NCBI taxonomy): Bacteria > Pseudomonadati > Bacteroidota > Sphingobacteriia > Sphingobacteriales > Sphingobacteriaceae > Sphingobacterium > Sphingobacterium sp. HSC-15S19. The sequence continues at coordinate 250,117 of NZ_JBNPWQ010000001.1, forward strand.
TTTAAAACAGTAGGGATTATCAAAAGCTAACGATTCCGCCAGGTCCACCAAAGAATGATTCCATAGATAAGAACAGCGACCGCAAGCAGTAAAAATAGTTCGAAACTTGTCTCCGGAAAACTAGTCGATTGTGAAAGAAAGGCGGATATTAATAAAATGCCGAGTATGCCTGAGGTTATGCTCACAATGAGTTTTTGAGCTTTGTTTAACGCGGGTTTTGTTTGTTGTGCTACTTTCTTCTCGAGGATCTCATGTACAGGTTCGGTTTCCTTCAATAGTGCAATATCGAGATCAAGCTGCACTGCCATTAAATTGAGGGTATAAGCCCTTGGTAGAACTTCAGCTTTTTCGATGCGCTGTACAGATCGAAGATTCAGTTTGACAAGATCAGCAAGTTGCTGTTGGGAATATCCTTTACTGATACGGGCATTTTTGATCAAAAGCGCTATTTTCTCTTTGCTGGATTTATTGGTCATTTTATGACATTTTGCGGCGTATTCAAATGTCGTGAAATTAAATGATTTAAGGCTATAGCTTTGTGTAAAAAAAATCATGATCGCTATTGCTCTGGAATTGGTCATCTCCCAGTTTTTGCTGGGTTATTTTTGCAAGCGGAACCTCCAGGTTCTGGGGTTTTCCTCAAAGGTCGGATCTTTCCTCTTTTGTCTGTTTGGTCCCATAATATATGTTACTGCTCTCTATTTGAGTATTGCTTATTTAGTCGGAAACCCGTATCAACTAAATCCGAATTATACGGTATCTGATTTTTTTGGTAGTTTTTATTATGTATCAAAAGCAGTGGTATTTGAGGAATTGATCTTTAGGGGAGCCGTATTATATATTCTTATGAGACGCTGTGGTCAGGGGAAAGCTGCATTGATCACGGCGCTGGCTTTTGGCATTTATCACTGGTTTTCGTACGGTATCGTGGGGCAGATTTTTAATATGCTGGAAGTTCTTGTATCGACCGGTATAGTGGGGTATTTATTTGCACGAATTTGTATTAAAACAGGTAAAATAGTGCATCCGATCGTTTTACATTTTGGTTATAATTTTGCAACGATGATTCTATTTTCGAAAGAAAAAAATATCGGACTGCAGCTCCTGATAAAAACGTATGCGGTAGACCCAGTCAAACCCGAGGGGATTTTGCCTTTGTTCGTCCTCGTTAGTTATTATATCGGTTTTCCGCTGTTGTGCTATATTTTTCTTAAACAACTAAAAGCTGCAAATAATTTGTCCTGACTGCCTGCTAGTACCTATCATTTGCTCGCTTTATTACTTGCATATTGCGGAACGGGTTTCTTTTTTTGTGATTTATTTACATTGATTATCATCTAAATGCGTTTATTGTTTTGTTTTAATCATTTGATTAAAACAGTTGTTTGTTTTTAATTCTTTTTTCTATATTTGCATAATACAAGGAAGTTTAATCGGGATGAAAGAGAAGAAAATAGATCTGTCGACGGAAACGAAAATTAAGGAAGCGGCGAGGGTTGTATTCTATAAAAAAGGTTTCTCAGCAACCAGGACAAGGGATATTGCCGAAGAAGCAGGGATCAATCTTGCTTTGCTCAATTATTATTTTCGGAGCAAAGAGAAGCTTTTTGAAATTATTATGTTTGAAACCTTTTCGGCTTTCGTACAGAGTATGGCTGTTATCCTTAATGATGAAACAACCAATCTTGAAAGTAAAGTTGAATTGATAGCCAATAGATATATCGATTTTATCATCAGAGAACCGGAGGTGCCTACTTTTTTGATTTCGGAAATCAGAAACAATCCTCAGGAACTCCTCGAAAAGTTGCCAATCAAACAATTGCTAAACAATTCTGTTTTTTTTAAACAGCATCATGAAGCCGTAACACAGGGCTTTATTATGGAGCCACATCCTTTACATTTTTTAATGAATTTATTGGGGTTGGTTGTGTTTCCTTTTATCACAAAGCCTTTGATTATGGGGGTACAAGATCTCGATATCGAACAGTTTAATGCACTTATGATTGAGCGTAAGAAGCTTATACCGATATGGATAGGAGCGATGATGACAGCAAAATAATTTTTTTGTCCCAAACTTAATCAAATGATTAAATCTAAAGATTAAAAAATAATGCCACAATATATGAACAACGCAGTTATGAAGTATTGTTATTTAACGCATGTTATTCTTTTATTGATCCTGTTGCATTTTGCAAATAGGGCAACTGCACAAGGAGAAGCGCTTACTTTGGAGCGTTGTTATACGCTTGCCAAAGCAAATTATCCAGCAATTAAAAAAATGGATCTGATAACCAAAACGGGTGAGTATACCATCCAAAATGCCAATAAAAGGTTTCTCCCCCAAATCAGCTTCTCAGGTCAGGCAACCTATCAATCCCAAACAGTAAGTTTTGCGGATGCTGTAGGTTCATTGCCGGGTATTTCCCTACCTTCTATCAGTAAAGATCAGTATAAAATACAGGGTGAAATTAGTCAGCTCATTTACGATGCTGGCAATACAAAAATGCAGAAGGATTTAATCGCTGCAAATACGGCATTGGAGGAGCAGACCTTAGTATCCAGTCTCTATGGGATTAATCAACGTATCAATAGTCTTTATTTTGCTATTTTATTAATCGATGCCCAATTGAAGCAGAACGAGTTAAACAAGGCTAACTTACAGACTCAGGTACAAAAAGCTGAGGCTGCTTTTGACAATGGGGTAGCATTTCGTAGTAATGTGGAAGAGCTGAAAGCTGAAGTATTGAATATAGAAATGCAGACCACAGAATATACATCTAATCGTACAGCATATTTAAATATGCTTTCGCTCTTTATAGGAAAGAAGTTGCCCGAATCCATGCTATTGAAATTGCCTACCGCTCAGTATACGCTTTCCGCGATTAACAGACCTGAATTAAAAGCTTTTGATTTACAAAAAAACATCGTTGACCAACAGGAGAAACAATTGAAGTCCGATTATCTTCCACAGGTAAGTGGTTTTTTTCAAGGGGCATACGGAAGGCCAACCCTCAATATCATTGAAAATAAATTTGGTCCCTGGTACGTTACAGGGCTGCGTTTTTCTTGGTCGCTAAGTAGCTTTTATTCGCTGTCCAACAAACGAAATATCCTTCAGCTCAATCGTCAGTCTATTGATGCCGATAAGGAAACATTTTTGCTGAATGCCAAAGTTGACCTGAGCCAACAGGATGAGCAGGTCAATAAATATACCATCTTGATTCGACAGGATGATGCTGCGATTGCCTTGCGGACATCGGTAACTCAATCTGCTGAGGCGCAGTTGAGCAATGGAGTGATCACGACCCACGAGTATATTCAAAAATTAAATGCAGAACACTTGGCCAAGCAGCTCAAAATATTGCATGAGATCCAATTGTTACAAGCGATCTATAATTTAAAATTTATAGCCGGGAATTAACTGTAAACATCAAAAAATGAAAAGATTAATTGTATTTATTACTGCGCTCTCTTTGCTTAGTGGTTGTAAGCAACATAATGAATATGACGCTTCCGGGAACTTTGAGGCTGATGAAGTGATTGTCTCTGCGCAGCAAAACGGAATATTGATGCAATATGCTGTTGAAGAAGGAAAGCAATTGAAACCTGGAGATACTGTCGGAAAAATAGATGTCCGTACTGCTGAATTGCAAAAAGAACAAGTGCAGGCAAGTATCGAAGCTTTAGCTCAAAAGATGGTGAATCCTAAGGATCAGGTTGAACTGGTGCGGCGCCAACTGGTCGTTCAGGAAGCGCAATTAAAACAACAGCTGTACGAAAGGACCCGGACGGAAAATCTGGTAAAATCAGATGCCGCAACACGTAAACAGCTCGATGACATCAATGCGGCAATCGATCAATTGCGGAAACAAATAGCCGTGACCAAGCAACAACTCACCCTCAATACATACAATACAAATACCCAAAATCGGAGTATCCTAAGCGAGAAAAATCCGTTAGAGAAATCTGCTGCACAGATTCAGGAACAGATCAATAAGGGACAGGTGATTAATCCTATTGGTGGGACAGTTTTGGTAAACTATGCACTACAGGGTGAATTGCAGGTCGTAGGTAAGCCTTTATATAAAATTGCCAACACGGCGAAGCTTTATTTGAGGGCTTATATTACCGGAATTCAGTTGCCACAGATAAAAGTCGGACAGGCGGTGACTGTGCGCATTGATGATGGCAAGGAGAATTATAAGGAATATCCCGCAACAATTACATGGATTTCAGATAAATCTGAGTTTTCACCAAAGACAATTCAGACTAAGGATGAGCGCGCTAATCTTGTTTATGCGATCAAAGTAAGTGTGAAAAATGATGGTTATTTAAAAATAGGGATGTATGGTGAGGTCCTTTGGTCAAAGTAAGTTATTATGATCGCTGTCAGTGTAAAAAATATGGTCAAAACCTACGGTAATGTTAGAGCCGTAGATGACGTTTCTTTTGAGGTAAAGAAAGGTGAGTTGTTTGGGCTTATAGGGCCTGATGGCGCCGGTAAAACATCAATTTTCCGAATACTAACCACTTTACTGCTTGCGGATAGTGGTACTGCTGCTGTAGAGGGATTCGATGTTGTCAAAGAATATCAACAGATACGCAATCGGGTAGGGTATATGCCAGGACGTTTTTCATTATACCAGGACCTGACGGTAAAGGAGAATCTTACTTTCTTTGCGACAGTTTTTGGTACAACCATTCAGGAAAATTATCCACTTATCAAAGATATTTATGATCAGATACAACCCTTCAACGATCGTAGAGCAGGGAAATTGTCTGGCGGAATGAAGCAAAAGCTGGCCTTATGCTGTGCGCTGATCCATAAGCCCGACGTGCTTTTTCTGGATGAACCGACAACAGGTGTCGATGTTGTATCCAGAAAGGAATTTTGGGAAATGTTGACCAAACTCAAGGAACAGCAGATCACGATCGTGGTATCCACACCCTATATGGATGAAGCTCGACTGTGTGATCGTATTGCATTAATGCAGGGCGGAAGGATTATGTCAATCGATGAACCGTCAGGTATTATAAAAAGTTTTCCAAAGCCACTATATGCGGTTAAAGCGGATAATATATATAAACTGCTCCAGGATCTCCGTTCGGATCAGGCGGTAGAAAGCTGTTATGCATTTGGCGAATATTTGCACCTTACCCCAAAATCAGAAGTGGATGGTAGGGAAGGCATTATTGCCCTGGCAAATAAGTATAACCCACAACATCTCGTGGTTGAAAAAATAACTGCAACGATCGAAGATAGTTTTATCCGCCTGATGCAGGATCAAAATGGTATGGACGAATTCAAACAAGTCACAGATGGAGAATAAGGCAATAGTCTGTAAGGATCTGACCAAGCAATTTGGAGATTTTAAGGCCGTAGATAAAATTACGTTCGATGTTGACCAAGGCGAAATTTTTGGTTTTCTTGGTGCCAATGGTGCGGGGAAGACCACGGCCATGCGTATTCTTTGTGGTTTGTCCTACCCGACATCGGGTGAAGCAACTGTCGCTGGCTTCAATGTGTATAAAGAACAGGAGCAGATCAAAAAGAATATCGGTTATATGAGTCAGAAGTTCTCGTTGTACGATAACCTCACTATTTTGGAAAATATTGAGTTTTATGGAGGTGTGTATGGTGTTTCAAGGGCAGACATAAAGTCGCGAAGCAGTGATTTGGTCCACACCTTAGGTTTAGAGAAAGAAGCAAAAAAACTCGTGGGGGAATTACCTTTGGGCTGGAAACAGAAGTTGGCATTTTCTGTAGCGATTTTCCATCGACCTAAAATTGTTTTTTTGGACGAGCCAACAGGAGGCGTTGATCCGATTACCCGACGGCAGTTTTGGGATATGATTTATGAGGCTGCTGCCAATAACATAACGGTGTTTGTGACAACACACTATATGGATGAAGCCGAATACTGCAACCGTATCAGTATTATGGTAGATGGGAAAGTCGAAGCAATGGACAGTCCCACAAATCTGAAACAGCGGTTCGAAACCCATTCCATGGACGACGTATTTTATCAACTGGCACGTGGAGCTAAAAGATCGGGAGATTGATATGAAACAGTTGTTCGCTTTTATTCGCAAGGAGTTTTATCATGTTTTTAGGGATCGTAGAACACTGCTTATCCTTTTTGGGTTTCCCGTCGTTCAGATTCTCCTTTTTGGCTATGCATTGAGTAGCGAAGTTAAAAATATTGGAATTGCGATTCAGGATAATGCACGTGATGTCAACTCCAGTGAAATCGTAAACCGTATTAAAACAAGTTCATATTTTCAGGTGAAAGACGAAATTGTAAATTATAAAGATGTAGAAAGCCGATTTAAAGATGGAAGCATCAAATGTGCAATAATCTTTCCTGCCAATTTCGGGGAGGATCTATATCGAAAGGATGGTGCTCAAATTCAGCTATTAGCTGATGCTTCCGACCCGAATACTGCCACAATAGTCACCAATTATCTGACGGCTATAATTAAGGCATACCAGCAGGACCTAAATCCCGGAACAGCGTTATCCTATCAGATAGTGCCCCAACTGCGACAATTGTATAATGAAGAGCAGAACGGTTCCCTTAATTTTATCCCTGGAGTGATCGCATTGATTTTTATGATCGTTAGCACGGCACTGACCTCCGTGGCAGTTGTGCGCGAAAAAGAGCTGGGGACTATGGAAATTCTATTGGTATCGCCTTTCAAACCCATTATGGTTCTCATCGCCAAAGCGATTCCATATCTCGTGCTTTCACTCGTCAATTTTATCATTATTCTTCTACTTTCGGTGTTTGTACTTGATGTTGAGATCAGGGGAAGTCTGGTGTTGATTTTCGCGGAGAGTATTTTATTTATTATCACCTGTCTTTCTTTAGGCTTGTTGATTTCTAATGTCACCGATTCCCAGCAAACGGCCATGTTAATAGCGATGATGGGCATGATGCTGCCGACCTTATTATTGACTGGCTTTATGTTTCCTTTGGAAAATATGCCCTGGATATTTCAGGTTATTTCGCATATCGTGCCATCCCGCTATTACTATGCAATTATTAAAGCTGTCATGCTCAAAGGAATGGGCTTTAGTTATGTTTGGAAAGAAACATTGATTCTCGCCGGGATGTCAGTTGTGTTGTTGTCAATTGCATTGAAAAGATTTAAAATCAGGTTGTAATGGAGGTATTAAGATTCATATTACAGAAAGAGTTTCGGCAGATATTCAGAGACAAAATTATCTTGGCCATGATGTTTGTCATGCCGACAGTTCAACTGATCATCATGCCATTTGCAGCCAATTTTGAAGTGCAGAATATCAATATTGCTTATGTTGACAACGACCACAGTTCTTATTCAAGAACCTTAATCAATAAAATTGCATCTTCAGGATACTTTAAAATCGTAAGTAGTCCACTATCTTATAAAGTTGGATTGGAAATGATCGAAAAGGGAGACGCTGATCTTGTATTGGAGATACCGACAGGTTTTGAGCGCAATCTGGTGCGGGAAGGTACGCAGCAAGTCAATATCGCAGTGGATGCCATCAATGGTACAAAATCGTCCTTGGGTGGAGCTTATTTAACCAGTGTAATTACTGATTTTAACGGCGGTTTGGATGTAAATATCAAAGCCGCTAAAACAGGTATTTCAGAGCAGGTCGCAACCGTCAAAATAGCGAATTCCAATTGGTATAATCCCAAGGCTGAATACAAATACTATATGGTGCCGGGTATTTTGGTTTTGTTGCTTACGATGATTGGCGGATTTATTACAGCGCTCAATATTGTCAAAGAGAAGGAAATCGGAACAATCGAGCAGATCAATGTGACGCCCATCAAAAAATGGCAGTTTATCCTAGGGAAACTAATTCCATTTTGGATTGTGGGCATGATTGTTTTTACCGTTGGTATGATTGTAATGTATATTGTTTATGGTATTTTTCCGCAGGGAAGTTTACTGCTTTTATATCTCTTTGCTGCAGTGTACCTCATTGCACTATTGGGGTTGGGATTGTTTATTTCTACCCTTGCAGACACACAATTGCAGGCCATGTTCATCGCATATTTCTTTATGATGGTTTTTATGCTGATGAGTGGCTTTTTTACCAGCACAGATAGTATGCCGGCTTGGGCAAGAGCGATTTCGCAATGCACACCAGTTACCCATTTTATCAGTGTTGTACGGCTAATTGTCTTAAAAGGGAGTGGATTTCAGGAAGTGAAGAAAGAGCTTGTTTATCTTATTGGATTTGCTTTTTTGTTGAATGGTTTAGCCATCTATAATTATAGAAAGACCGTGTGAAAACATGGCGTAGTCATTCGTTCTTTGCTAATTGAACATAGCTCTTACGCTTGTTTAAACCGTCAGATCGTCGGCATAGAACGAGCTGACTCAAGTCTATTTACGTATAATTTCCACACTATCTTTCGGAAAATGATTTTGTAGCCATTGTTGTAGCTTTTCCTGTTGTGTTTGAGGTAGCGGAGTTTTGGTAGAATAAATAAATGCGACAAGGTTGGCTAAGCTATCTTTTTTGCTGTAATGTTGTTGTATACCAATGCTATAGGAGCTTAGCTCGGGAAACAATACCAAGATATCCCGATCGAGTTGTGGATTAGCCAATTGGTATTTGGTAAGTTCATTATTGAGAGCTCTTATGGTAAGGTCTTTTTCACTTACAGCAGCGGTACGCTTATCGATTTCGCTAAGAATACTTGATTTTAGGTCTAAACTGTCCTGATGAATAACCAGCGCGGTATTGGTAATCCCAAATGCTTCCATGCTGTGTTGTAGAGACTCAACTTCTTTTTTGCTGAATTTTTTTGATAAGAAAGCCAGTTCTAATTTCTTTGGATTACCATTCATCTCCAGTTTTTCATAAATGACCGTATAACCTTTATTGCTCAATTCCTGTTGAACGAACTGATTTACTTTGTTTGTGTATTTTTTTTCTTGCAGGAGATTGTAGGCAAAATATACGCTCGGCAATACAAGTATAATTGTGATGATGGTAATACTTTGTGTAATTCTTTTTTCCCGTTGCTGATCGACATAATGTGTTTTGGGGTATCGTAAATATTTGACAATCACAAAGGTCGAAATGCAGATAAAAACACAGTTTATTATATACAGGAATAATGCGCCGGCGAAAAAGCTGAAATTGCCTATTGCGAGTCCATAGCCCGCGGTACAGAGCGGAGGCATCAGGGCTGTTGCAATTGCTACTCCAGGAATTGGATTGCCCTTATCCACTCTTGTAATAGCAATGACACCGACCAGACCACCGAAGATTGCAATCATGACATCGTAAATATTCGGTGATGTGCGTGCTAGTAACTCAGATTGTGCCTCTTTAAAGGGGCTTAAAAGAAAATAGATAAACGATACGACCAAGCTGATCAATGTGGCGATCAGTAGATTTTTTAGCGATTTTTTTAATAACGGAAAGTCAAAAGTCCCTAAGGCGAATCCAGCTCCTACTATTGGCCCCATTAACGGAGATATCAGCATTGCTCCTATAATGACGGCAGTAGAATTTACGTTCAATCCAACAGACGCCACTACAATCGCGCAGGCTAGAATCCAGGCATTAGCTCCGCGAAAAGAAATATTACTGACAACATTTTCCAGAACAGCTTCCTTTTTTTCTTCACCTTGGTGTAGATCAAAAAATCGTAATATTTTATTCATAAATTTATTGTTGTACTAAAAAATATAAATATAGGGCCTAAACTATTCTTAACGTGCTAAAACTATGCCGCCTTTGGTAATTTGTTGTGCCTAGGCGATAAAATAAAGTAGCGATGCCGGATGGATCCAACTTTGATCGGATTGCCCGTGATCATAAATAGCGTTCCCTACAGATATAAAATGGCAAGAAGATTTTGTCGACTGCTCATAAAATATTATCTTTTAGTAATTTTAGAACTAAGAAACAAGAAATAGAAATGTCGTTAATAGATTTATCAAGACGCGTAGCGTTGGGAATAGATATCGGAGGGACCAATACGAAATTTGGGGTGGTCAATCATCGCGGTGAAGTACTTGAAAAGGAAAGCATAAAAACAGATGATTATGAGACAGTAGAGGATTTTATCGATGCGTTGTATGAAAAAGCATCTCCTTTAATTGAAAATTTTGGAGGTAAAGATAGCTTTGATGGAATTGGTGTTGGTGCTCCGGATGCGAATTATTATACTGGAACCATAGACCATGCGCCCAATCTTCCTTGGAAGGGTGTCATTCGATTCAGTGACTTAATGACCGCTAAGTTTAACATTCCCTGTACCATAACCAACGATGCTAATGCTGCAGCCTATGGTGAAATGCTTTTTGGTGCAGCGCGGGGAATGAAAGATTTTATTATGATTACCCTAGGGACAGGTGTCGGCAGCGGTATCGTCGCCGGCGGAAAGCTTATCTATGGTCATGACGGATTTGCTGGAGAATTAGGCCATACCATTGTTAAACCTGGAGGAAGGAAGCATTGGAGCACAGGTTCTGAAGGAAGTTTAGAAGCCTATGCGTCAGCGACAGGAATAACGATCACGGCAAAGAAAATGAGAGCTGAGTTTCCTGAGTCGATGCTAAATCAGTATCCAGAAGATGCTATAAATTCGAAGACTGTTCATGAGTGTGCTTTGAAAGGGGATGCAATTGCCATCGAAGTATTTAGATATACGGGGCAGAAGCTGGGTGAGGCCTTGGCCAATTTTGTGATGTTTTCATCTCCTGAAGCAATTCTCCTATTTGGTGGGGTAATTAAAGCTGGTGATTTTATCTTAAAACCTGCGAAGCTGCATATGGAAAGAAATCTTTTTCCTTTGTTTAGGAATAAAGTGAAACTTGTCTTTAGTGAATTGGAAGAAGCTGATGCTGCTATTCTTGGCGCAAGTGCATTGGTTTGGGAAAAATAAAATATTAATTTGTTCTCAAGATACTAACACCATCTATTAGGGATACCGTTTGTATCTTGAGAACAGGTTTTTTAAGTTGTTAATTTATAAATTTATGAGGTCTTTCTGTTAGGGTAAATCCAATACGCTGCCCAGAATTGGCAAAGAAATAACCGACTATTTCATACCTAAGGAAAGCTGTTGTTATTTTTCGTGTATCTAAAGGCATAGTCTTTGCTGATGAATTCTTTTAAACTTAAAACTATTTGTATGAAAAAGACCGTTTTTCTTCTTTTGTTGCTATGCACAGCCTTATTCTCAAAAGCCGACCAACTACAGGCCCTAACACAAAAACAAGCGGAAACCGCAGTAGCATATCTTAAGAAAGAGCCCATTGTTATTTTATGGTGTAGCTGCTGCGACAATCAAGCACCGAAAAAGATTACTGTAAACGAAGTATTTTTCAAGCAATATCCTGACGGGAAATATTATTCTGTTATCGTAAAAGGTAGAGATGAAAGCGGAGTGGAAGTTGAAGAATATGTAGATTTAGCGTATGTATTTGTGAAAAAAGGGAAAAAAGCCAAAAGTCTAGGCAAGGTTTTAAAATTTGAATGTGATCCTTGTACAAAACCATTTGACTGGTCGGTTTAAATCGTGTAGCTAAGAACTAATTTCTAAAAAAAACTCCCGAACTTATGAGCTCGGGAGTTTTTTTGTGCGGAAGAAGGGACTCGAACCCCCACGCCTCGCGGCGCCAGATCCTAAGTCTGGTGCGGCTACCAATTACGCCACTTCCGCATTAGGATTTCTTATGATGTCGCAAATATATAAACCAAAGTGATATCTTGCAAGTCGATAAGCTAGATTCCTTCTTTTAAATACGGATCATCCTGTTTATGAATGGAATATTTTTAATTAGGATACTTGTCTCTTTGATCACATGATCTACAGGCAGCTTGTTTACCCGATTTTTTGATGAAATGCTTGCTGTCCTAATCAAGTTTTGTTAGGGCCTTTGAATTGCGTAACAAAAATACATATTGAAAAAAGTCAGTTGTATGAGTCGTCTCAGCGGGTATGATATTTTCGCCAAAAAGCCGTGATTTTACAGTTATTAAATTTTGAGAAGTAGCATAGGGTGAATGTGCTGCATTGAGTTTAAACAATGATATACTATTTGGTCGACTTAATTCTTTTAGATCCTGAATGCCTTTCACGAGCATAAGTGGGCCATCTGCATTTACCCAATCTACTTTTTCATCTTCAGGGGTTGGAAATTGAGGATTCTTTGGAAGATACATTTCACTAGCAATGGTATAACTAACAAAGCTAGATACTTTATATCCTTTATTTTTCAAGCGTGTAGCAAAAGGATCATTGGTTGCATCCTTTCCTTTTTGTAAAACATGAAAAAAACCAAATAGTCCATATAGTTTTTGACCATCAATGTGGTGATTTTTAATATAATTTTCCAAATTTAACAGCATAGCTGAATCCCTGGATACGTCAGATTTATCCGCTGTAAAGCTTTTGTCTATGCCAATAACAGTGATTTTTGCCGAATCGGCAAGGTTGCGGTTATAATCATAAATTTCACCCCATTTTTGATATAGCTCTAAACTAGACTGTTGCGGAATACGTTTACGAATGGAGCTGACCACATCTTTCAGTAAGGTGTTATCTTTTAGGGGTTTGGATAAAAAGCTATTTAGTTTATTTGCATTTGTACTATCCATCTCAGCAATGTAATATTTAACACCGAGCTTTTTGTTCAAATAGAATAACAGCTCTTTGTCCAACTTTTGATTGTCTGCGTAGCCATGAATTTCCCCAAGTAAAAAAATATCCGAATTATAGAAGCTATTATCGAATAGAGAATCTACAATACGATCCTTAATCTCCGTTTTATGGAGCTTGAGATACGCTATATTTTCCGCATTGGTATTTCCTATAAATATCCGATTGGAAATGAAAAAATAGAGGAATAATAGCCCAATAATGGCCAGTATAGAAAAAAATGTGATCTTAATAAATTTAAAAAAAATTTTCATAAATGAGGTTTTGGCAAAGGTATTATTTTTCAAGGAATGAACCAATAAGTATCCAAGCATATAATTAAAATATATGTATTGGTATTTTAAAAAATTGAGTCATTCTTCAATAGAATTGGGTCATTCTTCAATGACAATTGCCATAGGACGATTGCTAGCGAACCGCTGCGGGCTTATTTTACAGTTTTTTGTACGATAACAGAGATTTTGTAGTTACCCCGTAGCGTTTGTGTCCATTGTTCCTTGTTCGGATAAGGAGCGATATCTTGTAATGAAATGGTATATCCGTTGGTATTGGCAGTTCTTTGATAGCCTCTATCCTGTAAATCTATTGTAGCGAGCTTTATGATCGTGGGTTTGGTTGCTTTTTCTGCGATCTCAATTTCTGCTACTGCAACTCCAGACCAAATACAGTTGACGCCTTCAGGGCAACGGCTATCTTCTGAAATACCTTTAAATTTGATCTTGATCGGATATGCTCGCAATGATTTTCTTTGTCCCTCAGCTAAGGATACACTTTCTGTCTCTTTTTTATTTGCAATACTTTCCTTTTTCGTTGCACAACTTGCTAGTGAGCAAATTCCTAGTCCAATAATAATCGTTATATAATTCCTCATCTTTGCCGAAATAAAACTAGTGTATATGTTATCCGGTTATTACTACCAAAATTAAGCCATATTTAAGAGGTCACGCTAGTATTAATTGCCGTTTATACCACTGTTTGTTACGCTTAATAGTGCTAAAATCCTATTTGGATCATTGCTGTGGCTTTTGGGCAATTATTGCTGTGATCCATTTTCATAATGATATGATTTTTCAGGTTCGTCACAGCTCGTAAAGAATAAGCTGGTTTTAGCTAGTTTTGATTTATCGAATCTTTCATCTTGCAGAAAGGACAGACCCTGCCGGATGTACTTATTTAAATACCGATCGTCTTGCTCAGGATTTCCTGCAAAAAAAGCTTCATTGTCTGATGCAAACTTGCTGATATATCTTTTGGTGACAGGATCTAAAATGTACTGTTCGAGGTCAGGGTAAAATATTGTGTAATGTGCATTGCTAAATATTTCCGTGGGGTCGATATAGTTTGTCTGATCATAATCCTTCTTCATGGTCAATATTTCGTTCCAATGCTCTTGATTTGAACCGTCTTGATTTTCTCTTAAAAAACCTCTTTCACCACCATAATTGGAGAGCCTGATGGCTAATTTATTACCTTCAGCCAAATATAGGTAAGCGCTGAAATTTTGACGTGCACGTTGGGGCTTGTTATAAGCAGCTATAAAATCATTGAATTTTCCTTCATTGGTATACTGAAAGACTTGATAAGTGCTATCATCTTCCATATACTGACTTTGTACAATAAATTTAAGCGATTGAACTGGTTTGGATTCCTGATGAACAAAAGGGGGGCTGAAACAGTTTGCCTTGTCATTGAAAACCCGATGTGTACTGTCATTATCAAATTGTACATAGGTTTTCCCGCTTTCAAAACCTGCCAGATTGAAACAAGTACTGTCTTTGTAGTTAGCATTGTGACGCCCATACAGTTGAAATAAAGGGGCTTCATCCGGATAGAAAAGCAGGTAATCTTTTTCAAAAACATAGGACCCGAAAACAGATGTAGCATAACCATATAAGAGAAATTTGCCATCTTCAAAAAGACAAATTCCGCTATTACCACCATACTGTCCACTGATTGTCTTTGCCTTATCTTTTCCGCTTGGAAAATAGTGCGTGACTTGCTGTGCTTTACTATTTGTTACCATAAGGATAAGACTAATTAAGCCTAGAATTTTTTTAATGAATGACGTGCTTTTACTTTCTTTCCGCATATCTTTTGTTGTTTATCAAATTTAAACCATTGCAACACTGGTTCAATGGTGGTATTTACAATCCGTGCAGGCATTTTACGATTCGCCGAAACCTGTTGTTGTTTATCAAATTTAAACCATTGCAACACTGGTTCAATGGTGTTATTTACAATCCGTGCAGGGATTTTACGATTCGCCGAAACCTGCAAGGGGGCAAACTAACGCATATCCTTTCGCTTGGTAAATTAGTGGTTTTATCCGTCGTATTTTCAACCTACATTAACATTTTTTTCCACCTATTAGAACAAAATATACCCCCACTTAGACCGCTGGTTCGAATATCTTTGATTCTCGTCTGATGAACACTTCGCCTACTTTGAATGTTCATGGAAATTTATGACGATTTTATTATAGCCAATAAGATAAATAGATGTCAACACTAACCCGTATAAATGCATATGTGCATCTCAAAAAACATATTCGAATGAATGTAATTGCAGATCTTGATATGAGTATTTTCTATTTTAAGAAAAGACCTTTCATCGTGATGGATTTGTCAAATGAAAAGATATATTTCAATGATAGTGGATTAGAATGGTTGCGTTCAGAAAAACAAATAGAACAGCCCGTTCAATGGACCCGAAGTAAATATCTTCCCTCAAAAAATTGGGTGGGACTAGCTGTTAATAACGAAAGAGATGATTTGATTATCCAGCTAATTGATGAATTTTATCTGGCAACATGTGATATGCTGTTGATAAATCCAATTTCCAAGGGGAATTCTTCTTGTAAATTAAGCTATTAGATAAATTTTAGTAAATCTAACTGTGTATACCAGGTTAGCCGAAAATGAAAACTACAAGCTGATTATCTGGCCTAATTAAGTTAAATTGATCCCGTTCTAGTGGGACTACTAGTGGAATTAAATAACCAAAAACAGGAATTGAGCAATGTAAAACATTAGTAACAAATGCTATCCGCATAAATGCTATGGTATAGTAGGTATTTTAACCTGTTTTATAGGTACTTTAACTTATTTTATTTTAGTTGCTTTTTTTTCTGATTTTTAATATCCATCTTTAGATCATTATAAACGTGAAATTTGAGTCCATTACACAATCTTTCTGAAGAAACATTGATTCTTTTGTTGAAAAAGAAGAATCAGCAGGCTTTTAGTTATCTTTACGATCACTATGCCAATGCGCTCTTTGGTGTGGTTTGTCGTATAGTGGCTTCAACTGAGCATGCGGAAGAAGTCATACAAGACGTATTTGTCAAAATTTGGAGACACATCGATGTTTTCGATGCTGAAAAAGGCCGTCTTTATACCTGGATGATCAACATTGCCCGTAATACAGCCCTCGATCATCGAAAATCAAAAGCGATCGTAAACGAACAGAAAAACCAACCGCTTTCAAATATCGTAAATAGGGAGGAAGAACAAGATCAAAGTCAGGACGAACTACATACGAAAGCAGATTTTATTGGATTCAGAAATATTTTAGATAAATTGAAGCCTGAATGGCGTATCTTGATTGAGATGGCCTACTATGAAGGATATACACAACAAGAAATAGCTGAACAACTTGATGTCCCGCTGGGAACGGTAAAAACTCGTACCAGAGCGGCATTTATACAGTTACAACAATTACTAAAGGAGTATCGTTAATTTTGGATATTAGAGCATACATATCGTCGGGGATTATTGAATCGTACGTTTTGGGGCTGGCTTCTGAAGAGGAAGTGAGCATCTTGAATTGTATTCGAAAAAATAATGTCGAAGTGGAACAAGCCATCATCGAAGCAGAAATTGCACTCGAAGAGTTGGCTGATAGCCAAGCGATGGAGATGCCTATGCAGTTCAAACAAGAGATATGGAATAAACTCATAGCGGAAAATCTTGTGCCAAGCGAAGATCAGGAAGTCAACGAAGTACTCGCGCCCGCTTCGACAGGCGATAGCGAAGTAATTGCTATCGGTGCCGACAAGAAAACGCTCGGTGCTCGGTCTTATACGTGGACGGTTGCAGCGAGTCTATTGTTAGCTGTTAGTATTGGTGCTAATATTTTCTTATATCAACGCAAACAGGATACAGCAAATAAGTTAAATCAGACGACGTCCTTACTTGATGCTGAACAAGAAAAAGTAGCGACATTACAGAACAAATGGGCACTCGTTCAAAACCCAGCGATCAAAACAATCCCTCTTAAGGGCGTAGAAAGTAAACCCGATTACCGTGCCTTGGTATTTTGGGATCAGGCATCAAAGGCAGTTTATCTAAGCATTGAGCACATGCCAGTTGCACCTAAAGGAAAGCAATATCAGTTGTGGGCGATGGTTGACGGTAAACCTGTTAATGCAGGTGTTTTTCCATTGGATTCAAAAGGAGACACGGCAAGTAAGATGCTCGATATTCCCCAAGCTCAGGCTTTTGCCATTACACTGGAAGATGAAGGCGGAAAAGATGCGCCAACGCTCAGTGCATTATGTGTGATGGGGAGTATATAATATATAAAAAAATGCCCTGATGGGATAAACCGATCAGGACACGCTAAAACAGGTAAACTACGTCTTTTGTTAGGATTTTATAAATAAACCTGCAATATTAAGTACAGCTTCTGCAGTTAGAGGTTCGTCGAATGACTGGGTTGCCGCATTGGTCGAAATTTTCCCCGAGGCGCCTGGCAAAGTCGTAATATCCACTCCCGCTTGTGTCACATTATTTTCGCCTGCATATACCGGATCGACAACTGCTCCTATACCACTGTCATTGCCTCCCGTAATCCAAGGTTTTTGATTGGCGGCTCCACCTCCGCGGGCACGGCGCATTTGACGGATATGGGAGGCATGTCTTGCCTCAACCGAATGGATCTGCAGCGCAGCAGTCAGTACAACGCGATTGCCAAGTAAAATTCCCGCCTGGCCTTTATAAGCTCTTACACCAGTATCTTCAAATGCTTGTGCGACAGCTAAAAATGTATCATAGTCACTAAAAACATTGCCAAAAGTGCCACCAGCAGTAAAATCAAAGGTTGGTTTTGAAACAGCTTTACTTCCCAGTACCTGTTTAAGAAAATTCACATGTGCAACTTCATGGTCACGAATGGTGGTTATCGCACCAAGTGGTTTACCTGTGGGGATAAGACCTGCTTTGGCAACACCCATTGTATAATATTCTGCTTCGAGATATTCCAATGTCAAGGCATAGTTGAGTACTCCATTTACATCTGTGGGCGCAGTGGCACCGTAGGCTTTTTTAAAGAGTTCACCTATCATAAAGGGCAGGGCAGCCAAGGTTACTTTTTTACTCATGGAAGCCAAACTTTTGATTGCTTCACGGCGAGGGCTGATACGATCGCTGAATTCAGGATCTACAGCATTTATTTGTTCAAAAACGTTTAAGAGATTCATGATAATCAGATTTTGGGTGAATTAATAGGTTGGTAGGTCACTAACATCAATCTTGGACTTAATAAATGGTGCAGCGGCACTAAGCACCACGCTTGGACTCTTTGCGAGATCAAGACCATTTGAATCCACTACTTCTTGATTGGCAAAACTGCCGTTGTCGATCATATCCCTGACCCAAGCAGCATGTCGTGCTTCAACGGAAACAATCTTACCTGCCAATAGTAAATAATTGACATCTTTGATTAGCCAACCAGCACCATTGTAGGCCGAAACACCAAGGTCTTCAAATGTTTTTGCTGTTGCCAGTACTGTTTCACGGCTACTGAAATTGACGCCAGCTAGGTTAAATTCTAGACTTGAAATGGCTTTTGCACCCAAGGCCACTTTGAAAAACTCACGGTGTGCAATTTCATGATCACGGATATCGGTGAAAAAAGATTTTTCCATATCCGTCATACCGCTATAGGGATTATTGACTAACTGGATGTAGAATGCGGCTTCAAGTTGTTCAAGTGCATAGGCATAATTTAGGATAGCAATGTCGCCGCTGCCAAAATACATGCCCTTGCCGCCGTTATCCATACCATCGTCGTGGTCTTTTTTACAGCTCGACATACCGAGTATGGCTAATGTCGCTGCGCTGGCTCCTGCATATTTTAAAAAGTCTCTTCGTCTGAGATCTCTTTTGTCCATGTCACTATTGGAGTTCAATAGTGTTTCGTTGTGGGAGGTTATCTTTTCCATAACAAAAGTCTTTTAGTTTATAATTTTTTCTCTGTACTTATACCCATTTACGACTTTTGGGAAAGCTTGGATTTCACAAGTTCAATTTTTTTTAAAATATTTTTTTCGCATTGAAAAACTGATATAATCTTCTCCTTTATGGGCGCCAAAGACAGAACAATCCTAAAAGATTTCGATGATTTCTATTTTCAATCGACTCAGGTATATATTATTCGTTACATTTATTGCATGTTCGTTTCAGATGGCGTGTTATTAGGAAAGGATAACAGTTGGCTTTGGATAATTTTAAGCGCAAAAGGTAGGCGGGAGTGGAGTACTTATTGTTGGTAGACTTTTAATCTAATAGTTTGTTTTTTTATTTAAAACTATTTTAACGTAGTGGTGTTCATGTTTATATTTATCATGCTATTAGCGCTGGTTTTCGATGTTTTACTATAGAATCAGGAGTGTTAATACAAAATATATTTTAGTTGGGCGTGGGAATGATTAAATCAATTGTTGGAAGATTAGTGAAATATTATTTATACGCTAGAGCAAGCTAGATATTAGAACCTATAAAGATTTCGAAGATAAAACTAACAACGAATACAGGCTTTTGTATGAATGCTAAATTGTCGCCTACAAATGAATCGGATCGAATACGCGTGTTGCATGAGTACGAAATTTTAAATACTGCAACAGAGGAAGAATTCGATCGCATTACAAAAATTGCATCGCTTGTATGTGGTACACCTATTTCATTGATCTCGTTGGTGGATAAAGACAGGCAGTGGTTTAAGTCGCGCGTTGGTTTGGAGACTGAAGAAACCAGACGGGATGTATCTTTCTGCCAGTATACCCTGGAAGAAGATCAACTGATGGAAGTTGAAGATGCTGAAAAAGACGAACGTTTCAAATCCAATGAACTCGTTACCCGAGAACCAAATATCCGTTATTATGCTGGTTTACCATTAATCGATCCCAATGGCTATGCCTTAGGTGCGCTATGTGTTATCGATCGTGTTCCAAGGCAACTCGACCAGCATCAAAAAGAAATTCTAACCCTTCTCCGGGATGAAGTTGTCGCGCTTATTGTCAACAGAAAGGAGAAAGAAAAATACAAGGAAAGTGAACAAAAGCTGAAAGCATTTTTCGATAATTCTCAAGGGCTTATGTGTACCCATGATCTGAAAGGGAATTTCATCACCGTCAATGATGCTGGAGCCAGGATCTTAGGCTATACGAGAGATGAGATTCAGGTATTATCACTTTTTGATATTGTTCCATCGGAGGGGCACAAAAATTTACAAAACTACCTGGATGCGATTGTTCGGCATGGAACAATCAAAGGAGAAATGCGTACCATGACTCGTTCGGGTGACATGCGTATCTGGATGTTTAACAATATTCTCCAGGCCAGTGAGAACAAAATACCTTATGTGATTGGTAATGCAGTCGATATTACAGAAGAACATTTTCTAGAAAAGAAACTTAAGCATGCACAGGCCACATTGATACGGACCGGCAGGGTAGCTAGAATTGGCGGCTGGGAATATACACCTGCTGATGGGAAGATAGTATGGTCCGAAATTACGAGAGAGATTCATGAAGCACCAGAAGACTATGAACCAGATCTGACAACTGCATTACAGTTCTATAAAGAGGGATCAAGTAGAAAAAAAATACAGACTGCAATTGAACACGCACTCGCTACGGGAGAAGCTTGGGATTTGGAACTTGAGATTGTCACCTTCACCGGTCATGAACTATGGATACGTGCCTTGGGAAATGCCGATTTTGAAAATGGTCATTGTGTCCGTTTATACGGTACTTTTCAGGATATTGATAAGCGTAAACGTATCGAAGCAGAGTCTTCCAATTCAAAAAAATTACTTGCAGAAGTGTTGGAAGCAACCTCTGCTGTCGGTATTATTGCGACCGACAATGCTGGTGTAATTACATTGTTTAATACAGGGGCCGAAAACCTCTTGGGATACCGTAGTGAAGAAGTGATTGGTAAATTTGGTCTTGCACACTTTCATCTAGAAGAGGAACTTGTTTTGAGGGCGAAAGAACTGGAGGTCGAATTGGGACATTCAGTAGATAAACTTCGGCTCTTTGTAGATATGGCAGAGCTGCACGGTGCTGAGCAGCGCGAGTGGACCTATTGTCGAAAAGATGGATCTCAATTATATGTTTCCTTAGCAGTTACTCATATTAGGGATATTAACGACAATGTCATCGGTTATCTTGCGATTGCGACAGATATTAGTCGGATTATTCATCAACGCGAGGAGCTGGAAAAGGCAAAATTAGTAGCCGAGCAGGCAAATGCAGCAAAATCACAATTTTTGGCAAATATGAGCCACGAACTTCGTACACCGCTGAATGGCATTGTTGGCTTTACCGATCTATTGCTTGGAACAGCATTGGAGGATACGCAACGGGAATACCTTACGATCGTTGATCAATCCGCTAATTTATTGCTTGGGATCGTAAACGACATTCTAGACTTCTCTAAAATTGAAGCCGGAAAGTTAGAACTGGAAATTGAACAGACCGATCTCCACGACCTGGTTATTCAGTTGACGAACTTTCTTAATCTGCAGATCAAAACCAAAAATCTAGCGTTTTATCTGAATATCGCGGCCGATGTACCACATTACATCTGGGTTGACGCTCTTCGCATCAAGCAAGTATTGATGAATTTATTAAGTAATGCCACAAAATTTACCGAGAAAGGAACCATTGAACTAAGCATTACAGTAGAATCACATGATGCTGACCAGGCTGTTCTGTGCTTTAGTGTCAAAGATACAGGTATAGGGATCAAAGCGGATAAATTGGAGCGGATATTTGATGCGTTTACGCAAGAAGATAACTCGATGACTAAACGTTATGGCGGAACTGGATTAGGATTGACTATATCCAATAAACTGCTTAAAATGATGGATAGTGAATTGAAATTGGAAAGCACTTTTGGTGCTGGCAGCCGTTTCTTTTTCAATATTCAGGTGCGTTCTATCTGGGAAATAAATGAGTGGGAGGAATTGAAAAAAATAAAGAATGTACTCGTTGTTGCCGAGGAAGAATCTGAACGAAATGCTTTGGCTCGGATGTTATCCTTAAAGAATATTGATTGCGTACAGGCAAAAACTGGATTTGAAGTATTACAGATGTTAAAAGGGGGGCGCTGTTTTGACGCTATCTTGATCGACAATCAACTGCCTATTATCAGTGGTATCGAAACAATAAAGAATATTCGCGAAAAAAAATTTAATAACAATTTTGAGCAGAACATCATTCCCATTTTTAGTGCTGAAGAGCAAGACATAGAACCGCTTTGTCATTCTCTGGCTATAAGTTATTGGTTAATCAAACCTGTTAAGCCTGAAGACCTGTATTCTGTTTTAATAAAGAGTATTTCCGTTTAACTTTAGGCACATGGATAATTTTAATCGTATGATACGAAGGAAGTTCAAGCTTTTCATAGCCTATTCAGAGAGCTGCGCAGGATGTTTAGTTCAATAGATTTAATAGCGATGAGTCCGATTGATTATCGTGCTCATCTCTATTAAATTTAATAAAAAAGGGCCGATCTTATTAGTTATTACAACTTAAAATACCCTTTTTTATTGATCTATAGTTTTTGGAATCGTTTAGCAAAATCAATGGCAAAATGATTTAATTGGATCTTACCATAGATAGGCTGACCCTGAATTTCAAAATCTTGTTGTAATTTTCCTGCACGGATTGCCTGCCCCATCTCTACATAGAGTGATGCAATTTCTGTTGGAAGTCCCGCCTTTAACATACCGTCCAAAGCTTGTTCGTCGGTAAATTCAATCCATGGCAGGTTTGGATTACCAATAGCATCTCCCAATGTGTGGGCAATTTCTGCTCCTGAAACATAATCGCTAACAATATAACGCACGTGATGTCCAACTTCTGAATTTTGGAGCGCATCGGCTGCGGCAGTAGCAATATCTAAAGGATCAACCAATGGAATTTTTAGCTCTGCAGGGAAGTTTGATCCTTCAATACCTGCGTTTTTGATTAATGGAATATCGTTATAAAAATTCGTGTAGAAATATCCGGCACGCAAAAAGGTGATATGAACATCGCGTAGTGTTTTGTATATCTCTTCAATTTGGTGCAAACCGCGAATTGGTCCTGTTCCAGCATCAAAATCAGCACCAACGCTGCTTAACATCACTATTTTTTTTAAGCCAGCCGACTTTATGGCTGTCGCGTAGGCTTTTCCTGCATTTGCGGTATTCTCAACAATATGTTGGCCACCTAAATTGGGAGGAGTCATCAGAAAAGCAGCATCTGCACCTGAAAAACTCGCGGTTAAAAAAGGACCATCTAAGATAGAACCAATAAGCGCTTTAGCGCCCAAATGTTCAATTTCGCTCGCTCTTTCAGGAGAACTGCTGATTACACTTACCTCATGACCTTGTTTGATAAGAATATCGACTAAATGTCTGCCTATATTTCCTAAAGAACCTGTTATTGTAATTTTCATCGTTTAATTTTTTATATGTGATAATACAAAAGTACATTTGTACTTTCTTTTAAGGAAGTACTTACCCTATAGTAAGTGTACTGAACGCAAAAACAAGACAATCATGACAGCAATTAAGGAGACATCGACGATTCAGGAAAACAAAAAAATTGCAGCGGAATTATGCCCTGTAACTTTCACAATGGATAAGATCGGCGGATATTGGAAACCAATTATTATTTATCATCTGTCTACGGATTGTAAGAGATATAGTGAACTTAAAAAATGTATCCCTGCAATTACAGAAAAAATGCTTATTCAGAGTTTAAAACAATTGGAAGCGGATGGATTGATCTTAAGGGAGGCAAGACCTGTTGTCCCACCTTTTGTGATCTACCGATTAAGTCCGGCAGGGGTAGGTTTATTTCCTGTTATTCAGGCAATGGCCAATTGGGCACTTGAAAATCAATAATCATTTACCGTTTTCCTATCGCTATTAAAGATAAGATGGTTTGACCAATGCAGGTGCTTTTCGCCAGGATATGGGTTTAATCTAATGTGATTTTTGTCATGTGTTTCCATTTCTCAGGTTTTATTATTTCCCTGTTTGGAAAATACGACCTATGTTGGAGGCAATGTTGAATACTGACTAATGTGTCAATTTTTTAATAGCCCCTATAAGCTAATTTTTAGAAACAAAAAACGCTTGAATCGGGGAAATTCAAGCGTTTTAACTAACCAATTATAAACCTAAATTATGAATCTATAGTATTACATTTTTTATGCCAGTTCAGTTAATATGACAAAATTGCAGTCCCACCTTGTTTAGTCTCCAAATCGGTAGCTCAGTGACAATAAGACTTTCCTGTTGTCCGGAAAGTCAGTATAAAATACCTTAAGATCTCCATATTCACTAACCAACTGCGGGTTCGCATTTCTGAGCAGGCCATTTGCGGTCAGTTTTATCATGCCGCGATCTCCAAACATTTTTTTCTCCGCGGCGACATCTATACCATACCTTTTATCCGTTCGGGAAGGTCCAGTAGTAATTCCCGATCGATAATAAAATGCAATTTCGCTGCGAAATCCATATTTAAATTGTAGCGTATGCCGGCTGTTCGCTGTCCAGCTTGAGCCTTTAGAATCTAGGTTTACATTTCCAATTTCTCCGGAATAGTTGTTGTAAAATGCATTTACATAGTGGCTTGCTGTCCACCATGTTCGTAACGTTTGGTTATACATTACACTTGCGCTATAGTTCATATAGCGCCCGATGTTCTCTGGTTTCGACAAGTTTTCACCAACTTTATCGCCTTGGCGGATAATCCAGTTGATCATGTCACGTCCGTATGAAATACCTAATGTGGTGAACAATTTGTTCCTATAGCCATGACCGATTTCCGTAATATAACTTTTTTCGGGTTTCAAGTCAGGATTTCCCTCATTGTAGCTATAGGCATCTTCGTAAATTCGAAATACGTTGATGTCATGATCACCCGGTCTTTCGATACGGCTGCTAAAGGATGTTCTCAACGTATTTTTCTCATTTAGATGATATAACAATGATCCACTTGGAAACAGATCAAAATAGCGCTGGTCATTTTTTTTGTTCAACGTGACCTGATTGGCGTTTATAAATGTATATTCTCCCCGCAGGCCAGCCTGATATTCTATTCGTTTGTATTTGCCAGAGTAGATGGCATACAACGCTTCGATATGCTGCGTGTATTGAAAGCGGTTTGAGGTTGCATTGTCCTGTATCCATTTGCCGTTATCCAGTAGTGTATTTATGACATCGTTGTTGATAAAGAAATACGTTCCTTTCCAGCCGAGCTCAATTTTGCTTGAATCTGTTAACGGTTTACTGTAGTCAAGCCTTCCGGAATAGGTCGTATTGCTCAGATCCTGAACATTGGTTCTCCCTGTTGAAGATTTCGTGTTTGTTTGCAAATTAAACTGATCGGTTTCAAACCGGTTATTATAGTCGTTTCCGTGTGGAGCAAAGTCAAAGTTGAATTTTAAAAAGTGATCTTCTCCTTCGTATTTATTAATATAATTGATATTAAATGTCCAGTTTTTAAACGACTCGTCAAAACGGTTGTTACTGATTGCATGCGCTGTCTGAATATTGGCTGGATAATCCCAGGTATCCATCTCGATAGATGCATAGGGTTTATAATTGCCCGTCATCCAATGTACACTTCCATCCAAAATTCCGCCGTCCGAAAATTCATATTTTGCCCCAGCACGAACACTATGAAAACTGGCATCATCTAATTTCTTACGTTCGTGTTGTCTCTGAAAAGAGGTTAAATTACCCTGGTTAAAAAAACTTCTTTCTGTAAGATTATGACTATTACTCCGATCATAGCTCTTATTTCCCTGCAAGTACATATCTAGCCCATTCATCTTGTAGTGTAATCCACCGCCCAAACCACCATAAAATTGTCGGCCCTGTCCAGCTCGGATAAAGGCATCGCCCCCAAAGCCGGCCTTTGCATTTCGCTTGGTCACAATATTAATTATGCCGGCAGTTCCCGCGGCATCTTCACGTGCCGAAGGATTACTGATCAGTTCCAATTTCGATACTTCGGATGCTTGCAGTCCGCGTAAAATACTGGCAAGCTGTTCACCGGAAACATACATATCACGGCCATTAATGCGTACGTTAGCACCTGCGCGACCCTGAATTGAAAAATTTCCTTTCCCATCCGAAACAAGACCCGGTGTTTTCTCCAATAATTCGAGGACATTGTTGCCTTCAGCTAATACACTTCCTTCGACATCAACTACCATTTTATCGGCATACTGACGTACACTAGCTTGCTTTCCAATAACATGTACGGTTTCCATCCGATGTTCAACTGGTTGTAAAAAAATGGGGGGCGCTGTGTGTTCGGTTCCAGCTAACTGGTATGCTCGACTATGTACTGTTGTGTAGCCGATTGAACTATAGCGTATAAGATAATTTCCATTTTTAGGCGTATGCAGTAGAAATGAGCCATCCTTAGCTGCATCTGCCTGCATGATCAGGGAAGAATCAGCCAAGTGTAAAAGACTGGCTGTGGCACCTTTGATGGGATGCCCGTCTTTGTCAAATATTTTTCCAGATAACTTTGTTTGCGCGACAAGTCCAGTGGCAGCGCCTGAAAGTAATATAGATAATAAAGTAGATTTCGTCATAATAATCGTGTCCCTTGTCCTCTTCGAGAAAGAACCGGTTTAAGCATAAATTAAATAGTAGTGATTCGAAAACCTAAAGGTTTGTGGATTTTGGACGGAAACGAATCGGTGGTTTTCGTATTGTTGTTTGTATGTTCGTATTTGATACGTTCATTTCTTCCCCGCTATGCAATTCCCTGCCCAATTTATTGCGGCCTTTTTTCTTTCCCCATTTGCGATTGTACCATATAATGAAGCCTGTAATAGGAAGTGTACCTGCAATAAAGGTGAGTACAAATGCCAGCACTTTTGTCGGGAATCCCCAAATTGACCCTACATGAATATCGTAATTGAGTCTTCTGAATTTTTCACCTGCACTTAATTCTTCAAAATCCTTGTTGAACAAGGAAATGTTATTGGGTAGAAATGCCCCGGTATACTGATCGAATGAATAATAGCGATTGTTATACTGTCGATCCATGTCATTGCGAATATAGACCGAAATCGTAGCATCCTTTTTTTCCTTGTCTGGATAGGTGATTGTCAAGTAGTGTGGATCTTTATATTGGGTTAAAATCGTCTCAATCTCGCGATCAAAAGCTGTCGAAAAAAGGGTTATTTGACCAATTTTTGTTGAATCGGATTGAACAGAAGTTCTTTCGGCTAGTGGCGTTCCCCAGTTTGTGGACCAATACAAGGCTCTGTTAAACCACTCGATACCATAATACATTCCAGTTATGGCCAATAATAGAATCAAAATAAAAGAATAAAAGCCAACCACATTATGCAGATCCAAATTAATTCTTTTCCAACCAGCTTTCCATTTGATCCGAAAGCTTTTTTCCCGAGTTGATTTTGTCCATTTTTTGGGATACCACCAGATCAATCCTGTGATTAAAGTAATACTAAAGACCAAGGTCGCATAGTTTACAATGGGGCGTCCAATTTCTCTGGGAAGCCATAGAAAACGGTGTCCACTCAGTGTCCATGCAAAAAAGCCATTCAATTTTTCTCTTAACTGTGCTTCTTTGGAATTGTCTTCTGTTTGCAAACCTAGATATTTGCCTGTATATGGGTGTAATAGATGCACCTGTGCGTTTGCTTTTGAATTAGCTTCTCTGCCTTTGCTCTCTTGCTCCTTTTTTTTGAGGGTAAAGGAAATGGGGTGATCCCGGGTATAGGTAATGCCCCTTACTACAGCATTAGGATAGAGTGAGTCTGCTATTCCGACGATCCTTGAGGGCGAAATCAAGGACTGGCTGGAAGCAAGGATATATTGCCTTTCTTTTTTCGGGATAACAAGATCGATAATCTCATGGTTAAAAACCCAAAGGCAGGCCATCAGGCAGATCACAAATACAATACTACCTGAAATTAATCCCAGCCAAAGGTGCAACCAATTATTGATCTGCCTGAACAGCGAATTATTTTTCTTCTTTCTTACAGCCATGTCCACATTAGTTTACGGCAAAACTCATAGAGCTTGCGCGGCTATACTCTTCAAAGTCTTGTCCTGTAACTTTTTCCCTTTTCGATACTTCCGCAAAGTATTTACCAGTCCATTCTGGCGTGAATTTGATTATACCCTGGTCATTTGTCTGCAGCCATTTAATCCATCCGCTGGGTGCAATGATCTGAACAGCTGTATTTGCTGCAGGTTTACCTTTTTCGAATAAAGTCAACGACAGCTCTTTTTTATTTTTGGAAACTATATTGTTCGTAAAGACAAACAATTCATTTTCGATATGGGTTGCTGTATTTCCAATAGTGGAATTTCCGACTTGGATTGTCGCTATCGCATTGATCTGATACTGTGTTTTGGCTCCTTCTTTGCGATCTGTATCTTTTTTTAGGGTAATGTGGTATACGCCCTCTTGGTCAGGGGTGAATGAGGCCAATAAGTGATCTTCTTGAGCAGTTGTTATCAAGGCGGCTGTGCTTCCATCAGGTTTGATCAATGTCAACGTAATCTGCGTACCATCTTTATACCACCACCATTTTGAGATAAGTTCATGTTCATCGGGTTCACCATAAACGATTTTTACCGTATGGAGCTTTCCTTTGGTTCCTTTCAGCGAAGTTTCAATAAAGACAGCATGTGCCGAAGCTGACAGCACAATAAAAAATGTGAAGAGGTTAATGAGTATTGTTTTCATTTGATTTAAACTAGGAGTTATGTTTTAGAAATACCTAGATTCGATTTTACACGTTTCATCATCGAGTACTCGAGTTTTGAAGGTGTCATCGACTAGGTATTTCCTAAACTTAGTGGCGTTTTATTTAAGCTTGTTCAAGTGATAAACCTGTGTAATTCCTGGATCGATCTCGGCACCGCGTTTTACCGAATTTTTTGCTGGATCGTATTCATACACATACCATTTAGACTCATCTGTCTTGAATACATCGTACAATTTTCCATTTTCCATAAAGTTCATCGTTGTTTTAGATTCTCCACCACCAACTAAAATCCGAAGATCTGCAACAATCTTCTTATTTGCCGGATCGACCACAAATGGACTGATGTAAACCTTGCCATCGCCTAGTTTTTGAACTTGTGAAATGTTGTTGCTGAAAACGTTATAGTCTTTCAAGTCGAAGAAATAATCTGGATCGAACGTAGTCTGGCCTGCCTTGATACGCAGTAAACCATAGGTAGCAGCATCCGTCTTTTTGGTTACGATATATAGATCATTGTTATCATCTGTAAAAGTAAGTGTCTGTACTTCCCAGTGTCCCGCAGCAAAGCCTCCTCTGCCATCTTTTATAATTTTCCCATTCGCTAAACTCGGATAATCACACACATACATGTAGGCCGTGTCTATGATATCTTTACGAGTTTCATTGCTTCTGTATTTGTGTCCGACAAATAATTTGTCGCCTCTTTGTGTGAAGCTCGTCGGTACGATATATGGATTATGATCTTTTCCTTCCGGAGTTTTGGGATTAAAAGTGATCATTGGAATTTCTATACCAATTGTTTTATTGATTGTCATATTGTTGATGTTCATAAAATAAATCGGTTGTTCCAGTACATTTTTCACTTTATTGGTCGTACCAGCTGTTTTAGTCATGACCATTTCATCTTTTGTGCTAATATCTTTTAGTACTTTTCCCAGATAGAAATTTCCAGGGAAAGCGTAATTGTTCGTTTCTTTCCAAGATTTACTATTGACTACTTCAAATTGACTAAATCTTGTTCCATCATTTGACAGGTAATATTTACCTTCATAGGCATAAGCGTAAATGGCATAGAATGCTGCTGGTAGGTGAGAGGTAATATCGATTCCTTGATTGTTGTTCGGAGTGAGCAGGGTATCTTTCATTAAATTATTTGCGGTAAGCAGGTAAGATGAACCCGCTGCGGTCGTCACCCATACACTATATAAGCTATTTGAAGTCGGTGTAGTTTCATCAGGTGAAGTGGTGTCAGGTGATTTCTTGCAGGAAGAAAATAACACAGTCGCAGCAAATATTGCGATGGCGAATTTATTGATTTTCATAAAAATATATATTTATTTGTTTTTTACATAATGGATAATCTCAGCTTGACGTAGAATGCACGTCCAGGTCGTTGCAGTCGAAAATTGTCGTATGCTCTTTCATCTGTTAAATTTCTAGCCTCAAAGGATACATTGTATTTGTTCCGGTCCCAAGCGTAACTAAGTACCGCAGAATGGATATTTTGGGAAGGGATGAGATCTTTGGATTCAAGTGATCCCAAGTATGATTCTGTCAGATAAAACCAGTGCGTGTATTGATATAAGTAGGAGAGTTGCACTCTGCTTCCTTGCTGAAACCAGTTATTCTGGATCAGGCTTATATCAGCGTTTCCATAGATCCAAGGGCGATTAATGAGTTGTTTGCCATAAGTGAGGCTAATTTGTTTATTGTCTGAATCGTCTGTGTATTTTTTGTTGTAAGTAGCTTTATCGTAAGAACCATTCAGGGTAACTGCTAAAAGATCTTTAAAGCCATATTTGACTTCGGCCTCAAAGCCGTAGAGCTTTACTCCAGGTTCGTTATAGCTTTGAAAATAGGCATTTCCATTCTGCATGACCGCACGGCTGGTTATATAGTTATCTGCCAAGCGATAGAAACCTGTTAAATCGACATTCAGAAAGTGATTTTGATTAATATACGTATTGTAGTAAAACCCAGTGTTGATATTGTCACTCCGTTCGGGCTTTAAATCCCAGTTGGATGTTGTATTGATACCGTCACCATAAAGAGCCGTCATAGAAGGTAAGTTGTATGCTCTTTCATAAGATAGTTTCCAACCGCAATCCTTGGTTATCCTATACCGTGAGGCTAAACTCATGCTGTAGTAATTCCCTTGCTTTTTTTGACTGATTATCCCACCGCTGATCAAATTGTTGTTTGCATCAAAGGTGCGTTCGTCAATATCTTTTGAGGCATTCATGCGGTAATATTTTACGGCTAAAACATTTGATAGGCGCTTGTCAAACCATTGGTTTTGCCATGACAAACCCAAAATATGTCGGCCCAAGTAGGATGGCAAACCAGACCGGTCATAATTGCCAATCAGTTCATATTGTTTCTGATCGTTGCTATTGAAATTGTAATTGAAATTTAAACTCTGATTACGCGCTTCATCAAAGTCATAGTTTAGATTTACGCGCGCGAGATAATTTGACAAATTATACTTTGTATCTTTTTGGGGATTCGGGGTTGTGGCATTGTAATTCGAGATCCAGTTTCCAGACCAATCGTAATTGTACATAGCTGTATCCCGCACGTAGCGGGTATCGTAGCTATAGCTTGTAAAAATATCTGCGTATAGGCGATTGACCAGAAAATTGCTTTTTTTGTAGCTCAGGGTTGGCATCAGATATTTGCTTTCAGACCATGCTCCGCCAAACACTTTGCTAAGTGAGGCCCCAAGCTGGTTTTCTTTGTGATTTTGTGAATAGGTCAGACCTGCATAGAACTGATCAGCCCAGGATACGTCGCGAAAACCGACCTCCAATTGTCCCATGGCTGAAGTGTAAGCATCGTTAAAACGCTTGGCTTTGGGGATCGTGACATACTTGTTGTCGACAGTGTTCTCGATAAGAACGTTGTACTTTTCGTTAGTATACATGTTATAATCATTGTCGGAATGATTGTAAAATGCATTCATCCGGAAGGAAAGTTTGTTTTTGGGATTGGTAAATGTGCCGACTACGGCTGCCTGATGTGTATTGAATGAGCCGTAGGAATAACTCAGATCCAGATAAGGTCTTGCTCGGCGCTTTGTAATAATATTGACAGCACCCCCGAGCGCATCGGAACCCAAAAAAGCAGGAACAACACCTTTGTAAACTTCGACCCGATCAATCAGATTGACAGGAATATTATTTAAGGACATCGATGACCCAAAGTTTTCCATGGGAACACCGTCAATATAGATTTTTGCATCGAGCCCGTTGATACGGAATACAAAGTTGGAGCCTAATCCACCATCTTCACGAATAGTAACTCCTGTGGCGCGCTTTAAAACCTGTGTTAAATTGGCAGCTTCGTTGGCATGTTTATTCATGTCAATGACACTGACATTAAAGCCCGATCGCTTTATTTCCGCTACTTTCTGCTCATTTTCAGTTTTCCTATGTGCTGTTACGGTTACCTCGTCGATATAATTGCGATCCTCGATAAGTTGAAAGTCCTGAATATTTTTCCCGTTTAGAGGTCGCTCTTCGTAGTTATATCCCACCGCAGTGACACGTATGATGGCCTTGTTCGGGATATTCGTATGTAGCTTATAATATCCATCTACATCGGATGAGGTACCATTGACCTGATCTTTTAGAAGTATTGTTGCACCTGGGATTGGTCTTCCAAAATTATCTTTGACAAAACCTGAAATAACGTTCTTTTGGGAGGTCTGGGCCTGTGTAAATACGGTAAAAATTAATAAGAGTAAAAAAGTAGATGTTGACTTCAACATTTTTATTTAGATTAAGTATATACAAGAGAGTTGCCTATACCGATCACTTACCGAATGTTGATTTCAGCTATTTTTTTTGAAAAATATGCAAATAGTTGATTATGAGCTTTGTTTTTTTTGAAGAACTATAGATTATTTTTTCAAATAATCCATGCGTACAATAAAGTTTGTACTATTGGGGAGTTGGATCCCCTTGGAGATTTCTTTTGTCTGCAAATTATACTTCCATACACGATGCTCATCATTTGCATCATCTATCGCTATATAAACATCCTTTTTGTCACTCCAGACATTCTCTTTTTGGGTACCTTTATCCAATGGGAGCGGAATTCTTTCGATGGAACCAGATTTTAAATCCACCAGTCTATATTCGAACTGATAAACTGCGTGATAATTGGAAAAATCGGTGTATAAATTCTTCTGTTCATTGCGAACAATCGCCTTTCCGTTGCCCACATACCAGATCCCGTATGCATGATTACCAATTGCCTTGGAAATATTGATCATAAAGTGCTGATCGACGAGCTGCTGCCCTTTCTTCTTTCTAAAAATTGCTGTTGGAAGCCTTAAATTATTGCCCAGCGCTATGCCAGGATTGGTCATGAAATAATAGTCCCCTAATTCGTCTTTAAAACTATAGGATTGTATGATGTTGAAGCCACCGGGATAGGTCGAACGAGTTTCTTTCTGAATTTGTTGCAATGTAAAGCTAGGATAGTTTATTGTGGCGTAATAGGTCGTATCAGATGTGGTATGTCCATATTTCCTGCGTGATTTGAAGAAGGAATAAGCCAGCCAAAGGTTATTGTTTTCAATATCAACAAGCCCGAGGTGTAGTGCGTTATATTCTTTTGTTGCAAAGGGAAGTGTGATGGTATCTTCCTTAATAATTTTCATCTCTGCAACATTAATCTGATAGAGTCGAGCCTGGGCTTTTTTTGCAATAAGATCCTCTCGACATAGCGCAATTAAATTGTTGTCATCCTTCCAGGTGATGGTTTCAAAGTCGCGATTTTTTAATTGTATACTGTCAATAAGGACCAAGGACGCCCCCTGTAATCGATGTTTTGTAAATACACTGGTTTGGCTTGACAACCGATAAAAGAAGCCATTTTTATAGATATATTCCCGTTCCTGAATTCGTGAGCTGGACAAAGGAATTTGTAAAGTCGGTTGTCGGGTATCCTCCAAACTTTCGGAGAAAAACAAACTGGTTGGGCTTTCATCTTTGTTAAACAGACAAAAAACAAAATCAGGATCTATGTTTTTGTTGGAAATTTGTTTACAAGAAAAAATAAAAGTTGCAAGGAAAGACAACAATACTAATCGCTTCATGTTTGCCTATTAAATGCTTTGAAATTGTTCTCTAATTTTAATCTGCATATTGGACGGGAGGAATGCCAAATCACTTTTTTGAAAAGCAACGATTTTACCAAAATCCGGAGAATCAGAAACAAAGTATTCTCGCCCGGCCTTAAATACAAGAACATTATGGTTGCTATCCACAAGCTCAAAGTCCCGTTTAGGTGTGATCATAAAGTCTCCGCTGAAGGTTAGTTTTTTATTGACCAGATCAATATTGGCCGTGCTATTTTTACTTAACTGTAAATCATAATGATCTTCGGTAAAGAGCTTGCTATTCTCAATTGATGTATTGGTAAAGGTATGATTATCCAGAGCAGGGGGAGATAGATAGAAAACAGAAAAACCGATTACAAGAACTGCGGCGGCGGCAGTAATTTTGGCCCAATGGAATTTTCTATATCGATATACATCGGCATTAATTTTATTCCACATGTCAGATCCAACTAGTTCATCGACATGGTTATTTTCCGCAATACTATCCCATGAATTATTATCCAACCATTTTTCAACCGCATGCTTTTCAGCTTCAGAGCATTCACCTGAAGCATATTTTTTAAGTATTTCTTGGTTGATTTCCATCTTTTGATAATCCACGTATATTCAAAAGTACAAAAAAGTAATTAATAGGAATCTCGCAATATTGATATTGCAATACTTTTTAAGTCTTATTTTGATAACTGACAATGCTTTACTGATATGATATTCGACTGCTCGCTCTGAAATAAGTAGATTTGTTGCAATCTCTTTGTTAGTTAACCCTTCGTCGCGACTCAGTTTATAGACATTTTTGCATTGTTTGGGTAAAGAATCAACAGCTTGATCCAAGTGATTTTTGAGTTCTTTGTAATAAATATAATTGTCTTCGTAAGATGCTGCTTTGCTATTTAAGATCAGCTCATGATGTCTCTCTTTATTTCCTTTATTCCGAAGAAATTCTAGTGATTTTAATTTAACCGAACGCAATAGATAACGCTCCGCATCCTGAAGTTCTAGCTGATATCTTCTTTCCCACAGAGATTTGAAGACATCTTGAACAATTTCTTTTGCATCATCTTCATTGTCTACACTTTTAAGCGCAAATGAAAACATTCTCTTCCAATACAGTTGAAAGAACTCTTCAAATTGTTGTTTGTTGATCTCTATTTTACGTACGGAGGTTTTCAAAGCACCCAAATATACACTCTATTTAGACTTGTTCCAAATAAAATGCGGTAATCTAATATCGCGCTACGTTGACTTAGTTGCTCTCGTGCTATCCAGCTGAAGCCGGTAACAGGTTAAAACTATAATTAAGAGCGATTGATTATTCCTTAGATTTTAGGTAGGGGATACGATATTGTTCGTCAAATCTTTTCTTGTCATCCCGATAACTACTGACTGCGCCGAGTTTATGCATCATTTTGATATAACACCAAGCGAGGTCAATCTGATAAGGTTTAAAACCACTCCGCGCACTCTTAGGATATAAATGATGGTTGTTGTGCCATTCACCGGCTACAATGCCGGGCCATAACTGATTTATTGATTTGTCTTTCTCATTGAAATCAATACCTTCACGTTGCTTGTCTTCACCTTTTGCATGGCCTTCATAGTTGAATGTCCGTACACCGATTGCCCAGAAACCGGCCGCGCCAAAGAGTGTACAGGCAAGCGCGTGGCCACCGATCAAATAGAAAATGGCATACCAAAAAGCCCAGTTTAGTATCCAGGATCCGATAGCATGAGAAGGATTTACGTACGACCCCCATTTTCGATATTGTGCATAACTATTGGCGGTTACACCTGTATGTCGCATCAGTAATTTGACACGGTTATATGAATTTTCCGTAAGGTCCTTAGCAATAGGCTGATGATTTACATCGGCTAAAAAACAGTATAGAAAACCAGCCTGGGCATTATAAGGGTCACCAGGGGTGTCAGATTTTGCGTGATGAACATGATGTGAAATCACATATATTTCTTCTGGAATTACATTAATAGTCAGATTCTGTGTGAAAAAACGCCAGAATCCGTTCCGGAATTTAAATGCGCCGTGTGTTGCAAATCGATGGTGCCATATCGTACCATGGGTTCCCATTACAATCATACTGTAGATAAATGCTGCCAAGACAGTCCACCAACTGAAGTGGTACACCAAAAAGATGAAAAAAAAGGGGATGAGGCAAGCTACTTTTAGCCAGCTAAAAAAGGGTAACCAATTTCTTTTATCTTTAAAAATATTGAGGCGTTTGAAGAATTCGCTGAAAATTTCTTTTTTGCTTGGCTTTACGAGGTTTCCATCGTTGTCTTTCCATCCGTAGGTAGGAACTTGCAGAACATGGTCTAAAAAGGGCATTTGTGGTTGATGTAAATTATAATATTTGCTAAAGCTACCATTTAACATCGTTAAAAAGTGTTAATACGAAAAGTTTAACATATCCTTAAGATGTATCAGGCTATTTGGAAAAATAAAATACTGTAGGGAAAGCGAATCCCATACGCGGTAAGTTTAATCTTATATAGTTTTCGATATTCATTCATACAATCGACGTTTTTTCCTCGGAGCTTAGTCGCTATTTATTCGCTCTGAACCGAAGAAGTACCGAAGAAGTTCCGAACAAGCACCGAACAAGCACCGAGTAATCTCCGAACATAATAGCATCATCCTGGTTGGTATTGAGTTCTAAATTTCTTCTAAATTGTTTTTGAATTTTATGAAATCATTAATAAAAAGAACATGAAAAGATTAATTTTTATTTT
The DNA here is from genome assembly GCF_050433745.1 of Sphingobacterium sp. HSC-15S19. Taxonomy (NCBI): domain Bacteria; kingdom Pseudomonadati; phylum Bacteroidota; class Sphingobacteriia; order Sphingobacteriales; family Sphingobacteriaceae; genus Sphingobacterium; species Sphingobacterium sp. HSC-15S19. The sequence goes on from NZ_JBNPWQ010000001.1 coordinate 286,725, forward strand.
GGCTCTGATGGTAAGCGTATCATTGGTCAAAGCTCAAGAAGTCTCAGAAAAGAAAGTTCCATCAGTAATTAAGCTGGCGTTTCAACAGAAATACCCTAATGTAAAGTCTGTAAAATGGGAAAAAGAAAAGGGAAATTATGAAGCTGGATTTAAGGATGGAAAAATTAATTATTCCGTCCTTATAAATGCCGCAGGACATATTATTGAAACCGAGGTTGGAATTCCCGTCGGAGAGCTTCCTGCAGACGCTAAAGCTTATATAATCAAAAACTATTCCCATAAAAATATCAAAGAAGCAGCCAAAATTACTGATGCTAGAAATAATGTTAGCTCTGAGGCCGAAGTCGATGGTAGGGACTTAATTTTTGATGATAAGGGTAAATTTCTAAAGGAGGTTAGGGATTAGATTATGGTTCAATTACGATTATTTTATATTTTTATTTTAGTCATAGTTTCTTCGGTTGTTTCGGCACAGGTATCGTCTGTTACCGTTTCAGGTATTATAAAAAATAAGGCGGATAAATTGGCTATTCAATACGTTAACGTTGTGGTCAAATCTGATAAAGACAGCGCTTTTATCGCCGGAACGATGACAAACGATGAAGGCCGGTTTACCATTTCCAAAATTAAGCCAGGAAATTACCAATTAAACATTTCATTTACAGGGTTTGAGGATAAGAAGCAATCCCTATTTGTTGGTAGTCTTTCGGAGTTTTTGGATATCCCAACGATCGAGTTGGAGGAGCGTTCCATCGCATTGGAAGGGGTTACCGTGACTGCTCAGGCAGGTCATGTAAGTAATAAACTGGATAAGAAAATCTATTCCGTTGCCGATAATATAAGTCAGACCGGCGGTTCTGTTTTGCAGACGATGCAAAATTTGCCCGGAATCGCGGTTCAGGATGGCAAAGTTCAACTGAGAGGCAACGACAAAGTCACTGTGCTTATCGATGGAAAACAAACCGCCTTGACGGGTTTTGGTAGCCAATCTGGGTTGGATAATATTCCGTCATCAGCGATAGATAAAATAGAGATCATCAATAATCCTTCTTCGAAGTATGATGCCAATGGGAATGCAGGTATTATTAATATCATTATGAAGAAAAGTAATCAAAATGGATTTAATGGTAAAGTAGGTTTCAGTTCCGGATTGGGCTCATTATGGATACGGAAGGAAAATCTACCAACCATAAGACCACAATATACTTTAACACCTAAAATCAATCCCAGTGTATCATTAAATTACAGAAAAGATAAGGTCAATATTTTCATACAGGCCGATAATCTCTATACACAGACACTGAACAAGAATGAATTTGTAACTCGTAAATATGAAGATGGTACAATTATTAACTCACAGCTGAAACGAAATCGGAATACGAATTTTCTAACGACCAAAGCAGGGATAGATTGGCATATTGATGAACAGAATAATCTGACTATTTCGGGGATGTATGGAAGTGAGAAGATTATTGACCGGGGCGATCAACCTTTTTTCGATGCTGATATTTCAACACGCTTGCGTCTTTGGCAATTTTTGGAAGATGAATTGAAGACAACAGCCATGGCGACAACTTCTTATCAGCACAAATTTAAAGATGCCGGGCATTTGCTCAATGTTGGTTTTAATTATACATTTCATCGCGAAGACGAAAAGTACTTCTATGACAATTATCTACCTTCTTCGAAGGGAACAGACTCTTTTAAGCTGCTATCCGACGAACAGGTTTATGATGTTAATGTAGATTATATCAAACCGCTGAAATATGGACGTATTGAAACCGGAATAAAGGTGAGAAACCGGAATATTCCAACTAATATGGAGTTTAAACCGGGCGCCAACTCTGTTCTTGATATGAATGCTGGCGGCTGGGCAAATTACAAAGAATTAATACCAGCAGTGTATGGGAATTATGTTTTCGAAAATGAAAAATGGGAGGCTGAATTAGGCTTGCGTCTAGAATATGTGAAAATTCAATATGATGTAAATCCAAATCATAACACCTATAAAAGCGATGGGTACAATTATACGCAACCCTTTCCCAATGTGAGATTGGCCTACAAACTTAACGACAATAACAAGCTTTCGGCTTTTTATAATCGGCGGGTGGACCGACCTAATGAAGTTGACATTCGTATTTTTCCCAAGTATGATGATGCTGAAATTATCAAGGTTGGAAATCCAGGCTTGCGTCCTCAGTTCACCAATTCTGTCGAACTGGGATATAAGAATACCTGGAGCAATGGTTACTTTTACGCCGCAATGTATCACCGTTTCGCTGATGGAACTATTACACGGATATCGAGTACTGTTCCGGACAGTAAATTAATTTATGCTGTGTTCCAAAATGCAGGAAAGAGCTTCAATACGGGGATTGAAACAATCTTGAATCAAAAAGTATCTTCAATTTACTCCTTTAGTATTAATGGTAATCTCTATCGAAACCAAATCAATGCCTTTACAGTAGAAAACCTTTATCCCGAACCCAATACTTTTTCAGCAGATCGGCAGACTGCACTTTCAGGTAACTTGAAGTTTAACAATATGTTTCGTTTTGCAAGAGGATGGGATGGGCAGATTACAGCAATCTATTTGGCACCGGATATTATACCGCAGGGAAAAATCCAATCGAGGTTTTCAATAGATGCCGGACTAAAAAAATCCGTTCAAAAAGGAAAAGGCGAGCTTTTCTTTAATGCTACGGATTTATTAAATACGATGGTTATTAAGCGAAAAATAGATGGTATTGGTTTTAATTATACAAGCCATGATTATTACGAAACGCAGGTGCTGAGACTAGGATATAATTATAAATTTTAAAGAAGCAAGATTCTTTACACCTTCTCTTTAAGCTCCTGAGTAGAATAAAGTTTGCGAAATGTTGAAAGGTAATGGTTAAAAGGCATAACCACAATTGAAAAAAATCAGGATGGCACTGTAGGTAATTTGATAGGTTGTTGACTTACAGTGAGATCAGAGTAGCTTTAAATAAATATAATTGCTAAATTTAAGTATCTTTCACAAATACATACTGATATGCATCATCCATTAGAAAAACACTATGTCAACCGGGTTGGGTGGCTTCGCGCTGCTGTGTTAGGTGCCAATGATGGCTTATTATCGACGACGAGTATTGTGATTGGAGTTGCAGCGGCGAGCCCTGAACGCAATACCATTGTCTTGGCAGCATTAGCGGGCATGATTGCGGGAGCAATGTCTATGGCAGCAGGAGAATATGTTTCCGTAAGCTCGCAGGAAGATACCGAAAAGGCCGATCTCCTACGTGAGAAAAAGGAACTTGAAGAAATGCCTGAAATCGAGCTACAGGAATTAGCCAAAGTTTATGAAAGAAGAGGCGTCAGTAAAGAAACCGCCTTACAGGTTGCACGCGAACTAACTGCACATGATGCATTGGGCGCCCATGCACATGATGAATTGGGTATCAATGAGATTACACAAGCTAAACCTCTACAAGCTGCACTGGCATCTCTGGGCTCATTTGCGTTAGGAGCGCTACTTCCATTTATGGTTTCATTGCTTGCACCAATTAGGCAGATGGTCTATCTGCAGTATGGTTTTACGATTATTTTTTTAATGGTTCTTGGAGCGATTGCGGCCAAGACTGGAGGCTCGAGTATCGGAATTGCAGTAGGCAGAATATGTTTCTGGGGGACGATAGCGATGGGAGTGACCGCGTTAATAGGACATTTCTTCGGCGTTACGGTTGCTTAAATTTTTGAAGATAATACGCACTTCATAACTCAAGCTATGAAAAGCAAAGCATTTTCAATAATTCAGGATATCGGGTTCATCCTATTTCTTGTCGTATTTCCGCATGCTGTGCCATTACCTTTTTATTCTTATGCAGTGATTTGTTTTTTAGCAATTTTTCTTGTTTTAAGAAGAGAAGGCAGGTCATTGAAGGATTTGGGATTAAATAAGAAAAACCTTTCTTCGCGTGTTATTCTTTTAGGAATTCTCTCTGCATTAGCCTGGGTAATATTTATGCAGATAATATATATTCCAGTTATCAAACATCTATTTAATGTTCCCGATTATATGGAGTATAATTTTATCAGGAGTAGTATGGCAAGATTGATCATGACAATTGTTGCAGCTTGGATTATTGGTGGATTTTATGAGGAAGTTGTATTTCGGGGCTGTATCCAGAATATACTCGAAAAAAGATTGTTTAAAGGAATGGGACGTTGGTTGCCTATCGTGATAACCAGTATTCTTTTCGGTCTCTATCATCTGCAGCAAGATATATTTGCTGTTATAGCTGCTTGTTTGGGAGGATTCTACTGGGGTATTTTATATAAAAAATGGAATAATAATCTTTGGGTTTCAATCATTTCACATGCGCTATTCGATATGATTACCCTTATCCTAATCTATACTGGGAAATTTGGAAAACTTATATAGATTTTGTTGTTTTTTGAGACTTGTTTCATATGCTTTGTAAGCTCAGACAAGAATCTGGCGATAGAAAAACAGCCGACTAAATATGGCAAAAGTATTACCCTTATTTATTGATAGTGGACGAATATTAAGGAGATCAAAGCGATAATTATATTATGTGGGAGATTCATTTGCTTTTAACTATTTTGGTGTATTAAATCAATTTTTTATAATTAGTATGAAAATCAATCTATCACAGCGTACACTTATTTTTTATGGTGTCTTGGCGCCCTTTATTATTTTCGGATCAATCTATAATCTTTTGGGAATTATCTCAGGTACAAGTACGGTTATATCTTTTGGGGCCTTCGCTCTCTTTGGATTTGTTCTTTTACCCGCCTTACTTGTTTCCACCTATCGGCAAAACCGCTGTACGTTATTCAGTGACCGGATAAGCATTGGAAAAAAAGAATATGTTTTCGATAGTTACGCAGTTTCTATTGTTGAAAAGTATCTACCGCTAAAGGAAAGGCCACTTTTTTCATTATTTAGAACACAATATGCTAATTTAATTATTCGGGAAAAATCAAGTGGACAAATCGTGCTCAATAAAGATTTAGATATTTCCTTGCAAGCAATAAATAAAATGAAGGCATTTTTATCGGTGTAGATCAATAACTAAAGTGCCGTCTTGCTGTTTTATTGAAGTTGATTGAGAAGAAATTCGAAAGTATACTGCGGAGTGTAACCAAGTAATATCATAAATATCACGAGGTTGGGCTATAAGTTCCTCTGTAACCCACACCGCTTTTTCCGCATCAACAAGTGCATTGCCGTATATGGAGGTTGTAGAGGTAAAAAGAAAACGCTTTATTCCGTTCTTTACACAGGCATTTAACAGATTTAATGTTCCTGTTATATTGGTATCTATAAAACTTTGTCGGCTATAATTCAAATCCATATGTCTACCATGCAGCGCTGCAGTATGGATAATGGCTTCATAACCACTTGTGAATTCAATAACTGCCTCAGTTCGCTGTACATCTAAACAATGATCAGTGGTATCGCTTTCTAATAAATCAACTCCCGTAACATCGTGTCCAGCAAGACGTAGATTCCGAACTGTTACACTTCCTAATTTTCCCGAAGATCCTGTTACCAATATGCGCATGTATACAAAATAAAGGAAAATTTAAGATATAGGTATTTATATGCAAATTTTTTATGCGGTATTGGTATGAGGTAATAAGGCCGCTCGAAGCAGTAAAGATAGTCATACGGTAATTGTACACGACAGAGACATTGATAAAAAAAATGATACAAATTGTATAACAATTGATACGCCCTGTCAATAAATACAAACGCGTATGCAGTATCTTTCATATGGATATTTATAAACTAATTATAAAGCTTTGGCTACGTGGCTAGTTATGCCTACGCTGGTGTAAAAAAAAAACTAGAAACAAGTCTATCCTGACGGTTTCGGATAATCGAAATAAATCAACTATGAAAAGAAGAACATTTATTCAGGCGCTGAATTTTGGCATTGCCTCAGCCACGTTGTATAAAGGTTACGCAAATGAAATTTTATTTTCCTCTGATGCTGAACCAGGAAACAAGGTATTGTCCTATCACAAGATAAAAGATATCAGATTTTCTACCGTAAAGATGAATTATCCGAGACTTGTGGGGAAAAATGCCCGTCTCGACCTACATGGTTATGGACCTGATGTGGAAATATGTGTTATAAGGACAGATCAGGGAGCAATGGGCTGGACCTCACTCCGTGGCTCAAGACGTGAAGCTGAACAAATTTCGGGAGAATTGATAGGCAAGAAAATGTCAGATCTTTTTTCTCCCAAAGTCGGTACACTGCTGCAGACACATATTCCCTTTGATATGGCTCTTCATGATCTCGCAGGAGTCATTTTAAATAAACCTGTTTATGAAATACTTGGTCGAAAAGATCCGATCATAACAGATTATTATAGTGGTATGATCTATTTCGATGACTTAGAACCAGCGGATAGACCATCAGGAATTGACCGTATTCTTGAGGAATGCCAATATGATTATGGAGTGGGTTACAGGCAATTCAAGTTAAAAATTGGAAGGGGGCATAAATGGATGCCTTTTTCCAAAGGACTTCAACGGGATATTGAGGTTACAAAAGCAGTGGCAGAAGCATTTCCCGACTGCAGAATTTTAGTTGATGGAAATAATGGTTTTACATCAGACCAGTTTATTCAGTATTTAAAAGGTATCCCAATGGTAAATCTCTTTTGGATAGAAGAACCTTTTCATGAAACGGTGGTGGATTATCAAAAGCTTAGTGGCTTTATAAAATCAGAAGGCATAAATACTTTGCTGGCGGATGGCGAAGCAGATCCTGATCAGAACTTGCTGAGAACCTTATTTGAAAAGAAACTGCTGGATGTCCACCTTACGGATATTGAAGGCCTTGGATTTACGAATTGGAGGAATTTAATGCCAAAGTTAATACAACTCGGAGCGCAAGCATCTCCACATGCCTGGGGATCGCTTCTCAAGAGCTACTATACAGCGCATTTAGCCGGAGGGCTCGGAAATACCGTAACCATTGAAGGGGTTACAAGTACATCTGATGATGTGGATTTGTCGGGATATCTCGTCAAAGATGGGAAACTTATTCCTTCCTCATCTGCAGGGTTCGGTATGCAGTTGCTAAAAAAGATTTGAAAGAAAGAAGCTTTGAATTATTTTTCAAACCTTTCAAAGTTTTGCAACGTTCATAGAGGAGCAAACAATGGAATTTCTTAACCTTAACATCTTTACTAACCCATGAAACAAATGTGCTGAAGCATATTCACGGCGATAAAGTATTGTTTAGGGCTATGAAATACTTTTTAAAATTCCTTTAATTTTTTGTTGATCAAAATTTATTTCAAATGTCTAATAAAACTGTAACCCAGAAGATAAATGACCATCTTGCGAATGAACGAACTTTCCTTGCTTGGATCCGGACAAGCCTGGGCATTATGGGCTTCGGTTTTGTAGTTGTTAAGTTTTCACTATTTATTCGTCAGATTGAGCTCATTCTCAAAAGAGATATAGTCGAAGGATCTCAGCATGAATATTCTGGTGCTGTTGGTGTTTCTATTGTGGTTATTGGTGCATTGACGGTTATTGTCGCCTTTTTTAAATATCGTAAAACAAACAAACAAATTGAAGAGGAGAACTTCGCTCAAACTTCAAATAGTATTACAATTGTGGCCATATTGATTTTTGTCATAGGTATTATTTTGAGTTGGTATCTTGTCGACGGTCTTTAAGGAGATGCATTAGATCTAGTTAGCCTAGAATGATTATCCAGGCTAACTAGATCTAAATTGTCGTGCATTGGCTATTTATAATACCGGCAAAATATATTATTGCTGTGTACACTGTACCACGGTGATTTGATTTGTTGTGCCACGTTTTTCTAAAAACTGTCGTAGGGCGATCATCAGAAAGGCGAGAAAACCAAATCCCATCGTAAGCCAGGGCGAAAATTCTACACCTTTCGAAACGATAATCCAGCCACCTACGGTAGTTCCCAAGGTTACCCCGAGATTGCCAAATGAAGTCGCTAGACTATTGGCAAATTCTAGCGCCTCGGGAGCGGAAGAAATCATATAGGTAGATGCGTTTAAGAAGCTAGGAGAATAAAGAAATCCCCATAAGGCAATCGTACAGACCGTAGCGAACATATTGCCATCTGAAAAATACAGTAATAAAGGAATAATAAGTGTACCCGATAAGAAAAATGCTGTGGTAAACGTAATATTTCGGTTGAGCATTTTCCCTGCCACCCAGTTGGCGATGACTCCAATAATACCAAATACAAATAGCATATAACTAACCATGGTACTGTCCATATTCTTTGCTTTGTTTAAATATTCGGCGAAATAACTATAGGTAGAAAACCAAGCGGATACCATAAAGAAATTCATTGCGGTACTGACCATAAAAATGGGTTTGGTTAATATTTTCATCTGACTACCGTAGGATTTTTTTTCTTTTACAGGCAAAGAAGGAATGGTAAAATAGATCGCCAGTAGTGCAATTATACTGACAATGGCCTGTATCGTGAAAGAATATGTCCAGGAATAGAGACTGGCAATGTAGGTGGCGAAGGGGACTGTTGTCACCATGGCGATTGCAACACCACTAAAAACAATGCTCATAAGCTCATTTTCATTTTTCTTCCCCCCTTTTAAAATGGCGACAGACAATGCTGTCGCAATATAGACAGGTTGGAGAAAGGCGGGAAGAATTCTTACAGTAAGTAATAACCAGAAAGGAGGGGATAATGAAGAGACAATCGCCGTGACTAAGAAAATAGCGATGGCAGTTAACATGACTTTCTTGCGATCGAATCCCGAAGCCAACAATGTCATAAATGGCCCAGTTAGGGCAATGATCAAGGCAAAAGCACTTAATAAATAACCTGCTTTGTCGATACTGATATGATAATGATCGGCTATTTGGGGCAAGATACCAATAATGCCAAACTCAGTTGTGATTACGGCGAGAAAACCCAAAGCTCCGATGTATGCGTATTTTTTCATAAATAAAAACCTATTGTACATGATTAATTATACGAGCAAATGTAAAGGCAAATACTTGCTTCTGGGTGTAAAGCGGCTATTTGTGTGTTACTAACAAATTTGTAAGTAATGGTAAAAGAAAAGTTGTTGCTGAATAATTGATCTCTGCCTGACATTGATAAGTTGTGTGTTGTCAAAAGTTCTTTTATATTCACTTTAGATTTATTTTAAGGTTGAATACAGATAAGGAATACGAAATAAAAAAACTAATGGAACAGCATATATTAATTGTGGGCCTGGGGGGAGTGGGCGGATATTTTGGTGGTATGTTAGCGCGCAAGTATGAAAACACTGATATTCATGTCAATTTTTTGGCGCGAGGTAACCATCTTGAGGAGATTAACCAACATGGTTTAAAGCTGTTATTAGAAAAGGGAAGTTTTACAGCGAAGCCCTATAAGGCTTCCAGTGAGGCTGAGAACTTCACAAAAATGGATTACATTTTTCTTTGTACTAAATCTTATGATCTAGAAGATACTATGGCCTTATTAGGACCGTGTGTGAGCGCAGATACAGTATTCATACCCTTGCAGAATGGAGTAGACAGCAAAGAACGTATCAACAGATATTATCCGAATAATTTGGTTGTGGATGGTTGCGCCTATATTGTGTCCCGGTTAAAGGCTGCTGGAGTAATTGAAGTGACAGGAAAATGGGGTACAATGAGTTTCGGATTGAATGGAGAACATGATGAAAGACTGGATAGGTTATATCATCTTGTGCAACAAGCTGATATCCATGTGAATTATTCCGATGAAATTGAGAAAATAATATGGGATAAATTTATTTTTATTTCCGCTATGGCCACAGCTACTTCTTATTTTGATTATTCTATTGGTCAGATAATGGAAGATCCAAAGAAGAAAGATGCGGTTGTTAAACTTATTCAGGAGGTTACAACATTAGCTCAGGAAAAAGGAGTTGTTATTGCTGATCATATTGTACATAAGACCTTGGACAAAATGGAACAAATGCCTTACGATGCGACTTCATCCATGCATACGGATTATCTTAATAAACGACCGAAAACAGAGTTGGCATCTTTGACAGCTTACGTTATTCGTGAATCTAAAAAGTATAATCTCGAGACACCTGAATATCAACGCATGTTTGATGTATTGCGCCTAAAATCTGACTAGCTGTATTAAAATAGTTTGCGAGTTGGAAATTTCAATTGCTAAGTTCCTCTGGACAAGCTTTTTTTGAATACAAAAAGTAAGTTTAGCTGTCAAAAGAAAGCTGATTAGATTTTATTTCCTGTAAGGCCGCTGAATTTATTGCCTCGATTGTCTTTATAAAAATCACCGTCCTTCTTAAAACTATGCGCATCTACTCCTTCAAGTAGCTGTTTTTGATAAAAGACATTTTTTGCGTCTTTTCCGAAATCGTGACCTAAAGGTATAAACGTTTTAATATCGGCATTTGGAATTATTTCCTGATTATAATACACATTATTCTTGTCTTTTGAATAGGAGTTGCTTCCATACACATCATTCTTTTCATCAATCCGGAATAATTCAAAGGAAGGAGCATCTACCTGTTCATATCTGAAGCTTTTCCCCCTGAATAGGATCGTTTTGTTGTCAACACTAATATGATCCTGATCAAGTACACGAATTTTATCAATGGTCTTAAAGGACCTCGTTATGACATCTGATCCCTGCTGAAATGGTGGGTAATAAATAGTATTGCCAATTCTCATGTAATATTTGTTTATGGCTTCAATGTTTCCGGAGTTAGCAACAACTGCTTTAAAGGCACCTATATTCGGAGAGACATAAACTGAATCTTTATCCATTAAAAAATAGTCATTGACGAACGAAAAGGTTTTCCGATCTGCCTTTATCATGTCATTACTGTAGAAGTAATGGTCCTTGTCGTGTGCCCAGTTTATATGGTCCTTTACGAGCTCATATGTTTTTGGATCTGCTCCCTGGATGATATTAAAGCCTAGGGCTTGATCGATATAATAGACATGAAAACGATCTTTTGGAATCTGATTGTCGACATAAAAGGAATTCTTGTCCACGAGTTTTTGAGTCGTGCCACGAAAATATACCGCATTTTTGTCTTTAGCTATATCTTCTGACAAAACCTCAAACGATTTTGCATCAGCCTGCATTTGTGAAATGCCCAAACTAAACCAATTTCCATTCTGACAATAAGCTATCTGCCCTTTTGAATCGATGAAGTAAGAACCGGATTTTTGTTTATCAACAGGTTTGCCAATATTTCGACAAGAAATAAAAAAGCAAAGTAAAATACAAGCCAGAAAAAAAGTGTATTTTTTCATTTTTGCATTGCATATAATCCTAGATTTATTATTTATTATACCCATCTATATAAATTTACAACGACAAAATTAAAAAAACGAATTTTCAGTTTTCCGTTCCCTTATTAAGGCAATTGCATAAAACTGGCACCAATGACTTTTAGTGTGTTGTCAATGCGTTTCCATACCCTAAAATATCTAAATTTTCCTTCTAATGGTGCTCCCATTACCTTGCCTTTTGCCGTCATCGTAGTAACGGAAAGTGCGGTATCCCCAATTATTCTGATCTCATCAATTTCTGTTGAAGCATTTTCAATAATCATAGCCTTTGATCGGTGTGCATTTAGATCCATTTCTTTGGTTAACATTTGACCATCAGGTGCTACAGCAACCAGGTCGTCATATAGGAGGAGATCAAGACCGTCTACATTACTGGCTAGCTGCGCCAAGAAAAGTTGGTTCTCTGCTTCTGCAATTTCTTTTTTCGTGATTTTATCCATATTCTAATTTTGCATTTATATTTCTATTGTTTTGATTTTTACTTTAAAAATAATAAATCTAGATATTATTCGGTTGACTATGAGACTGTATGCGACTATTTAAGGTTTATCTCGATCAAGAATTTCGTAATATTTTAATAATGGAGGTGAACTTGTTAAACTGCTAAGTTTAAAATCAAGATGTTCCTCCTGTCGGAAAAATTAATTACTTCTTTGGTTTAGGTAGCTCCTTAATCCATATATTCTTAAAATCTACGGGTTGACCTTCACTCTGTAATGCGATAAATCCACTGCTGAGCAACTTACCATCGATCTTAATTTTGGGGTCATATCCATTGGCTGTTCCACCTCCAATCTGAGGTCTTGAATATTCTAGTACGGTATCTCCGTTAATGATATGTTTGATTAACGAATCTCCTAATACAATCAACTCCCCTTTAACCCATTGATCACCATCATAGGTCTTCGAAGTAGAATTTAAGCAATGTGAGGAGGCAATTTTGCCCTGATAGACCACATTGGTTCCAGGAGAACACATATTGCCTGTAGGGCGGGGCTGACCATCGCTCAGTCCTCCCAAAAGTTGCATTTCGACAGAAATGGGCCAATCCTGTTCTTTCAACATTGTTCTGGGATCCTGCGAATGAAACATAACGCCGCTATTACGAAGTGTATAGGAGGGGGCACCTTTATGGAGCTCGCCTACAAATCGATATTCAAATTTTAAATGATAATAAGAAAAGGGTGTTTTATAATATAAATGGCCAAATTGATCATTAAAATCATCATACTGATCATATCTGACCTTAATTATTCCATCTTCAACTCGAAAAGTATTTCCGTAGTTCACACCAACATCATGATGATGAATTTTGACAAACCAATCATTGATGTCCTTTCCATCAAACAAGGATTTCCAGCCATTATTATTGCCCTGACCTTTCATTCCTGCGCATCCTGTAAAAATAAGACCGGTAGCTACTATTGAATAGATAATTCTTCGCATTGAAGTGATATTTGGTTTAAAATTGGATAGCAAGATACGATATATTCCATTAAACTTTACAGTCTAAGAAATATCGTGGACAGCCGTAGCTCATTGCCGTTAAGCGCTGGCTAGATCATAATCAGACAATTTAAACGACGAATCAGTATATATTAAGCAAGTTTCGCTTCTCTTGTTAATTTACTTTTGTCAAGGTATAGTTCACTACTGAACAGGTCTGTCAATACTTTTTCAATCTCGATTTTATTGCATGTGGTAGGGTTTCGTCTCGATTTTAAATAATTTTCCGCGGTCATTTTTTTTGCCAATTGTCCTACCGTCTGCAAGTCAAGCACCTTACCGGTTTTGTGTGCAATCCAAAGCGAAGTGTGCGAAAACACAAGGCCTGTGAGTCCAATTGGCCAATTAAAGTAAATACCAGCTAAGGAAGCAACATAAAAAATCGCAAGTAATAGGGTCAGCCAAAAGGGAGGGCGTAGGATATCAAGTTTAAAGCCTAAATGTCTTTCGAGTTTTTCTACCCTTAACCGCCGACCATTTTTTGGGAAAATATCCGCAAGTGCAGCGTTTATCGTGATCGTTTTATGATCGATTTGAGCTGTCGAAGCTATTGCCTCACGTAGCTTATAAAAAGCCTGCTGATTTGTACAGTCGCTAGAATGATCAAGTTGGATCTTATTTGTGATATGATCGCAGAGCTCACCAAACGTTGAGATATGCATAAGTTCTGTGCCCCTAAACTTAATGTCAAATGATTTTTCGACTTTAACGAGTACATCGCCAATATCGTCTGGGTCTATATTTTGAAGTTCACAGTCTGTTATCGCATTCATAGTATGAATTCGTTAAGTTATACGAATATACTGAAAATGTTTCTCCAGGTCCTGTGCGGGTAGAAAGAAATTGTCGTAATCTAAGCGTAAGTTCATGATGGTTACGATTTAATTTGTGATAAGTCAATGCCAAATGCTGTCAATTGGGATTCTCCAAGTTCAGTAATATAGAGGTTTCTATCGCTGGGATCTGTTTTTGCTAGCCAACCTTTTGCTATTAACACCTCCAGTAAGAGCTGGCCGAGTTTTCCGCCGATATGTTCGTAACATAATTTTGCGGACTTCACTTTATCGTAGTTTTTCATTTTCGTCTGTTATGGGCTTAGTTTTTGATTTATAGTTTCTTAGCTATAAAATTATGAAAATGAAAAGGGACGCAAAATGATCAAAATCATCTATTCAAGTGGCTATTTGACACAATGTAGCGTGTTATTCTTTTAGATTAAAAAAACAAAATGTACCTAAATTTGGTATCTAAAACAGGGATTTTATAATTTATGAAAAAAGAACAGGATAAAGAGCAGCAGGTAAGCAGTTTGTTTATACGATTTAAAACTCAATTAGAAGACTCTGCTTATGTAAACGTCGATTTTTTGGTTCTTCTAGTGGATATCATTCGTCCCAAGCATACCAATCTGCTTTATCAGATCGATATTCAATTTTTACTGGATTATCTCCATGCCGCACCCGAGGAGCAGGAGTGCTTTCAGCTTTATTTAAAAAGAATTCTGGCCAGGAAAGATTTTGATCAGTTGATTTCAGATACAGGAATTATCAGCTATGCGGATTTTTTTTATGAACTTAAAAAAAGGATCACCGAGCGATACTTACCTTTTCAGCCACCCAAGTCTACTTTGCAATATATATTAAATCAGGTTTTTTACAAACCTCGTGATGCCGATTGGATTGTTACGGTTTCGCAAGAGCAGGTCGATGAACTGTTTCGTTTATGTCGATTCGAAACAATTTATGATGATGAAACTGGTTTTGGAATGATCGAAATATTGTATGGATTGGAACTGTTGGTTCAACGTATTACGGGGCGTGCAATGGAAACGGATGTAAACAAGATGGTGCCTGAGTTTCAAAATTTTGATAGTCCATTTATAGCCATTATGCGGGAATTTACCGAATTGAATGATCGTATTTTGCAATCGGATAATAAGTTTATCTCCTCGGATGATCTGTCTTATAAACAAATTTTGGTACTTCATAAGCAATGCGAATCGTATATTGAAACTGCCTTCGATAATTCACATCGCTTCGGAATTTCCATAAAGGTTAATCAATCACTTTTGCGCATGCGGCAACAACTTGAAAGGATCCGAGAAATCTTGCTTTTTTTAGTGATTGATAATCCGAAGGAAAAAAAGGAAAAGACTATCGCACTAACAATGACCCTGATTGGATACAATTCCCGAAAAAGCAATATTCGCAAATTGGTAGGGCAAAGTACACAGCTTTTAGCGTACGAGATTACTCATCATACTGCTCAGACTGGAGAACATTATATTACTTCAAGTCGGCAGGAATATTGGAAAATGTTCCGTTCTGCCTGCGGTGGAGGACTTATTGTAGGCGTAATGTGTATCGTTAAATTATTGTTAGGTAAGGTTCACAGCAGTGAGTTTGGTCATGCATTTTTATATAGCCTGAATTATGCTGTTGGCTTTACGTTAATTTATCTTTTTGGTGCTACCTTAGCCACCAAACAACCAGCAATGACTGCTTCCGCATTGGTCAACGCAATTGAGCAGGGGATTGCCGAACAGGGGACCAACAAACATCGGTATTGGATATTTGCTGAATTATTTGCGCGATTATTTCGGTCTCAGTTTATTGCTTTTGTCGGTAATGTTTTGATGGCTTTTCCGATGAGTCTTTTTCTTGTTTGGGTGATTCAACAATTGTTTCAGGTCAATATTGCGAGTGGCAAGTGGTTGCATCTGGTCAATGATCTCAATCCGATAAAAACGCCCTTGGTTTTGCATGCCTCTATTGCAGGTGTTTTTTTATTTCTTTCCGGTATTATTGCCGGTAGTATTTCAAATCGGGACAAGCATAACTCGGTATATTATCGTATTCAGGAACACCCCATGTTGAAAAAGATATTTGGAAAAGCAAAAACAAACAAAATAGCTTCGTTTTATGAAAAAAAATGGGCAGGAATCGTGTCTAACGTGTGGTTCGGGATATTTATGGGTTCAACAGCTTCCATCGGACTTTTTTTAGGTTTAAATCTTGACATTAGGCATATTACATTTGCCAGTGGAAATTTGGCTTTGGGCTTATTTGGTCATGGGATGGAGCTCTCTACCGACATATGGGTTTGGGGCATTTTAGGGATTGGAATTATTGGGTTCTTTAATTTTATGGTCAGCTTTTCGCTATCCTTGATGTTAGCCTTCCGCTCGCGAAATCTATCGTCGAAAGAATTGATTAAAATGGGAAAGGCTGTTTGGATCTATTTTAAAATAAATCCAAAGCTGTTTTTCTTCCCACCTCGAAAAGGTTAAGGGGCTTAATATTATCGTTGACTGCAATGTTTCGATACCGAGAGGTATATGTCCCCAGGTAAATATCCCACGTAAAGATTTAGGATCATTTTGCTATGATCTAAACATTGATGTCACCAGAAAGGTCGGGTTTATCTTCGTTATCTTTTTCTTTCTGTTCAGCCTGTGCTTCCTCCTTGTTATGGGTGCGATCGTCTTTGAGACCAGACAGATTGGTGTTAGGGCCCTCGTCTTCTTCTTTAGAAGCTTCCTCTTCCTGTGACTCGGACAAGTCTGGGCTTGGCTCACGTGGATCCGGATTTGGGATAGCAGTCATGAGAAGGGCCACCATGCCTAGTTTATTATTTATGTTTTTTAATCTGTTCATTTTAACTCGTTTTTTTAAAGAGAACATTTTTCGAACCATTATCGTTGGCTGAAATCGTATCTTATTTATTGCCTGTGACAATTTCAACTATACCTTGCAGCAAGGTAAGCTTCAATTCTTGGCCAAAGTAACTCTTGCGCTCATCATCGATGTGTATTTCTTTGCCTTCCCATTCCATCGCTAATCGACTAGCCCGGATAGGTATTATTTTAAATTCGACGTTGGTTCCATTCAATAGTCCATCGATATAGCTTAAAAGTTCCTGACGTTGATCGGCAGTGACAATGATGATATCAAACTGTCCATCTCCAGGATCAGCATCAGCAGCAAGCACTAGCCTCGGTCCGATGCTTGATATATTCATGATCTCAACTAGTATGCACTCTTTTTCATAGTTATTTCCAGCTACCGTAAGTCTCAGTGTGGTAGCGGGGAATGTTTCCACCAGCTTGCGGAGCTGTCTTAGTGCAGTTTTGATTTCATCTTCCGCACTAAGATCTTCGGTGTTTTTTTTATCCATTTTTTTCATTAGTGTAGGAAATACCCCAAAACCGATAGATTCAATAAAATATAGAGGTTTTCTTTCTAACCCTATGACCATCCCTACATCGAATTTTTTAAGTATAGCGCTTCTCCACAGACCGATAGCTTTTTCAGAGTCTAGAGGAATACCAAGAGAGATAGCAATATTGTTTGCCGTGCCTTGTGGTAATATAGCGATCGGCCTCTTAAATCTTAGCTTTTTTTCCAGTAGACCCATAACGGTCATTCTTATAGTGCCATCACCGCCAGCCAAGGCGATGATATCCGTCTGTGCGTCGATCTTTTTGACAGCATCTTTTTTTGTTACTACAGTGCAATTGTGGCCAAGATCTTCAATCAATTGACATAGTTCATCTTTATCTCCATTCGAGTCATCCCCAGCAGCAGGATTGTGTACTAACCTTATGTTTTTGCCATGTTCTTTCATAACAGCAGAACAAAGCATGCTTGAGATTGGTTTTCATAGAAAAGGACAGCTATGAATATACTTATCACCAATGACGATGGTATCTATTCACCGGGGATTGCGGCACTGGCACAGATGGCGAAAGAGTTTGGGACGGTTAAGATTGTTGCACCCGATGTTGAGCAGTCGTCAATGGGGCATGCTATTACGCATTCTCGGCCCCTAAGCTATCGGCATGCGCCTGTTACTTTTGAGGATATTGATGCCTATAGGGTCAATGGCACACCGGCAGACTGTGTAGCCTTGGGTTTGCATATGTTTCCAGATACGCAGGTTGTACTTTCTGGTATTAATATGGGGCCAAACTTAGGCAATTCAATGTGGCACTCAGGAACATTGGCTGCAGCAAAGCAAGCCACATTGCTCGGGATTACTGGTATAGCATTGAGTACACCTGTTGGAAAGACAGAACCTGATTTTGAAGGGCTATCTCGGTGGACAATCGAGGTACTCAAGATATTACTGAAAAATAAGGGTCCTGCTCTTTATAATGTGAATTTTCCACCCAAACCCGAAGGGGTTTCCTGGACAAGACAATCAGTACGTTTATATGATGGCAGTGTGGTGCCCGGAGAGGATCCCATGGGAAGGAAAAACTATTGGATTACAGTGGTGCCATTAGAACCAGCTGAAAAGGGGACTGATCGCTGGGCAGTAGAACACAATTTGGTCTCTATTACGCCTTTACGTCTTGATCTTACTGCACATGATGAACTTGCGGCAAGGCAGACAAGCGAACATAAATAATAGCAAGTAATAAAACACTACAAGATGGTAACAGCCGAAAATTTAATACAAAAGAAAAAATTCCGTCCCGCCAATAAAGCTGGATTTGGGGGAGTGGCATTGGGAAATGGATTTCAGCACAACTCAGATATTGAATGCTTAAAGGCAGTCGAAGCCGCCTGGAATGCAGGGATAAGATTGTTTGATACCTCGCCATGGTATGGTTTGGGTATCAGTGAACGTAGGATGGGCTTATTTTTAAAAGATCAGCCTAGAGAAAGTTTTACGTTGTCAACAAAAGTAGGCCGATTAATGTTGCCGCAGGAGGATTTTAAAATGGAACAATCGTTATGGAAAGGAAAATTAAATTTTGCTTACCAATATGATTATAGTGCTGCAGGAGTGAGAAGAAGTATTGAAGATAGTCTGCAGCGCTTGGGATTATCTTCCATTGATATGGTATTTATTCATGACCTTTCACCTGACAATGGAGATATGAAAGACAACTATACACATTATTTTGAGCAAGCTATTCATGGAGCAATGCCCGAATTGACTAAGATGCGAGAAGAAGGAGTTATTAAAGGTTGGGGACTTGGAGTCAATACCGTTGCGCCTATCTTAAAGACATTGGAAGTTGCTGATCCAGATATTTTTCTTTCGGCCTGCCAGTATTCATTGATAAAACATGACGATGAACTGAATCAGGTTTTCCCCAAAGTTGCTGAAAGAGATATTTCCATTATTGTAGGAGCTCCATTATGTGCTGGATTTTTATCGGGTAAAGACCGTTATCTCTATGATGGGAAGTTTCCTGCCGGTGTTAAAGAAAAGCTAAATGCTTTGCAACAGGTCGCGGAAAATCATGCTGTGGATCTCCGTACAGCAGCATTGCAATTTGCAGCCGCTCCCGAAACAGTGTCCGGTGTTATACCCGGAGCACATACCGCTGAGCAGGCCGTGCAAAATGCACATTCCTTTAAGGCCAAGATTCCCGCCGACTTTTGGAAAGAGTTAAAACATGATAAACTTATTGAAGAACACGCACCGGTACCCAATACCTAAGATACCTGATAAGATTAAGGGTGTGATTAGCGCACCCTTTTTCTCTTGAATAAAGTATCTCAGCGAAAACTAATTCTCGTTGAAATCATTGTCCATACTTTATTATTGAACAACTGTAGTTGAATTTATGGGGATCATTAGTTTAAAAGTAATTTTATTGTCTTTTAAATTTACGACTATTTTTCCCTTATGAATTTTTACTATTTCACTCACAATAAATAATCCTAATCCGAGCCCATTACTATTGACTCCTTTTACGAAAGGCTTAAATAGATCTGTAAGATCTGAATATTGAGGATAGGCGACCTCATTTGTAACACTAAAAATGAAATTTTCTTTTTGAATGCATGCATTTATTTCGATATTTTCATGAGGATTACCATGTTTTATAGCATTTCCAATTAAATTAGCGAAAGCCCGCCCCATTTTCTGATGATCACAAGGTACATCAACTGGAAGGTTGATGTTGGCGATTAGTGCCCTATTGTGTAATACTTCAAATTCCGATAAGATTTGCTTAATCAATGAATCCATGCGGTAATGATCATTAATTCTAATTAGCCTGTCTTGAAGACGGATACTACTGAAATCTAAAATATCATCTATCACACCTTTTACCCGTGATGAAGCCTCCTCTATTTTCTTTACTAAGTTTTTTTGGCTTTCATCTTTAATGTTTGCGCCAAGATATTGCGATATCACTTTTACGATGCTGACGGGATTATTTAAGTCATGGGCCAAAGACGATAAAACGAGTTCTCTGTTTTTGGAATAACTGAGTTCCTGTTCTAACTTTCTTCTCGTATTTCTACGTTCAATTGCAGTTTTAAAATCTATTGCAATCAAA
This sequence comes from Sphingobacterium sp. HSC-15S19, assembly GCF_050433745.1. Classification (NCBI taxonomy): domain Bacteria; kingdom Pseudomonadati; phylum Bacteroidota; class Sphingobacteriia; order Sphingobacteriales; family Sphingobacteriaceae; genus Sphingobacterium; species Sphingobacterium sp. HSC-15S19. The sequence continues at coordinate 306,896 of NZ_JBNPWQ010000001.1, forward strand.
TCACTGCAAACAGGGAGCAACGTCTCCAATTTAATTGGGTCGAAGTGTACAGGTTCCGCATTCATGAAACTCAAGTGTCCAACAATAGAATTATTTTTGTTAATAATGGGGTAAGAGATATAGCTTTTTAAACCGAATTCATGAAGAACTTGCGTCCATTCGTCTACAGAACACTGCTCGCTATCGTCAATGTAAATAGGTGAGAAACCTTTCCTTATTTCCTGATATATTTTAACGTAGTTTTCGCTGTTTTTATTGACGATCTGCTGAGAATGATAATCATAAACGCACCAATTCCCCCATTTACGGCCAATTTTCCTGCGTATCATGCCATACCTCATTTTCGTGTGGCCACATAAAGCCTCCAAAATTCTTTGACAGGAGTCGAAGTCGCTCTTCTTCGTATGCCTATCGTACCATTGATTTTGATTTAATTGGTTTGGGATTGTCATTTTTACTGCCGGTCTATTTGTTTACGAATAGCTTTGACTTACTGTTGAGGTTGGTGCACTTTAGAATTACTAATACCCTTTATTGCGCGAAATATAAATGCTATAGCTGCAATAATTAAAAGAATATGAATAAAATCTTCTGTTATGAATCCGCCCACAAAAGTAATCGCCCAAACAATCATTACGCTAATAGCTACCGAATATAATAGGTCTTCCATATAATATTATTCTTTATTGAAGAACAATATCTAAATAGAATCGTTTCGTAATTTTGTAACTTGATAAGAAAACTTACAAAAAAAGCCGTTTTACATTAGTATAACGGTTTTTTTCTTCAATTTCTACGACTTAAAACATTGATTCCCTTATGAAAATGGTAAAAGTGATGAAAAACACATGTTATGCTGTTTTTTTTTAACGACATTTGAACATGGCTCTATTAATAACTTTGGATAATGTCTATCAATTGTATAATCTTGACTTTTCAAAAAAGACGGAAGGCATAGTTATTCTTAGTCAACGACATGGCCCTGGGAAGAAGTATACAAGTCATAGCCGCATATTTGATGGTTTATTATTAGGTTTTATGGTACAGGGATCTATGAAATCTCAAATCCATTTCTTAGAATATGAAGTAAACAAAGGGGACATTGCTATTTTGCAGCCACAAGTGATGATCGACACAAAATCATTGAGTGAAGATGCTGAAATCATAACAATCGGTCTTTCATTGGATTTCATTACAGAATTTCCTGTTCTACGGGAGTTTGTCATGAACAATCAAATAAGATGGCAGCCAATTATTAGACTTCAATCGGAAGAAATTAAACTCCAAAATGAATTATTGACCCTTATACAAAACTTCTACCATAAAAAAGCAAGTCCCAATAAGACACAAATGCTACGGCATCTCGTCATGGTGCTTGTTAGTATGATTTCTGAAGTCTATTCTAAATTACCAAATAACAAAAATTTGGTGAAAAGCCGTACGCATGAGATTATCGATGAATTTTATCTGCTTGTTTCAAAGTATGCCGGGCAACAAAGAAGTGTTGTATTTTACGCTGAAAAACTACATTTAACACCTCAATATCTTTCAACTTTCCTCAAACAGAAAACTGGAAGATCTGCATTACAATGGATTGATCATATCACAATTCTACATGCTAAAACATTATTAAAATCTTCTAATTTATCAATCAAAGAAATCAGTAATGAACTTCATTTTGAAGAAACAAGCGTCTTTTGCAGATACTTCAAACGAATTGTTGGTTTGTCACCAACAACTTATCGAAACGTGTGATAGATGGTATTCGTTTAACTATCGAAGGCATTTACAGATTTTCAAGTAGAATTAGCTTTCAAATGGTACGTAAACACCATTAAATTGTCAATAGCTCTTTTTCCCCATCTGTTTAATTTTACGGCATGAAAAATACAGGAAAAAAAGCAGCTATCGGGTTTATATTTATTACCCTGTTGATTGATATAACAGGTTGGGGCATTATACTTCCAGTTGTTCCTAAACTCATTGCAGAACTTATTCATGGAGACCTTAGTGAAGCAGCAAAATATGGCGGATGGCTCGGCTTTGCTTATGCTATTACGCAATTTATATGTGCGCCTATAGTCGGCAATCTCAGTGATAAATATGGTAGACGCCCAATTATCTTAATTTCTCTTTTTGGATTTGCCATCGACTATATATTATTAGCATTGGCTCCATCTATCAGTTGGCTCTTTTTGGGAAGAATCATTGCTGGGCTAACTGGGGCTAGTATTTCAACCGCTAGTGCATACATCGCTGATATATCCACGGATGAAGATAGAACCAAAAATTTTGGTTTAATAGGCGCAGCTTTTGGTATGGGGTTTATCTTGGGCCCGGTAATCGGTGGTTTACTTGGATATTACGGCGCTCGAGTACCCTTTTATGCAGCCGCTTTATTATGCCTAGTAAATTTTCTCTATGGGTTGTTTTTCCTGCCGGAAAGTTTAGATAAGGATAAACGACGACCATTTGATTGGAAACGTGCGAATCCCATTGGAACATTTAATTTTCTGAAAAGACAGTCGAAAATAGCGCGCCTTGTTGTTGCCTTGATTTTGGTCTATATCGCTCTTCACGCCGTGCAGAGTAATTGGCATTTCTTTACCATGTATAAGTTTAATTGGACAGAACGGACGGTTGGCTTATCACTTGGGTTACTTGGATTATTGCTTGGATTAGTACAGGGGGTTCTAATAAGATGGGTAACCCCTAAATTAGGCGACGAGAAAAGTGTATATTTTGGATTACTCTTTTATGCGATCGGTCTTATGCTATTCGCATTCGCTAGTGAAGGATGGATGATGTTTGTTTTCCTTATCCCATATTCTTTGGGCGGAATCTGTGGACCCGCACTGCAATCCATTATTAGCAAGAGTATTCCTTTAAATGAACAAGGTGAACTTCAGGGAGTGTTGGCAAGTTTGGTAAGTGCTACATCTATTATTGGACCTCCTATAATGACAAACTCATTCTACTATTTTACACAGGATAAAGCGCTATTTCAATTTTCGGGAGTGCCATTTTTTCTGGGATCCATTTTAATTTGCATGAGTGGAATTATGATATATTTTGTTTTTCAACGAAATAATAACCATTAAGAAAAGGGGATAACGCCTGCCAACTGTAATCGAGAAATTGTTACTTGTATCGATAATGGATTCATATTCTAAATTTTTAGCTTTAAGTATTTCCTAACTTTACTATATTTGCCATTAATAATAATTAGTCTAAATAGTAATTATATCTTTTTCAGATCAGGCTTTCCCAGATAGAAAGGTTTGGAAATAGACAGATATCAATATGCGGACAGGACGAGTGATTTTTTAAATACCTTCAACACGTGAAAACAACAACAAGATCTTGGTTTATTACCCCGAAAACAACATTGGCGAGCAGTCTATTGGTTTTAAGTTTTTCCATAATTCCAGCAATAAGTTTTTCAAGGGAAAGACCGATTGCTGTCAAGAAAAATGGTAATGATCAAGAATCGGGGACAATTAAGGGCAAGGTGAAAAATTCAGAAGGGAAAGGTTTGTCCAATGTGTATATCAATATTGATGGGATAAATAGCGCCAAGACTGATCATGAAGGGAATTTTATTTTTTCAAAGATTCCTAAAGGCATTCACTCCATGACCGTAAAGCATATTGGTTTTCAAGAAATCAAATCGCAGATCGCACTGGAAAGGGAAACCCTCGAGCTCCCAGATTTTGTCATGGAGCAAACAAGAAATCATTTGAATAAAGTTGTCGTAACGGCGAGCCGACTGGCTGAAAGTATTGACGAAGTGCCATCATCAATTACCTATATCGGAGGTAAGACCTTAGAAGATCAACGTCTGATAAATGACAACCTACCCAATATTTTAATGCAGAAAGTGCCCAGTATCTCTCCCAGTGAGGAAAGCCAAAACAATTTTATTGCTAAAATACGTGGTCGGAATTTTTTGGTACTTATTGATGGAATTCCTCAATCGACTCCATTAAGAAATGGCGGAAGAGATATGAAGACGATAGACGCTAGCGCAATTGACCATATTGAGGTCATCAATGGTGCTTCTGCAATGTATGGAAATGGTGCCGCCGGTGGTATAATTAATTACATAACAAAGAAGCCAAAGACAGACAGGAGTTTTCATTCTTCCACCTCTTTAAATAATTCCCTAAGCTTGGTCAGACCAGATGAAACATACGGGTATAATTTGGCACAAGTATTTTCTGGATCGAAAGACAAGTTTGATTATGTTGTGCAAGGAAAGATTGCGCGAACAGGTGTGGTACGTAGCTCCGATGGTACCATTGTAAGTCCATTTTATGGCCTGGGCGAGACAAAAAGTTATAATGCCTTAGCAAAGATTGGTTATCAGATTAACGATAATCATCGTGTTGAACTTATGGGTAACTATTATAGAAGTGTTCAGGATAGTAAATATGTTGGCACCAAGGGGGAGTTTGGCAGTAAACCTGCTATAGGGATACCTTCAGATACAGTGATTAACGGTGGGACACCTTACAATAAAGCTTTTCATGTAAAGTATGATGGTAACTTTGGTAGAACCTCAGCAAATATGAGTCTGTATTATGAAGATATGAACACGGTATTTGAAAGCTACAACCAAACATATTCTGATCATAAGGGAGCCAGAATAAATTTTAGTACGCCCTTTGATCTATCCAACAGCAATAAGGTAACTTTAATTTATGGAGTAGATCTTTTAAAGGATCACACGGTTCAAAAAACGTTGGACGATGGATTAGTGACACCCGACATGAATATGAAAAGTGGCGCCCTATACCTTCAAAGTAAGTTTAACCTGGCTGAATATTGGATCTTAAAAGGTGGTGTGCGATACGAAAACTTGGATTTCAAGGTAGGAGATCTAACAAAAGCAGGGAAAGTCACTCCTGGAGATAAGAGCAACTCAAACTCATTTGTATTCAACTTGGCAGGAAGGTATAATAAATTAAAATACCTGCAGCCCTTTGTATCATTTTCACAAGGGTATTCTATCGGCGATGTAGGACTTGTATTACGGAATGGAGTACCTTTGAGTCAAATTGATCCGAAGCCTGTAGTTGTCAATAATTTTGAGTTGGGACTAAATGGAACCTATGCTATGTTAAGTTACCAATTGACCGGGTACTATAGCTCTTCCAAAAAGGGTAGTACTTTCGCAGAAACTTCAACGCCAGGTAATTATGAACTGATTCAGGTGCCTCAACGTATTTATGGTTTGGAATTTGTAGTCGATGTAACCCTTGTTGAATGGTTGAAGTTTGGTACTATACTCGGGTATATGGATGGTAGACAAGATTTGAAAAATGAGGGAAAATATAAGGATAAATTGGATAATTCCATTATTTCACCTTTTAAAGTAAATATCAATGCAGATTTCAAATTGACAGATCGGTGGAATGTCTATCTGCAGTATTTACATTTGGGGAAACGCGATGTGTTTCAACCTTCTGAATATAATTATGGCAAATATCCGATTTCCGGCTATGGTCTGATGGATTTCCAAACACGCTACAAATTAAAGAATCTGGCGTTCATTTTTTCAGTTAATAATATCCTTAATAATGATTATTTTCCACTGCACGCGGAGGTGAGGGGAGCTACAAATGAAGGCCGTTATTATGTAAAAGGAAGCGGAACAATAGCGAATTTAGGTATTCAACTGGATTTGTAATACAACAATTTGATACGATTAATAGAAACAAGCCCCTGTAAGATTTTTATAGGGGCTTGTTTATGGCGAGTCTTTTCCCTCTTATTATCGCTTATACCGCTCATAATACTCTTCTATCAATTTTTTGAGTGTATTGAAATCAAGCGAAAGTTGATCTGCCGAAACGGCTATTCCATTTTCGCGTACATGTTGTTGTACTTGTGGAGAGAAATGCTGCATATAATTTTCGGGATGGTGTAGCTTCAAAAAAACAAAATGGACGCCATGGGCCATTCCTGTCGAGACAGATTGAATAGCAGTCCATTTTACAGTCCCAGCCTTTATTCCTACTGGCGTACCATGATATCGAATGCCATTTGCGTTCAATATTAGGCCAGTCCGATCTTTAACAAATAGGCTTTTTACTCCGCCAATTAGACAATAACATCCTAAGCCCCCTAAGGTCAACATCAATGCTCCAGGGAAAATTCTTATTTTTTCAGCGACAAAGAAAATATAGTAAGCAAATGCCAAAGCCGCTATCGTCAACAGTAAGCCAAATAGCGCCAATTTCAGACGTTTTTTGTTATCGAATTCTATGATAGTCTCGTTCATAATTAATGTTCTCTTTCACATCTTTATCTGACTAAGTTAAAAACAACGCTTTTTAAATTTTCATGCGAATTTCAATTCGTGTGGAATCGTTTTAAATTCGCAGTATCTTGAGGTCTATCTGTATTTAAGCTATTTTCTAAACTCAAGTAAATCCAGCACTATGCTTCACGAATCATCTTTGACGATTAACGTATTGATGGGTTAATCTATCCTCGAATCTTTTTCCAGCTTTTTGGTCTGTTTTGCGGAGAAGGTTTTTCCGAAATTGTAACTGAAACTCAATTTTGCATAGCGAGACTTCAATTTATTCACTGTTTCAATGCTAATCACATTGCCTAAACTGGAAATAGGTGCTTTTTGTAAGTTGAAAATATCCTCAATCGTCAGGGATATGTTTAACTTGTCCCGAAGCACTTTTTGTTGTAAACCCGTCGTGATATATCCTGTTCCCCCATATTGCATTTGAAAACTATTTCTTTTCGAAGCATAAAAGCCGAGTATTTGAACAGTAGTCTTTGGCAGAATATTAATAAAGGTGTTGATCGACCCACTAAAGTTGACAATCCCAGGTAACAAAATATCTGCTGTATTATTCGATCTGAAAGTCGGTCGTTGGGCCGATAAATATGTACTGACATTCACGCTGCTTCCAAATTTGTTTTGCGACATGACATAAGCTCCAATCTGGTTTAGATTATAATCATTATAATAGTTAAACTCTGGACTTCCAACCTCCTCATTATATCTTGAGATATAGGTAAACATATTCTTCGAGAAGTTTCCATATAAAGAAAAGATCAGTGAGTGGTTGGTATTCCACTTATGTGAATATTGCAAATCTAGTCTATTTGCAAAATATGGCTTCAACTGTGTGTTACCGTTGGTAAAATAGATAGGATTATTGGTCACCGCAAATGGATTGAGCATACTATAACCAGGGCGTTCGATTCTTCTGTTCCCCGATAAAGCAATGCTGTTTTTAAGGTCCTCGAAATCATAACGTACATTAAAGTTGGGAAATAGATTAAGATAGTTGTTTTTAATCTGTTCGTCAGTTGAAAGGGATCGTAACTTATAATCGAATGATTCTAGTCGCAAGCCTACATCGAAGGAGAAGTGTTTATATTTACCACTCAGAGAAGAATAAGCAGCAAGTATATTTTCGTTATATTGAACCTTATTTTCACTATTTGCTTCTCCTCCGACGATATTTCCATCTGTGGTCAGATTCTTAAAGAAGCTTTCTGTATTTGCACGGGCATATTTTACACCAAATTTTAGATCCGTACCCTTTCCGATGTTAGTTTTGTAATCTGTATTGAAGGTCCAGATTTCATATGGTCTCGTAATAATAAAATTTCTGCTATCATTTTCTGAGGAATTTATTTCCGTGTTAGAAAAATCATATGCCTTTCTCCAGAATGAAGTGTTATTCTCATTCGAGTATTTCGAATAATTCAGGCCGATTGAAAGCTTGTTTTTCTTTTTAAAATCTTTGTCGTAGATCAAATCGACGATATGGAAATTATTGTCTAAAAACATGAAGTCCCGCTGTTTAAGCTGCCTTTGAAATTCATCTTTCCGATTATAGATCGTGGCGTCTCGTTCATTTGGAAATTTACCATAAAAGCTGGCGTACCAATAATTAAAAGAGAGTGTACTTGTTGAATCAATAGTATAAAGTGTATTGATTTTTATGGAATGTGTCCTTTGGGATCTTTCACTAACCTGTTCTTGTCTATAGAGATAACTAGAATCAGGTAAGAAATAGTTTTTTATAAGATCGTTTCGTTTATGCAAATTTTCACTATATGAAAAATTATAACCCAATGAAATTTCAAACTTACTTTTTTTTAGATTTAAATTAAGCGATTGGTCCGTTCCCCAAAGGGTAGAAACACTTGTACTTGCCGACCCAAAGAAGCCTAAATTGGAATTTTTCTTAAGTCTGATATCTAACACACCTCCGTCTCCTGCGGAATCATATGCTGCGCCTGGACTGGTAAGCACATTAACAGACAAGACCTCGTTGCTCGGTAGAGATTTCAGGTAGTTCAATAAATCCTGCCCCCCCAAATTGACTTTTCGACCATTTATCAATACAGTAGCTCCCTTTCCGAGCAATTGTAATTTGCCTTCCATTTCATCAACGGTTAATCCCGGTACCTGCTTGAGCAGTTCTGCAATATTTGTACTATTGCCTAATATATTGTTTTCCGCATTAAATCTATACCCACCGGTAATCAGCTCCAAGGTAGGTCTCTTGGAAGAAATCGCAACCTCCTCAAGTTTATTGTCAATCTTATGAAGCCTTATAGTACCGATATCTATATTGCTTCCGCTCGGCGTTTCGATTCTTTTTATCTGAGGCTGAAAGCCAAGGTGGTTGATTTTTAGGTAAAATGAACGCTGATTATAGGTCAATTGGAAGTCGCCCCTGTCATTTGTACCCACTGTTTTGACAGGATTGCTGCTATTTTGATGGTCCAGTAAGTATATTGAAACTAAGTGAACGGGTTCTTTTGTAAGAGAATCGACTACTTTGCCCGTAACAGTAAAGGTTGAATCGATGCGCGAAAGGATAATCCTATTAGATGAACTATGAGCTATGGCGAAAAGAAGCAGGCATGGGAAGAGTAGGGCAATTTTTTTTAAGACTTTCATGTAATTAAGGTTCTTGTGCAAAGTTTGATGACCATTGTTTGCAGTTAGTGACTATAGGTTAGTCGAGCTCAGGAAAAAAATGTTGCACGATTTATAATAAAAGCGATTACCAATTGGCACAAAAGTCTTTTTATAAGTAAAAGCAAGTCTCTGCCCGATATGAGTTTCAGTTGGTAAAAATCAAGAGTAGATAAGATTTATAGTCTATATTTATTCTAAAAAAAATCTTTATTAAAAAAAACAAAACAAATATAGTATATTTATGTTCTAAATAAAGTGTATGAAATATCAACTTTTAAAAGAAATCATTGTATTAGTAGAGGAGTTTGAACAGGAGAACGTAGATGGAATCTACAGTACCGACGCGGATGGATTTAAACGTTGGGTAGTGGCAAAAGAAACCGATGTTCTGGTCGAACCTGAATGGGACGGTAAGGAAAATGGGCGTAGTCCAGAGAGTGTGATCAGCACATTAATAGTGCATATGAATAGGTTTGCAAAAAGTTATTCAAAGGCAGCTATTTGGGAATCTGATTTTTCTACACAAGAGGAGTTTATATACCTTATAACCTTAAGGTCGTTTGGCGAGATGACAAAAATGGAATTGATCAGGCGGAATATTCATGAAAAGCCAGCCGGCATGGCGATTATAAATCGTTTGATCAAACAAGGATGGATCGGTCAGCAAGATTCAGAGCAAGACCGACGAAGTAAGGTGCTTTATATCACAGAAAATGGCTTATCGGCGTTGGATCGACAAATGGGAAAAATACGTCATGCTACCAAGATTGTTTCAGGTGATTTGACCTACAGTGAAAAAATAACACTGATAAGTCTATTGGATAAATTGAGCAAATTTCATCAATTAATCTATGATAGAAATATTGCACCTGATAAATTGCTGGAACAAGTGAAGTTATAATTCAGTCCGAAGTGTAATAGGAATAGCTGGCTTTTTGTTGTCTTTTACACTTTTTGAAAAAGTCGCCTCCGAAATCTGATGATTAATAGGCAGATCAAATTATGGATATAATAAGATACTTTAATGCACACATTGTCCATTGCGGTAATGGGAAGGTCCATCTGGATGTTGCCCTTGCATAGGGAGTTAAAATAAACAAAAATGAAAAAGAAGGTAGCAGTTATTGGTGCAGGTTTTTCGGGTCTTTCAGCGGCGGCCTATCTTGCGCAGGCAGGATACGATGTGCATGTTTTTGAGAAACATACGCAGCCCGGTGGAAGGGCGAGACAGTTTAGTACGACAGAAGGGTTTAGATTTGATATGGGACCGAGCTGGTACTGGATGCCTGACATCATTGAATCATTTTTTTTAGATTTTGGGTGTTGTACTGCTGATTTTTTTGAACTTGTATCACTCAATCCACAATTTGAAATGATATTTAACTCTGGACAGATTCGTGTACCTGAATCCTATCAGGAGTTAAAACAATTATTTGAACAGATCGAACCTGGGGCTGGTACGCAGTTGGATAGATTTATGGAAGCTGCAAAATTTAAGTATGAAGTCGGCATGCGGGATTTTGTGAATAAACCCTGTCACAATTGGGGCGAATTTCTCTCTCCAAAAATTGCACTTAGTGCTTTTAAGCTAGATTTACTTTCTAATTTTAGATCCTATGTTGCCAAATATTTTAAGGACCAAAGATTGCGGACATTGATGGAATTCCCCGTTATATTTTTGGGCGCTTCACCCAAGGATATTCCGGCGTTATATAGCCTGATGAACTACGGCGGTTATGCACTTGGAACTCATTATCCCAAAGGGGGCTTTTTTCAGTTAGTACTGGCGATGCAGCAAGTAGCGGAGAGACAAGGTGTCACTTTCCATTTTGATCATAATGTTGATGCGTTAAATATAGAAAAGTATAAGATCACTTCTGTAGTTGTTAATGGTGTGAATCATCCATTTGATCTCGTGGTTGCATCGGCCGATTATCACCATATCGAAACACTACTTGCCAAGGAGTTGAGAAACTACGACGATGATTATTGGAAGAGCAGGACCTTTGCCCCCTCAAGTTTGATCTATTACCTCGGTATGAAATCGTCCATTCCAAATCTAACACATCACACACTTTTCTTTGAACATCCGTTGGATGATCATATTGACTGTATCTATGGTGAAAAAAAGTGGCCTGAAAATCCGCTGTTCTATGTATGTTGTCCATCCAAAACGGATCCGCATGTAGCCCCTGCAAACAGTGAGAATCTTTTCTTATTAATGCCCTTGGCAACTGCTATCTCGGATGATGATGAAACACGTGAAAAATATCTAATTAAGATGTTGAAGCGTTTGGAAAAGCGTACCGGTACAAAAAACCTATATGAACAGATTGCATACAAGAGGAGTTACTGTGTAAGCGACTTTATCAGCGATTATAATGCTTACGCTGGAAATGCTTATGGACTTGCAAATACATTGAAACAGACAGCGGTATGGAAACCCAAGATCAGAAATAAGAAAGTCCATAATCTTTTTTATTCAGGTCAGCTAACCGTTCCTGGTCCCGGGGTGCCTCCCTCCATTTTATCAGGGAAAATTGTTGCCAAAGAAGCCATTGAATTATATCGTAAAACATAAGACCATGAAAAAGCTATTTGATGAACTCGCTTATGAAGTAAGCAAAAAAACAACTGAAAAATATAGTACAAGTTTCTCGCTCGGTATTTTGGCACTCAAGCCCAGCATTAGGGCTAGTATTTATGCGATTTATGGCTATGTACGATTGGCTGATGAAATCGTAGACAGTTTTCATGGATATGATAAAAAGCGGCTGTTGGCGCGGTTATATCTCGAGACAAACTGTGCTTTAGAGGAAGGTATCTCATTAAATCCGATATTACAATCTTTTCAGGAAACGGTACATAAGTATGCTATCGACGTCGAGCTAATCCGCCAATTTCTGCATAGCATGGAAATGGACCTGAATAAAGTCGACTATAATTCTGAACGCTATAAAGAATATATCTATGGCTCGGCTGAAGTGGTGGGATTGATGTGTTTACAGGTTTTTACAGAAGGTAATAGACAGCGTTATGAGGAGTTAAAACCTTACGCTATGAAACTGGGCTCTGCATTCCAGAAGATAAACTTCTTGCGGGATCTTAAAGACGACTACCATGTTCTTGGTCGTACCTATTTTCCGAATTTGGATATGACTGTCTTTGATAATGCACTCAAAAGCCAGATTGAGGATGAGATACACAGCGAATTTAAGGAAGCGCTTTTGGGAATTAAAAAATTGCCTGCATCGGCAAAATTTGGCGTTTATCTGGCTTACAAATATTATCTTTCCCTGTTTTCGAAGATTCGAAAAAAGTCCTCAAAGGAGATTTTGGAAAGCAGGGTGAGGATACCAAATGCACAAAAAGCCTATGTTGCTTTAAAAAGTTATCTGCGTTACAAAGCTGCTTACTTATAAAATAAAGCTATGAATTTTATTACTGTATTGGTCACTTTTATTGCTATGGAGGGCGCAACCTGGCTTATCCATAAGTATATTATGCACGGCTTTCTCTGGGTATTACATCGCGATCATCATGATCATAGCAATGCGGGCTTTTTGGAAAAGAATGATTACTTTTTTATCATTTTTGCTCTTCCCACCATCGCGTTGATGTATTTCGGTTCGTTAAGGGATTACAATTATCTGTTTTACATCGGATTAGGGATTATGCTCTATGGTATGGCGTATTTCTTTGTGCATGATATATTTATCCATCAACGCTTCAAATGGTTGAGTAAAACAAATAACCGTTACTTTTTGGCGCTTCGGCGTGCTCATAAACAACATCATAAACATTTAGGTAAAGAGGAGGGCGAATGTTTTGGTTTTTTATATGTTCCGATGAAATACTTTAAAATGTATACTAACAATGAAAAAATATGATGCCATATACTTACTCGCTTATCTTATTTTTTACGGTCGTAATCTGTTTTGTCGCATCCTTCGACAAGCGGCTTCGATTCGATCGTGAGTTTGTTCCATTCTTAAAGGCAGCGGCCCTTGTTGCTGTTTTTTTTATCGCTTGGGATGTCTGGTTTAACAGTAGGGGAGTGTGGTGGTTTGATACGAAATATACTTTAGGCCTGATAATCGCAGGCTTGCCATTGGAAGAATGGTTATTCTTTATATTTATCCCTTTTTCCTGTATATTTACTTATTTCTGTATCGATAAATTTTTTAGATTACAATCGCTTTCCGCCTTTAATAATATCGTAGTCTTTGTGAGTGTCATTATATGTGCTGTGGTGGCACTTCGATATGCCGACAGAATTTATACGGTTGTTACCGCTACGGTGACTATCGTGACCTTGCTGCTTTTTCATTTTGCATTTCGGATACAATGGATTACGCAGGCCTCTCTAGTCTTTACCTTGCTTATGTTGGGCTTTTTACCTGTCAATGGTATACTCACCGGAACAGGATTGGAATCTCCGATAGTCAATTACAATCCCATGGAATTTATGGGGATCAGGGTATTAACGATTCCGGTTGAAGATGCGGTGTACGGATACACCCAGTTTTTGTGGGTTCTTTACTTTTTTAAAAAATTTCAAAGTAAGTCGCATGAATCCAATCAATAAAGAAGAGTTAACCATATATTCCTGTGTGAAAATAAGACCGATCATATTTTCCTGTGGATCGACCCAATAATGTGTATTGAATGTGCCACCCCAGAAAAATGTGCTGACATTAGCGGAGCGGACAAATTTATTTTCTGGCGTCACCAGCCAAAATCCAAGGCCAAAATAAAAGTTAAATTGCTATCCATCGCAAAAGCAGGTAGACCTGTCTCATTATAACTTGTATGGGTATTATAACTGCCTGATTCACTAAATGTAATTGTAAAAAAATGAGCATTAGATATGGAGAAATCTTGATGGTGATTTTGGAAGTCTAGGAGGTAAAACTGCAATTTGTCATAAAAAGAACGGGGCCCATGCAATGGACCCCGTCTGACAAATAATGCTACCCACAATTGATAACATTAGCTCTCTCATCTAAATTTCTATATTGATAAACAATACTATTTTGTATCCCACCATACCCTTGCCAGCAGGACTCCATTTTCTCCTTGTGCTTGCACGTTGGCGTTGTTGGTATTGATTTCTGTCTCCGGATACATAAAGCGCAACGGATACGCTCCTGAACTTGGCGATGATAGTGAATTTGGTATTGCAGGATAACCCAGACGTCTATAATCGTTCCATGCCTGGATATTGTTGATGTTGTGCAATGCAAGCCATTTCTGGGTTATGATCTGTTGAATTTTGTTACTCGCTTCCGTATAAATAACACTTTTCTGGTTTATGTAGGATTGCGCATTGTAATTATTTTGGTTGAACAGATAATTAAATGAGGCTTGAATTCCCTTTTGGTAGGATTCATTCGCGTTGCCACTAATCCATTTCCGCTCGATGGCCTCTGCTTCTAAAAAGGCAGTTTCCGCTAAGGAAATGAGAACGGTTGACTGGCTAAATGATTTTATAATCCCAGCGGGCTGTTTACCATTCTCCAGCGGACCCTTTAAGGCTGAAGTATTAACCGCTGCAAACTCCTCAGCTATGGTATTATTTCCAAAAAGGACACCTTTAAATTCTCCGCTGACCTGCGTATAGTTTTGTTGTAAGCGCGGGTCGTTATAGGCTTTGTACGTGTTGATCAAAAATTGTGTTGGTCTGATATTGGCATAATTTGCTACTGCCACACCTGCATTGTTCCGATAAAAGGTCTCGTAAAAAGGATTCATCTTTGCTGCAGTGTTGAGATATCCCGGATTGACAGCTGCATTCTCGGAAAGAAATCCTGAACCTTCTTCGATAATTTTCGATATTTCCTGCTTAATATAGGATTCTTGACTAGAAACTTCCGATTGTTTCAGCAAAGCTCTTAATTTTAGTGTGTTACCAAATTTGGTCCATTTGCTTTTATCGCCTTTGAAAAGAACGTCGTCTGTTGTGGGCAACAGAGAAGCAACCTTGATATCTGCAATACCTTCGGTAATTAGATCAACGGACTTGGCATAAACATCTTTTCCCGATTCATATTTCGGATGCAGGTTAACAGAGCCGTTTAAAGCATCACTGAAGGGAACATTATTGTAAAAGTCAACAAGTGTAAAGAAATGGTGAGCCATCATGATCTTACAGATCCCCGCATAAAATCTTGCATCTTCGACATTGGCCTGATCCAAAATTTCTTTGTAATACAGTAGGTTGTTATAATTGGATTCCCAGACAGGTATGCCGTCTCTTGTATCCCTTATCGCAGGACCGTTATAGGTCTTTAATGCTGTAAAAGTACTCACTCCCTCATTTGAAGTTCCCCAATAACCTCCCCACAAACCACCGATCTGATTCAGTTGGACAGATTCATTTACGGCAGATACGACCAAGGCGGCAGGAAGCTTGGCATTTAGGCTTAAATTTTCCTTTATTGGCGCATTCGGATTATCATTTACATCAAGAAAGTCCTTACAGGAGCTCGCTGTAAGTAAAGTAATCGCAAATAAGGCTGATTTTATGATAGTGTATTTCATCTCCGTAGTATTAAAAAGTAATGTTGACATTAAAACCCATTGATCCTGATGTCGGAATCTGTCTGAAGCTGTTGTAGCCATCTGTTTGATTATAAAGTGCCTCTGGGTCGCCGATTGTATTGGAAGAATGCCTGACGATGAAAAGGTTGTTTCCCACAAAACCAATGCTTGCTTTTTTGATTATCCGTTGATGGGATAGCCACGATTGCGGCAAATCATACCCGATATAGAGTTCCCTAAGCTTTAGGTAATCTCCTTTGGCGGCGGTGACAGATTGTATATTTCCGTATGCCGTCCACCACGCTTTATCTCCCTTAGAATATACCTCATTATTTTCGACAATTGATCCGTCAGCCAGGCGTACCATAGAATTAGGCATAATAAAAGGCTGTCTATCGTATTTTGCAGTTTCCGGATGTGTTCCGGCAGCAAACATCCTCGGGATTACCTCCGAATACATCCAACTTCCCAGTCTTGCATCAATCTGAAAACCCATTGTAAAGGATTTATAGTTGAATTTGGTATTAAATCCAAAAAGATAGGGCGGTACCATCGTTCCCATTACCTTTTCTTCTTCCGAAGGGATTACATTCCCGTTTGGATCCAAAACGATTTTCCCGTCTTCCCTTAAAAAGTCAGTCATGCGAAGTGTTGGATATTGTAGGCCTTTGATAGCGTAAGCTTGTCGAAAGATGTTAAACTCGTCGCCTGCATATAGATTTTTGGCTTTTGTGTCGGTATAACTGAAATTAAGGCCAAACTGTAAGTTCAAATCTTTGCTTTTAATTGCGGTTCCATTGATCATGATTTCATAGGTCTTATTGATGATCTGTCCAGCATTTACGATCGTTGAATTGAAGCCCGTTGCACGCGAGATACCAGCATCAAATATTTGTCCATCCGAGTCCGAATAAGCATAAACAATATCCGTCCGCAAACGGTCGTTAAAAAATCCGAGCTGGGTACCTACCTCAAATGATTTAACAAATTCGGGTTTTATCGATCGGTTAGGCTCAGATAGGGAAGGAGTAAATCCGACCAAACTACCAAATGGAAAACCCGCGGTTTGGCTATAACTCAGGTTCAGACGATAAGGATCTAAGGTTACGTTTCCTGTCTTATTAAAAGAAGCAAAAATACGACCGTAGCTCAATACCCTGCTCTTCTGCAGGCTCGCGATCGCATCTGTAAATACAAAAGAGGAACTTACACCTGGAGAAAAATAACTATTGTTTCCTGGGTCAAGCACAGATACCTGATCATTTCTTCCTGTAAACGTTAGAAAAAGATAGTTTTTATATCCAGCCGTAAATTCTCCGTAAGTCGCGAGCGAACGGTATTTTGTAATTGTTGAACCACCGGCCAATTCGCCAGTGCGAGAGCCCTGATTGAATATATCTTCAAATAATAGATTTGTAGCACTGATATTGATAGATTTCGTATCATCCATTCGAACATTTTGTCCGACCAAAAACTTGGTAGAGAAATCTCCAAAGTTCTTATGAAAATTCAGTATCAAATCATTGTTGAAACGGGTAAAGCCTCTATGTGTATCATTTACGCTACCATTTATATTTCTTGTTGCTATATTAGAAACCAATTTTCTGTTCGTCACACGACCAGGTTCTGATTGGAAATATAGTCCCGTACGGAAAGTCGCATCTAACCAATCTGTAAATTCATAATTAAACTCCAGTTTTGAATTTAATGTATGCTGATCAGAGGTATTTCTGTTATTGTCAGCCATGAAAATGGGATTTCTAGTCCCGGCAACTGGATTATACCAATTTAAAGGATGATTTGGCGAACTTGGATCATGCCAGTTTCGTGCATCTTTATAGTCGATATTGGCGGGTTGTGTATAAACAGATAACCATGGGCCATCACTTGTCGTATTGTTCTTGAAAAAAACATAATTTGTATTGAAAGAGGTATTCAACTTGTTAAATCGACGCGACCCATTAAATCGTACTCCCGTACGACTTGATTTGTCGCCCGGAATCACACCTTTGATACGAACATCCTGCAAAGAAACGTAATAAGATCCTTTGTCATCGCCAGAAGAGAATGATAGATCGTTTTGTACTGTTACCCCCGTGTCGAAAAAATCCAATCGGTTATCTTTATCCGGAGCACTATATACCTTCGTTGGTTGTACACCATTGATGGGCAACCCAAAATCTCTGACCTCACCATTAAAACGATCTCCCCAAGATTCATTTGCTACAGGACTGTACACACCATTTTGTCCTTGACCAAAACGCTGTTGAGCAGGGGGTAGCAGGAAAACCTTGGAAAACAGCGTACTATTGCTATAGTTGATCTGCCCTCTTTCTGCCCGACCCGATTTTGTGGTGATCATAATTGCACCATTAACACCTTCAGATCCATATAACGCAGCAGCATTAGCTCCCTTCAGTACAGTAATGTCTTGGATATCATTGGGATTTATTCGGGTAATATCGGGCAATGGTACACCATCCACAACATATATGGGATCATTTTTTGACCGGTTTAAAGAACGTGTTCCTCTTAACCTAATTTGAATTCCTGGGTCAGTTTTTCCTGTTGTTAAGTCTGTTGCATTGATCCTTAGTCCGGCAACTTTGCTCGATAACGCCAAAAGAGGATTTACGACCTTACCAAGATTCAATTCTTGATTGTCCACAGATTGTGCCGAAGTACCGAGTTCACGTGCTTGCCTTTTTATCCCCAATGCACCAGTTACGTTTACTTCGGATAGCATGTGTGGGTCTTCAGCTAGTCGGATGACAAGATTGGATTGTCCACTACGAACCTGAATTTCCTGTGGCGTATAATTGAGATGTGAGACCACCAATGTCTGTCCCTGATGAAGGCGGATACGAAAACTGCCCTGTGAACCTGTCATCACAGAATTTGATTTGATACTTTCTTTCACACGGATTGAAACGCCACCAATAGGCTCTTCGGTTTTTAAATCCAGGATACGCCCCTCTACGGTAAAATTAGTCTGTGCGGCCACCTCTTCATAAAACTGCGAGGTGAAGAATAGAAATAGGATTAATAAGTAGCTTTTTAACATTTTTTAATGTTTAATTGAATAAGTAGTATGATTTCAATACCTTTGATTATATTAAGTCTAAATAAATAGCTTACGAAGATACTTGCTAAGATAATTTACCGAATAACGCAATCGGAAATAAGACTTATACTATTGGAAATTTCTATTCGATGGAGTTACTTCAAGCAGAAAAAAAAGCATTTAAATACGATCATCCGGATTATAAAGTAAGGATGGTCTATCCGTACACAGACCATAACATTGTTCCGGAAGATAAGAGCTATCTTGTTATTATAGCTATTGAAGAGGGCTGCAGCTTGTCAACGGGGCCGAAGAAAATTGTTTTGAAAGAGGGCAGTAGTATGTTGCTACGATTGCATGCGAATACAGTCAGTATCACATCCAAACATAGCAATTCGCGCTGTCTCATACTGTTATATCGAGACTCTTATCTTAAGCAAATGGATATTTCCGAGCAGCATATAGTTGCGATAAATGATGCAATACTAAATGCGGAGAAAATTTCAGAGGAGACGTCGCTTATAACGTATGTAAAAGCTAAGGATCTAATACGAATGAATGGAAGCAGTTTGTTATTACCTGCATTTTATAAGTCCAAATCACTTTTTATTCTCTCAACCCTAATGGATGCTGTGCAGCCCGGTATTCCATCCAATAAACTGGAACTACGCGAATCAGATATTGAGAAAATTAGCCAGGTGAAATTGCTTATCGAAACAAACCTTCATGAGACCTATACCATACATAAACTTGCAAAAGAAGTTGGGACCAATGTTCAATATCTTAAACAGCACTTTAAAAGCTATTATGGAATAACGATATTCAATTTTGTGTTGAAGTGTAAAATGCAGCGAGCACAACATCTATTAAAAGATCACAGATTAACGATCAGCGTTATTGGAAATAAACTTGGTTATAAGCACGCAAGCCATTTTACTGCAGCTTTCAAAAAATTCTTTGGTTATGTTCCTAATAGTTTGCGTTATCTATTGGTCATGGGATGTGATGAACTGGCTGCGATTATAGAGATGGGTCTTATTTAAAAAATCAATAAATTCCGGTAATATTCTATTAACCTTTGGCAGTGTATGCTGTTGAGAACACGATATAACTATAAAACATATTGAAATAGGCATGCTGAAAAGAGGACGCTAAACGGTATTTATTACCATAGCGCATGTCTGTTCTTCAGTCCCCGCCAAGTATCCTATTTTGTCGCAGTCCTGTAACGACTGATGTTAATAATACAACGCTATAAGCCCACATGAGCCAAGAACCAAATGTTGCAGCTCGGCTTGACGGCATATTGGGAAAGATCTCTTCAAAAAATTGAATAGCGAATGTATCGAGAATCATTCCCGGCAATACCAATAGCACGCCAGCGACTATATTTTCAAAACCTGAAAGTTTAAATCTTTTGAAAGTTAAGACTGAAATCAAAATCAATGCAGGAATTACTGCTGCATATAAACTAGTAAGTACGACCGGTGAATCGGTAATAAAAAAGAATTGTCCCGCAAATCGGAAAGCCAACGTTGCCAAAAACCAAATTAAAAATCCGATAACAAGAACTGGTAAAATAAACGTTTTTTTCATTTTTGAAATTTTGAACAAAGGTATTATCCGACAAACGCCACTTTCGAGATTCATCTACAAGAAAATTCTATGCTGCGTAATGACATGATAGAAATTTTTGTAAATCTCTGTACTTGTGCAATGAGGAATTTTGCTCAGCTAATGTAATGAATTGATTTCATACCCGAGCTAATTTTAAATGCCTAAACTTTTCACTATTCAAAAACACGCTGATGTTTTTTATTTATGCTGATGGGCTCCCTTGTCCAGCAATCCCTTAACTATTCTCGGTCTTCCGCTCAGATCTAAGTTTCCATTGATCTGTTGGGAAATAAAGTTAGCGGAAGATCTTGCAGGAGAACCTCTTTTTATGCTATAATCAGCTGCGGTTGGATTCACAAAACATGGATTTTGGTTATAATTAGAATGCAGATCGGTTTTACAGATTTTTTTCCATTGGTCAGAAGATAAGATGGTCTGTCCTTCCCATATCCAAGTAGCGTTGTTCTCGCTAAAATAGAGGTTATAATCCAGATTATTGCCTCGTCCCGACTTGGTATATTTGTTTATAAAAGGCTGTCCAGGTATTGTATAAATAATATTGTTTTGTAGTACATTATCCATACAATTTTCGACCAATCGGATTTCTCCTTCGAACTCGTCAAAGTATCCACGATCTAAGCTGTTTTTATATAAGGTATTATTGACAACATAGCATCTTATCGTTCCACCGCCGGTGTAATTAAGATAACCACCTAAACTAATTCCCGCAAGGGAATTGTTATAAATTAAATTATTCCGTACAATACAATCCTGTGTGGGAAAATTATCAGTTTCACTTACGAGTCCAATACCCCGGCCACAACGATAAACACAATTTCTTTCAACGATTATATTTCGCGCACCGTCAATGTAAATTCCGATGGCGCCATTATGTTTTTCAAACGCAGGAATAGGACCTGTTTTTCCATTAATATCGTAAACTTCATTTTCGCTGATCAGACCATTGCGTACATAATTAAGTGCTGGATTGGCATTACCTGCATATCCACCTGCAGCGACTATTCCTATATTTTCACCGTTATAAACCTTATTTCTGCGAATAGTAAATCCGTCAACATACCCGTTGACGGTTATGTTTTCAGAATATCCTGTATTGCAATCGTGAACAATATTTTCTTCAACAATAATATTTGTTAGCGGTTCGGCAGTATTGCCTATAACAAGTATACCATGTCCACTTCGTCCATCCTGTGGAGAAGCATTATTTTCGATATGGTGGATTGTATTCTTTCGGAGGCTAATATTTTTTGATCCCTTGTCGATAATAATGCCATTTATATCAATTCCTTTGGCGCTTGTTCTAAAATTTTCAACTATAAACCCTTCGACCTGTATATTTTTTGCCTTCCTTATCGTTAGTAACGCTTCCATTTCGGAAATTAACAGTCCGTCTCCATTAATACGAACTAGCTCATTGGAATAGGGTATTAGGACTATCGGCTTTTCAATCGTGCCGGAGTTTGAAATAAATACCTTCTCATGATAAGTTCCCTTCTTTACAAATACCGTATCACCGGGCAAAGCGCTGGCGATTGCTTTTGAAATAGACTTAAAAGGGGCATTTCTAGTACCCAAATTGTTATCGTTACCGTTTATGTCGACATATTTGTTTTTCAGAGGGATCTTGGTCTGATTATGAGCTAAGGGAGCGCATTTCTTACAGGATGCACACGACAGAGTTGTGTTTTGAGCAATTAATAAAAGTGAAAATAAATATTTTAATTTCATTGATAGGGCTGTATATAATAACAGCCTCCTTTTTAATAGAGGCTGTTCATTGAAATTACAGAATTCTTATTCTGATATGATTTTACGAATGCTATTGTTCTTTTTATCCAGTACATACACAGTTCCGTTTTTGTCAACGGCAACGCCTTCAGGCACATTGAATGCCGCCGCTTCTCCAATACCATTTATGAAGCCAGACTTGCCCGATCCTGCAAAGGTACTTACCTGATATGTTTTGCCGTCTACAAAGCGGATGCTTTGGTCGGGAGAATTACTATCGCCGCCATTGGTACCATTTCCAGCAATTAGAATATTGTTTTGACTGTCGACTGCAATGCCCCAAGGGAGTGCGAATTCGGCGTCTTTCCCTGGGCCATTCTTATAGCCATATTTGCCCGTTCCAGCAATAACGGTATACTTCCAGATTTTTGGATCATATTGGCGGATTTGATTATCGCCATGTAAAGCGATATAAAGACTGCCATCTGAACCGCAGGCCATACCCGCAGGATAATTCAGTCCGGTGATAACAGTATTAGAGGCCGTACCGTCCAAATTGATCTGGTAGATAGGGGCCGGTGAATCAACGACATTGTAATAGATTTTTTTTGAAGTTCTGTCGTAAGCGATAAACCATGGGGCACTATGGCCCCAAGCAACGATTTTGGTGGTTCCGTCTGGAGAAATCTTTCGGATATCCCAATTACCTGGATCAGCACTATACAGATTTCCATGTTCATCTATGGTAAGGCCATAGGGGAGACTAAAACGTGCTTCAGTGCCTTTCCCTTCAGCAAAACCACCATTACCTGGAGAACCTGCAAATGTTGTTACGTTTCCGTTCGGGTCTATTTTTCGTATACAGTGATTACCTGGGTCAGTTACATATACGTTTAATGCGTCATCCACGACTATACCGTTGTTACGGTACCAGGCTTCACCGCTAAAATTAAACATGGCATCGGTACCTTTACCATTGGCAAATCCTGCAGCGCCATTACCCGCTAATGTGGTTACCGTTCTTGTGTAAAGGTAGGTATAAGTATCTTTCGAAGTGCCGGATTTTCCACCGATCGAAATTTCAAGAGGGCCGGTTCCTCCTTTTTTCGGTACAACAGCCATGATCTGTGTACCATTGGAAGCGATAACTTTTAAGGGAACACCACCTATTTTTATAGCTATCGCTGCGGTATCCAAGGAAAAATTCTCGCCATTGATCAATACCTCAGTTCCTCCAGATCCCTGTTTTGGAAGAAAGTCGGTAATGACTATGGGGGTATTGGGATCGTGGGTAAAACCGGCATCCTCTTTTTTACAGCCAGCTAGACTAAGGATAAGGAGAGCAAAAAAGATTAAACTAGTTGCGTTATATGTTAATTTCATAAATCTTTAAAAATAAAGTCCATATTTTAATTACCATCCCGGGTTTTGTACAAGCGCATTATTCTTGTCAATGTCATCTTGTAAGATGGGGAATAGATACATCTTGTCATTCCAATACCGGGTTTGCAGCGTTTGCCGTTTATAAAAATCCTGAAAAGCAAAGCCCTGACCATTATCGTTGGCACTAACGTTCAGACGATATATCGTCTGAACAGTGGGATTTCCCATCATCAAGCGACGGATTAGCGTAAAATAACGGTCTCCTTCAAAAGCCAGTTCAATCTGCCGCTCACGCAAGATCCATTTGCGTTGTTCATCCTTGTTGCCAGCCACCTGAGGGTAAACCGATTCAAGTTTCGGCAAGCCGCCCCGCTGACGGACAAGATTTAAATAGGTTAGAATATCTGGATGGCCAGGGTTGACTTCATTCATTGCTTCGGCATAGTTTAGGTAGATCTCCGCAAGACGAAGATGAATAAATGGACGGTAAACAGCACGGTCCTGGCGGATGTTGGAGGCTGGACTCACATTTTTCTGCCCGATATAACCAGTTTTGTCAGCGCTATTTGAATTTTGTCCTGCACCTGCTTTTCCCGAATAATAGAATTCTGCTCTACCACGGCCATCTTTATTGACATCCGATGAAAAATAGTTACGATCATCCGTTGTAGGCGCAGGTAATATTGGCTTACCATTGTATAGAATGTTGACATAGAATCGTGGCTCGCGGTCCACATACATCGAAGAGTTACCCGTGATGTAGCCTCTATTTACTCCGTCCCTTGACTTTCCATAGTTAGCGGGATCATCTTGCTGCACAAAGCCATCTTCTTTATAGCCGGAGGTAGGGTCGTCTATGGTTTTACCATTGCGCATCAGGTGAGCATCCACCACATTCTGAGTCGCATTCATCATATTGATACCACCTGGTTCAGGAGCGCTTCGTTTTTCATGCCCCCATTGCCAGGTATCGGCTCTGTGAGTAGAAAATATGATCTCACTATTAAAGCTCGTGAGGAAGAGATCACGGAAGGACAGGTACGGGTCGAAATTGGTATCTCCCTCCTCCAGATTTGTAAAAAGCTTGTAAGTATTTAAATCGATGACAGCTTTTGCAGCATCAGCGGCTATTTTCCATTTGCTGGGATCGTTTTGCAACGGAGCTAAAGCTTTTCCGTCTTTGTTCTTAAAGTCGGCAAAGCGGGGATTCCCATTCCATAACGGACTGGCAGCCCAAAGAGCTACCTGTGATTTTACGGCTAGACAGCTACCTTTACTCGGGCGTCCGTAATTGGCCGAGGAGGACCAAACAACAGGCAGATCAGCCGCAGCCATATCCATCATCTTATTGATATAATCCACACATTCCTGAAATGAGTTGCGAGGGTAATTATTATAGTCTTCATTTAAGCCAAGTGGTTTGTCCAATAATACTGCCGGACCATATTGGCGGAGCAATTTCCAATAAAACCATCCGCGGAGAAATCTTGCCTCGGCTTTATACTGTATCTTGAGGTCAGAGCCCATCGCACTTTCCGGAACTTTATCGATGTTTTCTTCGAAAACAAATGATTGTCTGATAGCACTATACGCATCATTCCAGTACTCTTGCCAATAAGCACTTTGGGGATTCCAGTTGCCTGCAACCATCTTGCGTACATTTACACTTGGGATATTGCACGAGTTTTCGTCACTTGCTCCCAAAACGGTATAGTCATCCACGGGCATTTTTACATAACTATAAATCTGATTCAGGTAACCTTCTGCGTTGGCGCGGGTTTCCCAGAGCATATCGGAGGTCAGTAGATTGTCCGGTTTTTTGTCGAGATAAGTGCAGCTTTGCATTAAACTTAGTGTCAGTAAGCCCAAAGCAATATATTTTGTTGATCTGTATTTCATGTTTGCTAAGATTAAATAGGTTTAAAACTGTGCCCGAACACCAAAGGTGATCATGCGGTTCAATGGATATTTAGCGCCATTATCACCCAACTCGGGATCCCAAAGCTTAAATTTGCTGAAAGTCAGTAAGTTTTGCCCCGAAGAATATACATATAGTGCGTTAAATCCGAGCTTGTCTAATCCTTTAGCTTTAATATTGTAACCGATTGAAGCCTGTTTTAACCGTGTGTAAGCTCCGTCCTTTAGCCAATGGGTACTATTCAGGTAATTATTGTCCGAGTTGTTCGCCATGGTAAGGCGTGGGTAATAGGCATCCTGGCGTGGATTATCAGCTGTCCAGCGATCTTCGACAATAGACATGGTATTGTTGGGGTAAAGTCCAATGCCCGAAAATGGGATAACGCCAGCGCCCTTAGCCCCACCTCCCGGAAAATCAATTCCCGAACCATTTGCCATAATACCAACATCACCAACACCCTGAAAGAATAGAGAAAGATCAAAGCCCTTATAGGAGATTCCAAATCCAGCACCAAATAGCCATGTTGGAAACCACGATTTACCAAGGTAGGTCTCATCAAAAGCATCAATGACATTGTCGTCAGCACTATTCAGGTTTTTATAACGGATATCACCTGGTTGCACTGGATTAAACTTTTGCTCGGGTGAGTTGGCAATTTCCTCATTGCTTACAAAATAACCTGTAGCCACATACCCTTTATATTCGCCAAAACGTTTTCCTGTTTCAGCTTGATAACTATATTTGCGGATCGGCTCGTCGGCAAAAATAATTTTATTTTTACTGTAAGTTACATTTCCGAACAAACGCATGCTGACACCGCCGAATTTATCATTGTATTCCAGATTTGCGTCTACTCCGGTGTTGTTCATTTCGCCAAGATTCGCGAAAACATTCAAATTACTATAACCGGCAATCGAAGAGATTGATTTCCTCCGGATAAGAATATCCTTCCGGTTTTCATGATATCTGCTCAATACGATATTGAGTTTGTTCCAGAGACCGATTTCTAGACCGATATCACTTTTATAAGACTTCTCCCAGGTGAGGTTCTGTACGCCCAGTACATTCTCGGTCATTCCCGCTGCCGAAGTCCCATTCAGGCCAAAACCTGTATTTCCACCAGCGCCAATTTGTGTTAAGTAGGGAAATCTGCCCCCATCAATGTTATCGTTACCGACAACTCCATAGGATCCCCTAATCTTTAATAGATTAAATGTGTTTTTCAGCGGTTCGAAGAATTCTTCGTTGGAGATGACCCAGCCACCCGAAATGGAAGGGAATAGACCAAATTTCTTGCCTTTCTCAAAATTTTCAGATCCCGTATAGCCGGCGTTGATCTCCGCAAGATATTTATCCCGGAAGCCGTAGGTAATCCGTCCTGCAATACTCTGATTGCGGTAGGGGATAGCACCGATCACCGAGCCGGCCAAACTGACCAAGCGGTTTCGCATATTATAGAGTAACATTCCGCCTATTTTATGGTCATTGAAAGTACGGTCATAATTTAAATTGGTTTCAAGGTACATAACGCGTTGACCGGCTGATTCTTGGCTATAATCAAGGAATTGCTGACCCACGCGGGTCTGGTTGAAGATAAGCTCTCCTTGTGGTGTACGACCTGTTGCTTGCCATAAGTCATTCCTTCCGGACCTACGGTTATTGAATTCACCATAGCTGTCAAATGAAAAACGAGCATAAGCAGAAAGCCCTTCAGTAACCGCATCTAGTTTTTGATTGATGGTCAGAACCGATTGGATAACCGGTTTAAACTCGTCAGAATAACCGTTATTTTGAACCTCATTTAACGGATTGCTGCCGCCATTATTTAAAGGCCCTGCCCATCTTCCGTCCGGATACCTGGTGGGGTAGGCGACGGGTGTAGTTGCATAAGCTAGGTACCATAGGTTTCCGGCCGATATTCCAGGATATCTTGAATTGACCAACATACCCGTCAAATTAAGCTGAACCAAGGTACTTTTCGTTAAATTGACATCAACATTGCTACGGAAATCATAACGTTTAAAATCTAAATTGGGATTGTAATTATTTATATTACTTACCTTGTAAGGACCCTTTTGATTATAATAAGATGCAGAAATGTAGTACTTCACAGATTCTCCGCCACCGTTGATATTCAGGTTGAAATTGTTTAAGAAGGAATTTTTCTTGTATACTTCGCCTATCCAATTGACATTGGGGTACATATAAGGGTCCAAGCCACTCCGTGTTTTTTGGATCAGTTCATCAGAGTATACGGGTGTTAAGCCCATATTTGTTCTTGCCTCATTCTGGAGTTCCATATATTTTATACCATCCAGCATCTGCGGAGTTTTCGTGAAACTTGAAAACCCAGATTCAGCTTTGAAGGAGATTTTAGGTTTACCGGCAACGCCTCTTTTTGTTGTGATGATCATTACACCGTTTGCCCCCTTTGCACCGTACATCGCTGTAGACGAAGCGTCTTTAAGCAGCGATATACTCGAAATATCTTCGGGGTCTATATTATTGAAAGATCCAGCGAAGCCTCCATTGACATCGTCCCGCTGTACACCATCGATTATAATCAATGGTGATTTATTTCCGGTGAAGGTGCCTATACCACGGATGGTGAAAGTAGAATTATCATAACCCGGTTCACCACTAGACTGAACAGAGATGATCCCGGCTACTTTTCCAGCCAGTGCATTCGATAGATTTGGAACAGGGGTCCGCATATCGGCCATATTCACTGAACTTACCGAACCGGTGACTGTAATTTTCTTCTGTGTACCATATCCCACAACAACGACATCGTCTAAGTTGTTGCTCGCCAAGGTTAAGGTAACAGTCAGGTAACTCTCGCGGTCTTTGTTAATTTTGCGTTCGAGGGTTTGGTAACCGATAAAGCTGAATGTCAGTACCTGTTCTCCAGTTGGAGGGGAAATTGTAAAATTACCTTTGTTATCTGTTGATGTGGTTAGTTGAGAATCCTTTATTCTGACTGTTACCCCGGCCAATGGATTGCCCTGTTGATCGCTGACCGTTCCACTGACACTTTTTTGGATCTCCGTCGGATAGTTTGTGTTCTGAATATCCAGTTTTTCTATCTTGGGACGAATGACCAAGGTTTTTTTCCTTACTTCAAACTCTAGGCCTTGCCCTTCGACAAGAGCTTTCATCGCGTCATTGAGTGAAACCCCATTCAGACTAAGCGTCACGGGGCGGGCATTTTTCAGCAGCTTGGTGTCATAGACCAAGTCGACGTGCGCCTGCTTGCTGAGTTCTGTAAGCACCTCATCCAGCCTACTATTTTTAAAATGTAGGCTCACCTTCTGACTGTAAACGGGCGTGTTGGCCTTTACAGTAGCTAAAAAAGCGAGAAATATGTAAAATTTCATCATTAGGATTATCTTAGATAAGGACATAGCATGTTCCTTTCCCAATATTATTTTCATAAATTTGTGAGGAATTAAAAGGTTATTAAGTTTTTGACTGAAAATTTTAAAACTTTATTCACGGCCAAGATGTTCGAGCATCTTGGCTTTATTAGTTTTAGTAATTGGTTATTTTTTTATGACATAGATCCTCCTTCCTTCGATCTTAAACTGCACGGATTTTGTGAATTCCATTATGGACAAGATTTCTTCTATATTTTCTCTTCTGGATATGCGAATATTAAAATTTACGTCGTTCCATTCATTGCCCTGAAATATGATTTCGGCATCGTACCATTGGGCTAATTCATCCATTACAGATTTGATATTTTCATCTTTGAAAATAAAATAATTATCTTTCCATGCGAGTTCAGTTTCAGGGTCAAATTTATCATAGATAACTCTAGAGGCATCCATCGTGGCCCTTTCTCCGGGTTTTAATATCTTGTTCCCTACTTTCGACGTTAGCTGTACTGAACCTTGTAATAAAGCAACTTTTGAAAATTTATTGGTTGTTCTGCTAGATACATTAAACTTGGTTCCCAATACACGGACTCCGAAGTTGTCTCCCTGAACAATAAATGGTTTTGACCTGGATTCCGCAACCTCAAAATAGGCCTCACCCTGTATAGAGACCAGTCGCCGATCCCTATCAAAATGTTCGGGAAATACAATGCTACTTTCGGTATTGAGCCATACTTTTGTTCCATCCTCTAGATTGATCTGAAACTTTCCTCCTTTCGGGGTTTTTAATGTGACTAGTTTTGGTGGACCGGTAACATCGGCATCCTGCTTTTTGTAGCTAATAACACCCTCTTTTTCTATTTTTAGAAGTAATGCCCCAAATTGGATCGTGTCGCCTGCCTTTTGTCCTGAAAGTTTGACCAGCTTGCCTTTGTCGTTTTGTAGCACAGCTTTGTCGTGGGCAGGTTTAAGCACTGCATGTTCTTGTTTTGGGTTATCCAAATGGTCGGATATGATGTTGATATAGAATAGAAATCCTATACTTGATATGATTAATATGGCTGCCGCATAAGGCAGGTAGCGTCTCGTCAATTTTTGTAGCCTATTTCTATGCTCACTTTCACGAATGGCCTTTAATACATTTTGCTGTATTTTTTTCCCCATTTCATCTTTATCCGCAAGGTCCTGACTGTCTAAAAGAGCGTGGTGGTAGGTATTCAATAAATCGTTATCCACTTCCATCATTTCTTGGTCTGTGGAAGTTTTATTTAGAATTTTTTTGATTAAGTATATTAATCTAGGCTCCTTCATGAAATTATAAATTGATTCTATGGTATAGAGTGCAATTTTTGAATTTACCCCCAAAAGGAAATTTCGATTTTAATAAAATAAAATGTAAGTATTTGTTTTTGAATTGATTAAATTTTAAAGGAAAATAAAGAATAAGATAGTATTCTTAGAAATATCTTGCTTTAACTTTTTAATGGCGATAGAGATTTGATTTTCTACTGTTTTTGGAGAAATGTTTAGCTGCAGGGCGATCTCTTTGTTATTTAATTGTTCTATTCGACTGAGATAGAATATCTGTCTACATTTCTCTGGAAGGTTATCGATTAATTGTTCAACATAGTCGAGCAGCTCAGTGTATTCCATTCTTATAAGCGGGTCAAATGAATCTATGTAGTTGATTTCGTCATTTTTTAATTCAGCATGTTTCATCGTTTTTTTGATTTCATGGAATACTTCATAACGAATACAACTGAATAGATAAGTATGAATTGAATACTTTAACCTGATTTTCTCTCTATTTCCCCAGATTTTAATAAATACATTTTGTACCAGTTCCTGGCATACTACAGCATCTGGAAAGGTATGAAAAGCTGTTTTAAATAACTGTTGCCAAAAACGCGACATAAAGTGCTGAAGGGCCCGCTCATCGCCGTTACAAACCAATTCAAAAATTTGCATATCAGAGTAAACGGTGTAATCCATAATTACGGGATGTTTATAGTCGGTAGTTAAAACAATTCAAACTTAAATACAAAATAGCTAAAAAGCAAAATAAGAATATCATTGAAATTTCTGAAATCTTGACCACCTAATTGTGGAAATCATTGATCAGGCAATTTGGGTATAGTTGATACGCGAATTCAAAATGCGATTTATTTAAGTCTTTTTGGGAAAATTGGATTTTTCCGAAAAACCCGATTTAAAAAAGCGGTTAGGGCCGCGTTAAGGTAGGGCCTATTCTGATATAGAAAATTACAATAATTCTTCTGACAGTGATGAGCTAGAGAACTTCTTGAATAAATTTTGATGTTTTTGATAAGGGAGTGTATTAAATTTAAAGTTCAAGTGCAAAAAATATTTAATGCCTTTTTAGAGATATAACCAATCCTTGTAAATTGCTATATTGCGTTGGCCAAATAAATTAGCCAAATAGATATGATCAAATACCTTAAGAAAAGGAAAGGCCCATTTTTTATCGCATTGATTTATGTGAGTATAGGTACACTATCTGTATGTTCTATTTATCCTGACGACCCTTTGTACAGCGATTGGGCAACTGTTGGATTAGCATTTACATTTCCGGTAACGATAGTCAGTTTTGGATATCGTTATGCCCAAGGAGATTTACTTTACCCTGTATTTATCATTCAGGCAATTATGTTTGTACTTACATTTTTTGTCCTGATCAATATATTGAAAACTACCCATAAAAAATAACGGTGCAAAATAAGGGTGAAAAATGCAAATATCCCAGTCATCCAAGAGATCAAAGCTAGATTTCCGTCTATTTTTCCATAGTTAGTTGGTAAATATCGCCTAATCATCCTTATATTTAATAAATATATTTTTCGGAATTTTGCTGAAATCAATCTTAGTAATCAGATGAAAGCCTGTAACTACAAAATCGTTTACCTATGCATTAACGCCTCAACCCCTCCAACCAATTTCTTAAAATCAACAATAAACTTTGCCCTATCGAAAGAAAGTTCCTTATGTCCCCTGGCTTTGAAAAGATGGTTGTTGCAAAAATAATCCCAAACTTTTGTAAGTTCTCCAATCTTCCGAAATTCGAGAAGAGCGTCGAATCGTTCATCTTGATAGCCTAGATCGTCGGCCAGATTGTAAAAGTCTACAAAATCAGCGAGTGTATCCACAGAAACAGTTTCTACTTTAAATCCGTCAATAATTTCCTTGGGAGAATAAGTGTACGACTTGGTAGGAGGTAAGTCTTTTATACCGGACAACCATGCTTCTAAATTAACAGGCGCTTTAAAGATACTGTTATTACTCTTCAACAAAGTCAGCAATTCTTCGATGGAAGGTGAGTGTAGTACTTTTCCATCAAGAGAGGTTAGCAGCTTATCATTTTCGTCAGTATCTTCATACCAGATGAAATATTTGCTCGAAGGGGAGTCTAATGGCACATAGCTCAAAATCCAGATCATATAGTCTTGACAATGTTCCAGAAACTTTTCGCTTTCGGTCAATATCTTACTATACGTAGTCCTCGTATTATCGATGCCCTCTTGCAAAGAAAATGCTGGGTTGGTGCTTTTATTGGTTAGTTTCGAAAGCGTAATTTGTAGCGCTAAAGGACTGAAAGCATTTTTAAACCTCGAATAGAGTGTAGTATAGATATTGAGCGCAAATTTTGGCTTGTGAAAGTAATGGCGTGAGATTAATTTTTTCAATATCTCAAATAGTTCTGGGTTTACTTTAGATCTTGTCCCTTTCCTAATTTCTATTTTCCAACGATAGTTTCTAGTGGTTCCGTTTTGATAAGTTATAGTAAATTTATAATAATCTGAGACCGAAAATTCGTTTTTCTCTTGTTTATAAGTACCATGGATATCGATAGTTTCTTTTGGTGCGATGTCATTTGGTATAATTTCTTGAATGTTTTTAGAAGTAATGGCCGGCAGAATGGTTAGAAATTCAGGTTTAATCGTACTTTTAAAAAACAGCTTGAGGCACCCTTGGAAATATTTGTTGGTCTTTCCCATTAAAAACGAAACTTCTCGTTCAGATATTTTTTTCTTTTTACAGATCTCATAGAAGTTAGTAAGAGTTTCAAAATCAGTTCTTAAGATGTTTTGTCTATTGATATTCCCCGTTTTTGATACGGGACTCGTCTTATTTTTATCCAAACGTTTCATAAGTTCTTGAATAGGCTTAACTGTTACTAACAAAAAATGAAATAAGGTCTTTTCTTTCAGTGTCGTTTGCGTAATTGAATATAAATAATTTTATTTGGTTATTTCTATGACTAATGCTATAAGAAAGGTTAGTAAAAAAGGATATAGATAAAATACGAAAGGACAATAAAATAACGATAATGCAAGAACTAATAGACACGATTAATTATGAATGGTAACAAAAAAATATATATTAGTTGGTCAAATTTTAAAGATAAAAGAATAAATTGTGGATATGTTATGAGCGTCAATATCTATAGAAAATAATTTATGAAAACAAGTTTGGTTATGTTATTGTTGATGTTCTATTTTACAGGTGTTAAATGTCAATTGAAAGATGAGAAGAAAGCAGTAGACGACAATTATCCAGTAATAAATATTGCAAAAAAACTTGATATTAATCAGGTCATTAAAATAGAGCTGTATCGGTTTAATCCAAAGAAGAAAAGTAACCAAAGTAAAGCTATTTCAATTGTATATAACAATAGAATAGCTCCTTGTTTTGATTATATTAGGACTATTAAGGATAAAGATAAATTTATAAAGATTATTACAGATCATCATACTTATGGCTCTGAAGATATTGCTTGTTTTGATACTGGCTATTCTGTTTTACTTTACGGAAATAAAGACGATATCGTAGGATATATTAATATCAGTATGAGTTGTAATAAATTGATTTCAAATCCAGAAATTAAAGAAAGGACCTATTACTCACGAGATGGACTTAGAAAAGTTGGATTTTCTAAAAAGGGGAAAATAAGTATTCAAAAAATTCTGGGTATTTAATCGAGCATGCTTGAAAAATTAGAAATGACAGATAAAGCATATTCCATTGAGGTATACCGACAAGCATATCATTTACAAATTTTTCTGTATACCATTAAATTCCGGCCTCCTCTCTATCAAAGTTGGCCTTTATTTTTGAGCAAACTTTAGGATTGTAGCATAACTTTACCCAGAAGTTTTCGATCCATCCAGCCCGTATAACAAGGGTAATTAATTTTTTCGTGTCCTGGACAAGCCAATTACGGTAATATCTTGGCACATCCCAGCATACCAATCGATAATATACTCGGTGCCTGGGATAAACTGTTTCGTGCCATTGTGGGTTTCCATTTTCCCTTGACCATAGCTAATTTCCTGTTTGATGTTAGCTACTAATGGCCATAATGGTATAAGGTCTAAATGATCCATATCGATTTAGTTCTAGTGTAGATATGATGCTATCGGCGTCTGTCGGAATGTTTTAGTTTTCAATGATAGTGACCTTAAGTCGTCAATAATGATTTCATCTTCTTGGAAATCAGTGATTATTTCTTCTTGAATGTTTGCATAATCCAAAGAATCAATTATTTCACCAGAGAGGATATCGAAAATATGTAGTGTACCCCCGGCGTACGCAGTTTGGTCACTCGCAGGCATAAATCCGTGAATACACGCCAAATTGCTCTCAGTAGTTATGATATTGTAACAGCAAATTCTATTATCTTTTTTAAGTTTCGAAAAATTTATTGTCCATATTGGTTTGACAAAGTTGTCGTGTGTAAAGCAGTGTAATGAATTTTTTTTGTCACTTACCAATAGATAGGTTTGGGTATTATCAAATTTTATCCAACTCGTACCGCCTATATTTTCAAGTTTTATTTCATCGAAATAATGATCGTCAAAGTGATATCTCAGAATAGATTTTTTTTCTGTTGGGATATAAACAATGTTGCTTTTAAGGTGTAAATCTGCATTGTAAAGACTTTTGTGAATTTTATCTTTTTTGAAAACCACCTCACCGTTTTTAATATTTACACAACATAATCCAGAATAATATTCGAGTAAAAAATAGTTAGATGACTTATCAATTATGCTTCTATATCCCAGAAATTTGTCAGTAGAAAAGAGTTGTTGTTTAGTTTCAATGTCAAAAGCTGTAATTGTCGTTTTATTTGCATTGCGTATTGTTAGCCAATTTTTGGATTTCAAAAGTATAATGTGGCCATTAGGGGCAAAATCTAAGAGACGGAATTCTTCGAAACCAAGATTATTTAAAATATTTAGGTTAGAATCTGTTAAGATTAAACCTTTTTTATCATCCTCTACAATAGCCTTATTAATCTGTCTTCTATTAACAACTCTTCTATTTTCGATTCTCATATTGTGATGGGGCTAAGATCCGGTGTTGTTATATTTTTAATACTTAGGATTTTTATACTACATGTTCTTCATTTCCAGATTTGAGCTTATTAGTTTGGTATAACTAGCTTAGCTTGGGAAAAGTCAATGGCTTTGTACCTATCTTCCATTTTCTTGTCGAGTATGACTTTGTCATCCGTGAATGAAACTGGAGGGGTTTTAAAATGCCAGGTTCCCAGATAGTTTAATGAGTTTTCTGTGATCTTAAAAGTAAAGCGTTCTAATTCATCTATACTTATCAGACCAGCGTTTACTTTATCTTCAAAACCATCCGTTGTATCCGTATTCTTAAAAATATATTCTGTAAACATTTTGCCACCATACCACTTACTATGGGTCCACCAATAATTTAGAATAGCGTAGTTACCCGGCTCGATAGTATATATGAAGATATTTTCCTTTGATGATTTGAATGTTGGTTTCACTCTAAATGCACAAACCTCCTTTGTATCTGTATTGATCAAACGTATGTCCTGCGGAAAACCGCCACTGCTGAATCCTAATCGTTGTATGAAGTTGCCATAGATAATAGCTTTCCCTTTCGGTATACCTTCGTTACTTGCGACATCATTGAGGTTTTTAAGATCTTGAGCATTAATCTGTATTGATAAAAAAACTAGGAATAGTGTTATTATACGTTTCATTTCTAAAGCAGATATTGGCTGACAAATATTCTTTGTAGACTTTATTAAGATTAACTAGCTGGAGATAAAGCTACAATAAATAGCTCATATTGTATATATCAATTATGAATTCTACGAATGATGACATCGGGAAATTTGATGCCATTTATCTAAGTTTTTTGGGTAAATTGGATTTTTCTGAAACCCCCGATTTTAAAAGAACAAAAATTTTTCTTTATGATGCACACAAAACATAATCTTAGCTACTTCTTAACCCTTATTTTGTTTTTTTGTATTGTGGCTTTGGGAAAGGCTCAGGTGCTCCCATTCTATAAGGTCACCCCCTTGGAGGACGATGATTATTTTACAAAAACTGTTTTTTCATTCAATCCTACTTTTATGAAAAGCAATAAAGTAAAAAGCATTCTACTGCAGAGTGAAGAGAAGGTTGGTATGAAATATATTTACAGTTTTAACACCGACGGTATGGTAGTAAGTATGACGAGCATACGATATAATAACGAAAAACCTGATACCGCTTTTTATACCAGATATTTTTATAATTTAAACGGACTCATCGATAAAAAAGCAAGGATAGATTATTCCAATGGTATCGTAAAAGTGAGTAGCGTCCAATACAATAAGAATAATAAAATTGATATCATCCGAACCTTCACATTGAATGCTCAGATGCCAAATAGGCCACAAAACAATGATTGGCAGGGAAAGCAATTTCCCAGAGCGGACAACATGATTTTAGAAGGCGCCTTACCTGACGAAAGCCTTTGGAAGAAAATGACAGCGAATAATGATTTTTCTTCCATGCAATATCGTTACTATACCGAAAACGAATTCGAGGCAGAAGAACGTACCGAATATTTCAATTTTAGTAAAAATAGCGGCGGTTCAGATACGTGTTATCAAAAAAAGACGTATTACTATTTGAAAGGGCATCCGGTAGTGTTGTTTCTACATAATGGCTGTGCTGTCGAGAAAACACCATCTGAATTGTATCAATTCAAAGACGGACTTTTGGTACAGCTCACTGATGCACCTTCTTCCCCTGATCCCAAAACAGAAAAGTATGTCTACGACCAAAACCGAAACCTGAAACTAATGGAAGATAGTTGGAACGGACGAAAAGTAAGTGAACTGGGAATGAGTTAAGATGAAAAAGGCTTTTTGGTTTCCATACAGCGAAAGTCGGATGCTGCTAAGGCTCATTATTTTGAAGATCGCATTCTAAAGGCAATTTATAGTTTTTACTAACTCAATAACCATTGCTTCTTTTCCATATTCCATTTTCATCGAGAATTTTTAAATAACTTTTAGGCGACTCTTCTAATTGAAAACATTGAACCAGTTGATCGGTTAAGGCAGTCAGAAAGTCAAAACAAACAGAAAAGTCCTCTTTTGAGTTGTAAAAGCCACCCCACTCATTTAAGCTCCAACAAAATATATCGCCCCTGGCAGTCGTAATCGAAATCACGATGTTAGGGGGATCTACGTCGTTTTTTTTGTAGTAATCATAGTTTTCTCCGCCCAACAATGATATTTCACGGGCAGGAATGTTGATTGCACTTATGTTTGAAATAAAACCGAACCAAAACAGGCACTGGTAAATCCGTCCTTATTCAGCGTTAGTATTTCTGTCGATTGTCGTTCGGAGGCCGTCTTAAATAGCCTATAAATAGCTATTAAGAGGAACGGAAATAATATCAGTAACAGCCAGCTCGAGAGATCATGTGCAGGGCGTACAAGAAAAAGGGTAGTTGTTAGTGTAATAGCCAATAAAACCGTAAAAAACCAAACAAGAATGGCTGAGGTTTTGCTGCGGTTATTAAAACGAAATTGATAGCTCTTCATCGTAAGTTGAGTAAGGTGAATTTCTAATAAAAAAACATAGCCTTCAATAATAAATATATGGATATTTTATTGGTATATAGCAAATTGCATGTAAATTGCTCTTGGATTACATACTTTTATGAATGAGATCGATGAAATGTTATTCCTATATGGACTGAGCGAAAAGCGCAGTATTTTACGCTTGCTCGATGATTTTCAGGACGAGGCGGAAATTAAAGAATATTGCTGGAAGGTTTTGAGAACTTACCCTGACCTTAAGAAAGAAGCCTGGTTAATTGGACTGGAAGGGGGCGATTATATCTACAGTTTTGAGGGACATTACGTTTTCATCACGGATGATATTTGGAGTTTTAATTTAATCGCGATGAAACCAGTATTAAAGTTGCTGGTAGAAAAGATAAAAGCCTTAAAGGCATCAGGTGAATGATAGACTTCGAAATTCAATAACCTGTAAATAAGATGTCTTCATTGTTGGATGTTATAATCAACTTATCATCGATCGTAAGGACTGCCGATTTATTAAAAAAATAGTTAGGCGAACAGCTCCAGCAGACTGTTTCCTGCTTATTAAATTTTGGCAGCGTTAAATTATCGGATATATATTACTCTTGTTACCCTTATAATAAAAATTTTCTTTCAATTTATTTTTGTATATTTATAAACCTCCCTACGTGCAGCACCTTGTCAAAGATACAAGAAGATCGTATGCAAGGACTTCACTTAAAAATCCAACAATGATTTCAGCAACAAAAAGAGGAATAGCGTTCCTATCCACTTATCCTCCACGCGCCTGCGGTATTGCAACTTATACAACAGATCTAATGAAGGCTATCGCGAGTAAATTTGAAGAGTCTTATCGACTAATTCCTATACCGATAGTAGATGACAATACGTCTCAGGAAGATGGTCCACTAGGGAAATTAGATATAACAAACCCGCTCTCTTTCGACACTATTCTTGAAAACATTTTGTTTGATCAGGATATTAAATTGATCTGTATCGAACATGAGTTTGGCCTTTTCGTTGGTCAAGAAACTGAGTTCATAACTTTTCTCAAGAATCTTAATTCAGCACAGCTTGCTATTGTCGTGACTTTCCATACGGTGTTGCCAGCACCAGACCGCATGCTGCTCGAACATGTATATGCCATTGCTTATAATTGTTCGCAAATCATCGTGATGACACAGGGATCCGCCGATATCCTTACTAGTACTTACAAAATTCCTACCAGTAAAATAACCGTAATTGCGCACGGTACGCATTTAGCTCCAGCGACGGATAAACACGCCATTCTTGAGCGATACAGCCTCGTGGACAAGAAAATCCTCAGTACATTTGGTTTACTTGGACCCAGTAAGAGTATAGAGACTACACTTTATGCGCTCCCGCTATTATCGAACAAAATCCAAATGTAATGTTCCTTATTTTAGGGATGACACACCCCAATCTTTTACGATATGAAGGAGAGACGTATAGAAACAAACTTGAGACAATAATAGACCGATATAACATTTCAGATCATGTCCGTTTTGTTAATGAATTTCTCTCAACAGAAAATTTATTGTCCTATCTGTCGATCACCGATGTGTATCTTTTTACGTCAAAAGACCCTTTGCAGGCGGTTAGTGGAACATTTTCTTATGCGCTTAGCTCTGGCTGTCCCATTGTGTCGACGCCAATCCCTCACGTAAAAGAGGTTTTAAAGGAAGATATGGGGACCATAATTGATTTTGAAGCTTCTGACCAGCTTGCGGCTGCAGTCAATCAAATTTTGGATGATGAACTTAAATTAGGCAAGATTCATCGTGTGAATCTTCAAAAGATGGTTAAAACCTCCTGGCAGAACGTTGCTATAGCTCATGTTTATCTTTTTGAGTTACTTATAGATAAAAAGAGGGAAATGATATACTCAGTTCCCCCCGTCAACCTGGATCATATTTTTCGGATGTCTGAAGAACGCGGATTTGTTCAATTTGCGGATATCTCTATGCCCGACCTTGCAAGCGGTTATGCGTTGGATGACAATGCAAGAGCACTTATAGCGATGTTACATCACTATAAAATATATGAATCATATGAAACCATTGCTCTGATTCAGAAATACCTGGATTTTATAGGTTATTGTATGCAAGCAGATGGTACATTTCTGAATTATGTAGACAGGAACGGCAATTTTACAATACAAAATAAACAGGAGAATCTTGAAGATGCCAACGGCCGAGCTGTCTGGGCTTTGGGTGAAGTGGTGGGCATGGCTAATCTTTTGCCTGAAAGGATAGTAAAACTTGCAATAGAGCTTTTGGAGCGGGCATCCAAGCATGCATTAGTTTACTATTCGACAAGATCGATGGCCTTTACCATTAAGGGCCTAAGTTTTATGAAGGGCAAAAATTATAAGGCTATCATAGAAGTCCTAGCAGATCGTCTAGCAGCTATGTTTGAACATGAGAGCTCTTCAGATTGGCAATGGTATGAATCTTATATGACTTATGGCAATAGTGTTATTCCAGAAGCCATGTTGATCGCCTATGAGACAACTAGGGACAACAGATATAGAGATATCGCCTATCAATCCTTTGATTTCTTATTGAGCAGGATTATTGTCGACGAAGAGATTCATGTGATTTCCAACAAAGGCTGGGCACATCGTGGCCAGCTGAGAACCGAGGGCAGGGGCGGAGAGCAGCCCATTGATGTTGCTTATACTATTATTGCACTAGATAGATTCTATAAGTTTACAAAAGATGAGCAATATAAGAAGACCATCCGAATAGTATTCGACTGGTTTTTGGGACGGAATCATATTAGACAGATTGTTTATAATCCTGTTACCGGAGGCTGTTTTGATGGACTGGAAGAGCATGCTATCAATATCAATCAAGGTGCAGAATCCACCATAAGCTATCTAATGGCAAGACTTAAAATGGAGGATCATACGCACGAACCTATGAGTTAGTTTCTTTTGAACAGTAGTTGCTTCATTGTCAATTATTATTTGTATATTTAATACTATGATCTACTATTTCATATAACCCCATTTCGTAGGTCCAATATGATAAATATACTTGTTTTATCTTTAAATTCTCCACAATATATTTTCCGGAAATTTTTAGTTCAACAACTAGCTGCTAGCGTACCTCAAAGAGAGAACACGTTTTAGTTTACTTTTATTCTTCCCGATCAAGTATAAACATTGAAAAGGGAAAAGGATAATACGCACTATAAAATCCATACATCATGAGTAAAGACATTAAAAAGGAAAAAAGCACAAAAGAGAAAACGCAATCTTCTTATCAAAAAGAAAAAGATTCTGTTTCGAAAGACTTAACGGAGAATGTTTTCCGTAAAAAAAAGAAATAGGCAATTGAAAAGATAGCTTATTTGTTTGCACTTGCACAAAGGCAGATTAATTTGGAGCGGGTACAAAGGCTGGATTATTAGACCAGGCTTTTGCTCGCTTTTTTCTTTAACAAAACTGAATTTGAGTATCGTATATTATATCTTTATGATGCATAATTTGAAGTAGTCGAGCATAAATCCTATAAAAAAATGATCAAAGCATCTATCATATTGGTATCCAAAGGGTAAAAACCACCTTTTCATCAAAGCATTTGACATGGATATCACCGCTGTGAGCCGTGATTATCTGTTTGGAAATATAAAGGCCCAATCCCAGTCCACCTTCTTTCTGGTTTTTTCTTCCAACAAAGGGCTTGAATAGGTTATTGAATATAGGCGCTGCTATCTGATGGCCATCATTTTCTATCTGGAAGATAAATCTATCACTTTCAATAGACGACTTTATAACGATTGTATTTTCTGCCAAACCATGTCGGAATGAATTTCCTATGAGATTTGAAAACACCTGTGCCATACGCTCATGATCGCATGTTACTGGATGTTTTGCTCCGAGATTTGTCTGTACTTTTCTGTGGGGTGCACTTGTTTGGATCTCACGAAGGGCCTGAAGGATCACTTTATCTAATTCGACCAGATTTTTGTTCAGATGTATTCCCGTGCCGAGTTTACTCCGGGCAAAATCAAGCATGTTATCTATTAGACCTTTCATTCTATAGGACGAATCATAAATAAGCTTGGCCGTTTGTTTATGTTTTGCATTCTCGAGTTTGTCGGCGAGATATTGCGATAAGGTAATCACAGCACTCAATGGATTTTTTAGGTCATGCCCCAGCACGGATAATAGCGTATCCCTGCGTTCAGAGTATTGTAATTCTTCACCTAACAGGGCTTGGGTATTTTTTATTTTGGCGATCGAACCCAAATGAAAACTGATCAGTTCAGCTAGAAGTTCAAATAGTGGTGCTATTCGTTCTCTATCAATTGACACGGCTTTATAATCTATCGTGCAGAGGGTTCCAAAGAACAATCCATCATTGTCAACGATCGGGAATGCGATATAACTTTTAAAACCTTTTGCATACAATTTTCTTTTCCAATCTTCATTTTCACAGTGGTCGATATCGGGGATAATAATAGGAGCATGTTTATCATGTGCCTCATCTCCTAAGGTGTAATGTAATTCGAGCTGCTGCCCCGCTGTTACTCCGACTCCGAGCGAATCCCGTACAGCACAGGCTATCCATTGATGGCCATTGTGAGAGGTCACCAGCCCTAGATCCATTCCTGTATATAGACATATGGTGTTCAATATATTCTTTACTACAGGAATATCTTCGATCCGCATGAGCAAATGGGAGATGGCATCCTTATTTTCTTTCATATCTGTTGCTATTGGTAAAATCGAAGTCAATATCAATGACTAAAATATATCACTTTGTAAGGAATGACTATATAATTACAAATTGGAGAATAAGATGTTTGATTTTCTGTTCGAATCTTGTGTTAGCGGACTTTATGTCTAAATATAAGCAAAATTTAATCGTTTTTTAGAATCTAATTGTATCAGAGAGGGGTGGATCCCAATTGGAAATACTTATTATTCCGGTTAAAAAGACCTTGATTTTCAATACAAAAAGACGTTTTTATACGTCTTCGTTGGAATATACACGTGAAATAGAGGTGATAGCTCTGCTAATAGAACTAATACTGTTCGATGGATGTTCTAATTTAAAAGCTCTAGGGCAATAAACTTTCTAACCATGGCAACACATAAAAGTAACGCAAGTGAAAATTCTGAAAAATGTATCTCTGATCGATAGAATTTAAAAAAACTCAAGATGAAAAAGAAAATTGTGGTGTGTGATGATGATATAGAAATACTGAATGCATTTTCTATTGTATTGGAGGATCAAGATACGATAGTTATAACGGTAGCGAATAGCTTAGTTCTGATAGACGTGTTGGACAGTATAGATGCTGATATACTTTTTTTGGATATTCATATGTCTGCACGTAACGGAGACCAAGTACTGCGAGACCTCAGGAGTTCATCTAAACATGATAAGCTGCCCGTAATTATGATTTCAGGTCATATCGATGGACGGAGTATTTCAGTGGAATGTGGAGCCGACGGATTTTTAGCTAAACCTTTTGATCTTATCGACTTGGAAAACTATATACGGAGATTTGTTTATGAAAGTGAATCTTAATATCAAATACTACGCACGACCATAAGGAAGAAACATGTTTTTTGAAATTTCCAATATTTTTGAAGAATATCATTGTCAATTCACTTGGTTCAATGTTTTTTTAAAACAGTGATAGCCGAATTTTTTAACTAAAAAAGGTAATACATTTTTCCTCTTAATAATTTGTATCAATAACGTCGCATACGCACAAAAAAAAGAATATTTTTACGAACCGGATCGCTAAAGAGGAAGGCAATAAAATGAAAAAGCAGCTATTAAGCTGCTTCTCTGCGGTTCTTAAAGGTAGATGGTTTCGCCACCGGTGCTGGTGTCCGAATTATCGGATCGGCCGCCACCACCGCCACCGCCACCACCGCCACCGCCACCACCGCCACCACCGCCACCGCCACCACCGCCACCACCGCCACCGCCACCACCGCCACCACCGCCACCTGATCCAGCAGCGATGCCTGATT
This sequence comes from Sphingobacterium sp. HSC-15S19, assembly GCF_050433745.1. Lineage (NCBI taxonomy): Bacteria > Pseudomonadati > Bacteroidota > Sphingobacteriia > Sphingobacteriales > Sphingobacteriaceae > Sphingobacterium > Sphingobacterium sp. HSC-15S19. The sequence goes on from NZ_JBNPWQ010000001.1 coordinate 350,424, forward strand.
CCATTTCAATGACGGTACAGCGTAATGAAGGAGCTTCGTACTCCTTTTTCATGTGCTCTGTTTTCATCTGCATTTAATTTTAGTAATCAATTGATATTCTCTTTATGTCAGAAGACTTTTAAAGATAGCTGTCCGGCGACTGGTAGAGGTTATGAAAATTATTGTATAATGCTATCAAAAGCATAATCCAAAAAAGCAAAAGCCTCCCAGAAGGAGGCCTTTGAAGGTTGTACTACAGTGAAATAATAATTATATAAATGAAATAGAAGAGACGATTTAATCAAGGAAGCATTGCTTTAAAGGACAAAAATGCGTCCGAATGATGTAATTAACTCATGGTAAAAGCTTGATGAATAAGCCTAAGCTAAAATGGCTAGCATATTCTTGCTGTGTATTATAAGTACTATCGTTAAATCGTAGGAAAATCATCTCTATTACCCTTTTTTAGCCAGGTCAATCTTAACTGAGATCTCATTGACGATTTTTTCGATGTCTGCGTCACTGCCCGCTGACTGAAAGCGGATAAATCCTTCTTTGTCAATCACCACTTTGTTTGGTATGCCTTTTACACCATAAGCCGAAACAACTGATTTTTTCTGGTCTTTCATTTCATCAAACAATACGTGGAAACTGTATTTATTTTCGGCGATAAATTGTGCAACCAAGTCCTTGTAATTGATTTCTTTCTGCCAGGTATTGACAAATAGAAATGTAACTTCATCATCATTCGCGTATTTGTTAACAGCAGCCTGCATGCCGGGGAAGGATATTTTACAGGGACCGCACCAGGTCGCCCAGAAATCCAGCACGACGACTTTGCCTTTTAGGCTAGCCAAAGAGACTTCCTTGCCATTATTGTCCATCAAAGAAAACTGTGGCGCCTCATTTTTGATCATTTCGGATTTGAGCTTCGTAATCAGCGCTGATTTGATCCGACCATCGAGCTGGCCGATATATTGGGTTGTATCCGTAAGATTGCCGTTTAGCTGACTGTACAAAGGTAATAGTGCGTTCATGAGCCGTGTTGTTTTTCCGTTTTGGACAACTTCATTTTCTAATAGGCTAAAGGCATCCAAATGCCTTCCTTTGATGTTCAGCGCTTTTGCATATAATATAGTTGTAAACTCCGAAGGAAGCTGCTGTTGTTGCAGGGCGAGCACATCTAAGGCTTTATCTAAGGCATTAGCCCCCATAAGTGATTCGGCATACTGTAATGTAATCCCGCCGTAGTATGGCAACCCGTCCTTATTGCTAGTGCTTTCAGCCGAATTCTTACGCACTGTAAGGTCTGTGTAAACAGGTTCGAGCATCGCTTGGACAAAGACAAATTCACCCTGCTTATTTAGTTCTCTCCCAACCATAAAATTGGATTCCACATAGTTTTTTCGAGGTTTTAATGCATTCATATATTGGGTTACTTTAGCCAGATTTTTTTCTCGGGCATATTGCAGGGCAATAGCACCCGTGGCATAGCCGTACACGCCATTGCTCTTTTCCTCGTAATTCCCTTCTGGATATTGTTGCAACAGTTGCTTATACTGATCTTCTGCCTGCTGGGCTGTGAGGTCGGTATTTTGAAATAATGCCCCAAAGGCCGTATTGCGGACGGTGATTCCTTTGGGAAATTTTTTGTTTATACCTTTTTTTATGGTTTCGGCCATATCCGTCTGCTCTAAACCTTCATAGAGCTGGGCGGAAAGCAACTGATCTTCCTCTTTTTTGGATTTTGAAAGAAATAAGGCTTCCTTCAAAATATTGTTTTTTGCCGCGTCGGTATTTTGCTGAAATAAGCCATTCAGATGCTTAAACAGTTCTTCCCGAGTGATTCCCTTCGTGGCAGCGAGTTGTCCAAAGACGGTCTGGCTTCCCAAAAGCAAAATAGGAAGCACGAATTTTATTGATTTCAATTGCATGTTTTGTGTTAAAATTAAGTTTACATTCTGCTATAGTATTTTAAATGGATTAGGTGCTGGAATGTCCCGAAAAAAATGAAAATATATTAACGCTGGCTCAGCAATTTGCTGATAGTTTTGGAAAACTAGAAAGATAGGATTGAATAGTACTGTAATTTTCATTGAATATCCCCATAGTGTCCCGAATAGTGCTTTAAATTTAATATCCTGATCAGTTAACTTTAATACAATGTTTTTCATATGCTATTTCAGTTCAAATCGCTCTGGACAAGCGGTGAAATAGTTTTCATTGAATGATATTATTTGGAAGAGCATCTCTGGAGCAATCTGGGTGTGCTTATTTTCGTATAAGTAGATCGCCTTGTGAATGGGAGTTAAACTTGAGTTCAGTCCGGGGAAAAGATATATCCAGTGGAATTCCATATTATTTTATAATAAAAACTATAATTACGTTGAGGAATCATTGAATTAGCTTTATCTGAATGATATCTTTTTTATAAAAAAGCAGTTGTAGGATAATTCTGAAAACAGGTATGAAGGAAATAATTCTAGTTGATGAAACCAAATGGCATCTCGAGGTTGACTATGCCACAGATGATCGGAGAAAAATTGCACTTTACAAAAAATGGTTACAGTTCGACAACGGCAGATTGGTTTATGATCACTACAAAGTTCCACCCTCAGGCCAATATTTCCAGTGTGTGTTTGGTGCAACAGTAGGCTTATATAGTGCTTTATTGCCAGTCGCAAGTGCTTCTGCAATCTGAATAAATGTTTCCATTTCACTCGGTAGTTGGTTATCCGCTAAATCAGGATGAAGCCATTCATTCAGCTCTAAGAATATCGGTAAATCTGATGGAATGCTCAGCGATATTTCGGTATTGGTTAGCCAAATATGATCCTAATATTCAGGCACTAAGCTTCTCATTAAATCCCAAGGGGCAATTTTATTCGGGTATTCAAGATCAATTTGTTTCTGTTTAAAAAAGTCGGAATTCGTATTTAACACAATAATTTGATCTCTAATTTTTATGGTTTTAACATTACTATCCAAATATGGAATATAATTTTCGTCGTCATAAAGAAATGACTCCGTATCAGAATCACTTACGAAACAATTGAAACTGACATCATCATATCCGTTAAGTAGGCAATTGCCATAGGCAGAGACAAGTGTTGTAAAACCATTGACATCATAATCGTGATTGTTAAACGCAAAAATTTCAATTAATATTGCCCATCGACTTTCATCTCGAAAAATTACCATTTTTTGATCTCCATGATAGTAATAGCCGTTATCCAACATTGGAAAGGTATAATTTTTAGCCTCTTGGTCAAGTTGACTCAGTATTCCTTCTCTTGATATCATTTATTTAAATTTCTTTAATTCTTCCAGCAATTTATTCTGTTTGGAAATGAAAGTATTTAGGCTATCTATTTTTAGAGGATGCGCATTTTGATATTTTTCAATTTCAGGTAGTGTTTTTCTGATTTTAAAAGCAGTATAGGTGCTAACGAGCGTTTCATTATTTTTAGTTATTTGACTGATATGATCTGTTATATCTTTTACTTTAAGATCGTATCGATCAGCACTGGCGGTAATTTCTTTTTCTACCTGTTGTTTTACAAATGAATCTGTAATGGCTTTCGTTTGTTCATTGGCATCCTGATAATAAGAATTATTGGTGTTGAGCACAATGTTATATACAACTAAAACTTTTTCTGTTTCCTCTAATGTCTTCACAATCCTGGAATTGAGAGCTGTAAGGTTTTTATCATCTTTTATCAATTCGGAATAGATATTGTCTACAGTTATATTATTTCCACGATAACTCTTAAAAGAACCTGAAGCAGCCGACTCAGCATTGTCCACTGCATTTTCTACAAGGGGTGAGTTCTGTTGCTTATTTTCTTGGCAGGAAAGTATAGACAGAACCAGCGTGGAAGCAAAAAGAATATTTTTCATAATTGTTTTGCTAAACGGTATAATATTATAGCCATCATATATGTCTCCATAATTAAATATAAACATTTAACTTCCATATTTCCAATGATCTTTGACTTGTCAAGTGTCTAGCTCTGTTGCAGAGTAATCATAGTTGAAAAGTCTTGCTTTAATCTTAGTGTTATTGACAAAAATACCAAAGTCAACATTTGCTTTAGTGAGAAAACCAGCACTATTTCCATCAATTTCGATACTTCCAAATTTTGAGAGTTTTGCCAGTTTTGTATTGAATGATCCATCATTGTCGGAAGATAGTTTTTTAAGCGTATTTCCTTCAGAATCTAAAAATCGTATCTCGGCATTGGGTACTTTTCTTTTTGTCTTAGCTTCAGTGACAACGCCTGAAATCGTTACCGAGTCTTGCGAATCGTTTTCGTCTAAATAGCCTGAAGCTCCGTACCCGCCCAATACTTTATTGTTTTCTGTCTGATGACAGAACAGGATGAGAAACAAAAGATCAAAAAAAAACTAAAATTTTAATAGCCCAGATCAAATTATAACACCTATTTATGTTTGCTATTTGCTTTTTCAACTTCTTTCCTTAGCTTTTTCCGGTCCTTTTTAGGCCCTGTTTCATTAATATAAACAGGTTGCCTAGGTAATTTTATATCCAAATAATGATCTTTAAAATTTGCATCAATTCGCACATCATCGATTGTCAGATTCGATCCAAATTTTTCTTTAATAACTTTACCCAAAAAACCATCTGATGAAATTTTATTTACAAATTCACCTTTTTTGTCGGTCATAAGGGAAGTTATGGTACCCTTTCCATTTTGAAGAAAAAAAACTCTTGCGTCAGACAATATTTCGTTATTGTAACATAATCTTACTTTTCCATGTATCAATGGTGCAACCTCGCTTTCTCCTTTGTCTTGCTGATTAAAACTACTGCAATTGTTTCGATCTATTTCAGGAAAGTCATCAAGATTCTTTTGTGTTGAGCAGCTTAATAGTGTTGAAAATAAAAAGAGTTTAGGGAAGATTACAATATCCCTGCACCCATTCTATAAAACGAATATGGTTAAACCGTGGCAATATTATTGATATGCACCAAATGAAATTTAGAGTTCAGTATTAGAGAAAATCTCTAATCCTTTTTTAGGGATATAGCTACCCTTTAAATTATTATATTCTTCTGCGAAAATAATCCGATAAAAATCTTGATTAGCATTTCTTACAGTTAGTTTCACTCCACTGTGAAGCGTGTCGATGATATGACTGTTTATTTTTGGCCTTTTATACACGGGTATTGTTGAAATTACTTCGGCATTGGGACTGTAATTATCCTTTAAATATTTACTATCTCTTACGGCGAGTAAATACATCCAATAGGTAAAGAGGATGGATCCGGTAATAAAAATAATGGATCGCATATTAATTTTCATAGACTACAATCTTCATTGATAACTTAGTTTTTAGCGATCTATACTTCATTTGATGAAATCCCAAACTCAGGAAATAAGCTGTAAAAGCTAATACAACCCGTGCTGAAATGCCGTCACCTTGGAGCTGCCTCCCAATATAGTAGGCCATCGCTCCGTATAAAAAGGAATAGAATACAGTTACTAAATATCGCGTAAATTTCCATCTTAGAAAAAGGAATAAAAAGAGGAATGCAAGAGCGGGAATGCTAACTATTTCAATCCAGATGAAGTTGTTTTGTATGTACAGAAAAAAATGGAATATAATAGAAGTAATAATGGCTTCAATGAAAACTATATTAATCACTGCTTCTCTGACAAAATGGATTTTGTTCATATATGGTACCGAGTTGAGGGATGTTAAAATATGCTGAAATAGGTTTATCCTCTAAATTAAGAATTAATGTGGATTTTTTTGTTTAAACAATTGATATTCTTACAGTCAACCAAGTTTGTGTTCCTACGATATTATGGGCTTTATTTTATAATGCACAGACAAAATATATCGCTGCTGGGGAGTACAACTACTCTAGCGTGTCGATTGATCCCCAACTTTGCTGCTTCTTATCCAGTTTTAGATCTTTCAATGAAATAAACATATAACTATACCAAGGTGATACTATGATTTCGAGTCCTCAACAAAATTTAGACTAATTTTTTATTTAAAAATTTTATAGATCATTTTATACATTTGTAAAAAAATGTTAATATTGTACTTATGTAATACATAATATTGTTGGCATTTTTCATAATCTAACCAATTAGTCTTAAACATCTGCTAACCATTGAAGAACAATTTAATTACCGATATGGAATCGAATCAAGTGGAAAGTCAAATAGAGCACAAAATTTTGCGCTGTCTAAAAGACGGAGATATGCAAGCATTTTCCTTAGTATATAATTTTTACTGGGATGGCCTCTATACCTTTGCTTTACGATTGATGAAGGAAGAATCACTAGCACAAGATGTTTTACATGATGTCTTTACTGAGTTGTGGGCCCGTCATAAAAGATTAAACATCCAATCATCGATAAAAGATTATTTATTCATTTGTACAAAAAACAGATGTTTTAAACTGCTGGGGAAATTACGTAGGTTAAATGAATTAGAGGAACACCTGTTGTTAGACATAGCTGTTGAGCATGATGAGCTTTCATATAAAGAACTCTCTGATCAGCTTGATGGATTATTAGCGAGACTTCCTACCAAAACAAGAGCAATATTTATCATGAGTCGCGAAGATGATTTATCCTACAAACAAATCGCCAAAAAAATGAACCTTAGTATCAAATCTGTAGAATATCATATATCAAAAGTCTTGAATAAATTACGAAAAGCCTTATAATTATATTCACCTTTTCGTTATTTTGTCATATTAACAAATTAAAATCTTTCAAATTCATCCGTATTATAAGCATATGCCCCTAAACGATAGAGAAGATATAAAAAAACAGACTTTTGATCGTATTCTAACAACGATTAGTAGAAAGAAACGTAAAAAGCGTTTGTTGAACGGGGCTATCCTATTTTTTGTTTTATCTATTTGTTCTACTAGCTTATACATTTTTTATCCTCGCTCCATTAATATCTCCCCCCAAAAATCTGAGCACATTTATGCGGATATTACAGCTGGAGACATCACAATTTCAGGATCAAGGCCCATGTCCCTTGCTGAATGGGAGAATAATAAAAACAAACCTTTCAAAGTCAGTAAAAAGAAAGATATGTTGATTATTGAACAGACAGAATCATCAACCTCCGAATTTGATGATGTTGTTCTGCGCGTTGGGGTTGGTGGATTGTATAAGGTTTTGTTAAAAGATGGAACTATAGTATTTCTTAATTCTAATTCTGAGCTGAGTTACAAAGGCGATTTTTTAAAAAATCGGATTTTAACTTTAAAAGGAGAAGCCTTTTTTGAGGTTGCTAAGAGACAGCAGGCTGATATTAAACAGGAGTTTATTGTTCTGACAGATAAACAGCGGATAGCTGTTTTAGGTACAAAGTTTAATGTTTTGTCTCGTGAAGGAGCCGAGCAGACTGTATTAACAGAAGGAAGTATAGCTTTAAAAAGTATTAAATCAGGAAAAAACAAGTTGCTTGTTCCTGGAGAGATGGCCATGCTGGATGATCAAGGATCTATTGATAAAACAATTGCTATAACCGAAGATTATACGTCGTGGAAAGATGGTAATTTGTATTATGAAAATAAAAGCTTGCGCTATATTCTCTCAGATCTTTCTAATATCTATCCAATTCATTTTGATCCCAATAAAGTTCCTAATCGAAATTTTACACTTTTTCTTAAAAGAGATCGCTCGTTTTCTGAGATTTTGGATCTCATAAAAAGATCAGGCAATTTGAACATCACGTTAAAAGGTCATGAATTAATTTTTTAAAAAAGTTTTTAGGGTAATCGCGTTTGGGAGACTCTTTATTGTAAGAATGGGAATAATGCCCCTTTTACAATAAAGCCTAAAAATATGAATAAAAAATTTCACCTGAGAAAAAACAAATTTTGGTTTGTTCGGGACCAATCTGCTTTAACTTTTCTAAAGCGATCGTCAAGAATAGGTACTATCCTTGGTTTAATAGCTCTCCAAAGCCTTCCCTTAGCCAAGGCACAAGAATTAAACCTCAATCTAAAAAATGCAACCTTATCAGAGGTCCTAAAAGAGATACGTAAACAAACGGGATATCAGATTATTTATGATTCGGATATTTTGCAAAACAAAAAATTAATCTCTTATTCTGGTTCCAAATTGGATTTGAGGTTAGTGTTGAAAAAAGCGCTCACCGAGCAGAATCTAGATTTTGTGATTGAAGGGAACACTATTATTGTTAAACCACAGGAAAGGAATAGTTTCAAAAATATCCCAAATCAAAAATTAGAAAAGATAGAGATTAAAGGTACAGTTTTGAATGCATCGGGAAAACCAATTGCGGGTGTGACTGTGACAGAAAGAGGTACCTCAAATACTGTATTGACAGCAGAAGACGGAACATTTACTTTAAAAGTAGCAAATGAAAAATCTATTTTGGATTTTTCCTATGTGGGGTATGCTTCTTTAAGTGAAAACGCTAGTCGCAACCCAATGCTGTTGACAATGGCCAGTCAGGATAGAGCCTTGGAAGAAGTTGTCGTAGTGGGGTACGGAACTCAAAAGAAGGCAAATTTGACTGGTGCGGTTTCTTCCCTTGATGGTAAAGAGTTAGAGTCAAGACCTGTGCAGAATGTTGGACAGGCGCTGCAGGGCATGATTCCTGGGTTGAATTTACAGACAACTGGATTGGGCGGCGAGCTAAATCAAAATCTAAGCGTCAATATCCGTGGTGCGGGGACGATAGGCGTAGGGTCGAGTTCATCAGTTTTGGTTTTAATTGATGGGATGGAAGGTAATATGAATGCGCTGAATCCTCAGGATATTGAAAATATCACCGTGCTTAAAGATGCAGCAGCTTCTGCTATTTACGGCTCCAGGGCACCTTTTGGAGTTATCCTCATTACAACAAAATCTGGAAAATCGGGGAAGATAACAGCAAATTATAACAATAATATAAGACTGGGCAAGCCAAGAGGGCTACCAACGATGTTAGATTCCAAAACATTTGCTTACTATTTTAATGAAGTCGCAGCAAACGATGGTGAGGGTGCAAAATTTTCGCAGGAGGTATTGGAACGGATTGACGCTTATCAGAAAGGAGAAATAGAAACGACAACTACCCCAAATGCTAGTGACAGATTTCAATACTATACGGGATCTAATGGGAATACAAACTGGTTTAAAGAGTTTTATAGGGACTTTACAACTTCCCATGAACATACGCTCAGTTTGAATGGCGGTACTGAAAAGCTAAATTTTTATAGTTCTGCAAATTACATGGATCAAAATGGTTTGAACAGATTTGCCAATGATAATTTTCAACGATATTCGATAGCTACGAAAATCAATGCAAAGATTAGCGATAAGGTGGACCTCATGTACAATACGCGTTTTGTACGTGAAGACTACGAAAAAGCAAGCCATATGAATGATTTATATTATCATAATATAGCGAGAAGATGGCCTACGATACCTTTGTACGACCCAAATGGAAATTATTCCGAACCAAGTGAAATATTGCAGCTGCAGCAAGGAGGACGTTCAAAATTTCAGAAAGATTTTCTTTATCAGCAGCTACAATTACATTATCAGCCAATCAAAAACTGGAATATAACAGGAAATGTCAATTACCGCATTACGACTCAAAATGACCATGCCGAAATTTTGAGAGCTTATTCAAATGATGCAAAAGGAAACCCGTTTCTCCTTGCAGTAGGATACAATGCTGCGGGGTATACCAATGTGTCTGAATACAATCGCAAAGACGAATATTTCAGTACAAATTTCTTTTCAGATTATTCCTTTGACCTCAACGATGATCATCATTTCAAAATTTTGGCTGGTTTCAATTCAGAGCTCAATAAGTATAGAGATCTCAATGGAAGCATGAGCGATCTGATCACAGATAATATACCGACATTGAATACTGCCACCACTAATCCAAGGGCTTCTGGGGGCTATCAACATTGGGCTACCGCTGGTTTTTTTGGACGATTAAACTATAGCTACAAAGATAGGTATCTTTTTGAGGCTAACGGACGATACGACGGCTCTTCACGTTTTCCAAGAGATTTGCGCTGGAATCTCTTTCCCTCCGTTTCCGTTGGATGGAACATAGCGAATGAATCATTTTGGCCTATTAAGGAGCATGTTTCCATGTTTAAGTTACGTGGTTCCTATGGCGAGTTGGGAAACCAATATACGGACAATTGGTATCCTTTTTATGCAACAATGCCAGTAAGTATAGCTAATGGTACCTGGCTTTTGAATGGACAAAAAACAAATACAGCCAGTGCACCTGGGCTTATTGCCTCAACTTTGACCTGGGAGCGTGTATCAAGCTGGAATGTGGGGTTGGATCTGCGGGCACTTTCCAATCGTTTAGGTTTATCTCTTGAAGTCTATCGTCGGAATACATTCGATATGATAGGACCAGCACCAGAACTTCCCGCTATTTTGGGTACAGCTGTGCCGCGATTAAACAATGCCGAGATGAATTCCAAAGGCTTCGAAATTGAGGTAAACTGGAAAGATCATATCGGTAAACTAAATTATAGCGCACGAGCTGTACTTTCCGACGACCGTCAGACAGTAACCAAATATCCTAATCCTACTGGTACGTTGAGTACTTGGTATGATGGCCGGAAGAATGGGGAGATCTGGGGATATCAAACTTTAGGAATAGCACAGAGCGCGGAAGAAATGGCTGCACATCTCGCTAATGCCAAACAGTCTTTCGGGACAAACTGGCAAGCTGGCGACATCATGTATGCTGATCTCAACGGAGACGGTCAGGTTAATAATGGAGCCAATACGTTGGCTAACCCAGGGGATCTGGCAATTATAGGAAATTCGGCCCCACGCTATCGTTACAGTTTTGATTTAAATTTCAATTATAGCGGGTTCGATTTAGGGATTTTCTTGCAAGGTGTTGGAAAACGCGATTATATGCCCAATGGCCCATATTTTTGGGGAGCGAATGGCGGGATGTGGCAATCTGCTGGATTTGTTGAGAATATGGACTTCTACCGTGATGAGAATTCCACTATGGTACAAAATGGTATATTAGGTGTTAATAAAGATTCCTATTTACCAAGACCTTATTTTAATACCTCAAAAAATCAGCAAACGCAAACGAGATATTTGCAAAGCGCCGCTTATTTACGTTTAAAGAATGCTCAGTTTGGATATACGTTTTCTCCACAGCTATTGACCAAAATAGGATTTTCCAAAATTCGAATTTATGCATCAGGTGAAAATTTGTTGACTTTTACCAAAATGGCCAAGGTTTTTGATCCGGAAACCGTTGGACTTGGAGGGTGGAACGATGGAAAAACATATCCATTTTCGACGACTTATTCTTTTGGACTTAACTTGAATTTTTAAACAGATAGATATGAAAAGAACATATTATTTCTCCACAATTTCTTGGTTGCTATCAATGACCGTGTTGTTCACTTTGCACTCCTGCAATAAGTATTTGGATAGAGAACCCTTATCCAATGTAACACCACAAGAATATTTAAATACAGAAGCGGACTTAGCTGCATATACTGTTGGACGTTATGCCTTTCCATCCCATTCTGGCTGGGGGCTTGGAACATTTGCCAACGATAACGGTACTGATAACCAGGTGACTTCAAGTTATTCGACACGCTGGGTCCCGGGAGAATGGCGTGTGCCAAGTTCCGGAGGTGAATGGGATTTTACCCAGATTAGACAGTTGAACTATTTTCTTGAACAAGTACTTCCAAAATGGAAAAATGGTAAGGTAACAGGAAATTCCGCAAATATAACCCATTATGTGGGAGAAGCTTATTTTTTGAGAGCGTATGAATATTTTACTAAGGTACAGGCGCTAGGTGATTTTCCGATCATCAGAAATACACTGAAAGATAATATGGAAGAGCTGACCGCTGCTTCTGTTCGACAACCTAGGAATGTGGTGGTTAGATTTATTCTTTCTGATTTGGATTCGGCGATTACACTGCTGAACGATGTTGCTCCGGACGGGAAAAACCGTATTTCAAAAAAGGCTGCTTTACTTTTTAAATCTCGTGTAGGATTATTTGAAGGCTCTTGGCTAAAATACCATAAAGGAACTGCTTTTGTCCCTGGTGGTACTGGCTGGCCGGGTGCAAAATCGCATCCAAATTTTTCGATCAATATCGATAATGAGATCAATTATTTCTTAGAACAGTCGATGACAGCCGCCGCTCAGGTAGCCGATGCAGTCGAACTTGTTGGAAATACAAAGGATGATGGTTATAATTCATCTTCAAATCCCTATTTTAAAATGTTTGGTGATGAAAATCTAAACGGTTACAGTGAAGTCCTTTTATGGCGGAGTTATTCAATGCCTTTAGGAATTACGCATGCTGTAAATCACTACATGAACCGTAATGGCGGAAATTCTGGATATTCAAGAGGTCTTGTGGAAAATTTCACCATGAAAAACGGACTGCCTATTTATGCTTCTAACGCTGGGTATGCAGGTGACGATTCCATCAGCCTCGTCAAAAAAAATCGGGATAATCGCTTACAGCTCTTTATGAAAGCACCTGGGGAATTGAGTTATACCAACCAGACTTCTTCGACAGGTGCTGTGCAGACAGAGCCGAGACCAGATATTATCGGACTAGCCGAAACAAGGTACGTGACAGGTTATGCCTTGAAAAAAGGAATGAGCTATCTTTTTGCCCAAGCTGAGGGACAGACTGGTACCACAGGCTCGATTATATTTCGCGCAGTCGAAGCGTATCTAAACTATATTGAAGCAAGTTATCTTGCAAAGGGAGTGATCGATGCAAAAGCCAATAGTTACTGGACAAAAATCAGAGAAAGAGCAGGTGTAAATACAGATTTTATGGCAACCGTAAATGCGACCGACATGCAAAAGGAAGCTCAGGGTGACTTTGCTGCATATTCAGCAGGACAATTACTATCTGACAAACTTCTTTATAATATTAGAAGGGAGCGCCGTTTGGAACTAGTTGCCGAGGGATTTAGATTTAATGATCTTAGGCGTTGGCGGGCTCTTGATCAGCTAGCAAGCAATCCATACATTATTGAAGGGATGAGGCTGTGGGGGCCTATGCAAGACTGGTACAAAGATAAAGGCGTCTCGACTTTAATCGTACCCGGCACAGCAGGAAAAACCGCAAATGTGTCTTCACCACAGGAAAGTCAATATTTAAGACCCTATCGGATTAATCTTTCGGCTAACAATCTTGTTCTAAATGGCTATAGCTGGACCAGTGCCCATTATTTGTCTCCCATAGCAATAAGTCATTTGAGCATAACTTCGACAGATGGTAGCCCAGCTGGTTCAATTATCTATCAAAACCCGAATTGGCCTTTAGTTGCCAATCAGGGGGCCAATCAATAATTGGTCGGAACCTTTACGAAAATTTTGAAGATAAGATAGTTCGGAGATTATTTCGGCTATCTTATTTTTGTCAGATAAATATCAAATGAAGAAAATTAATACAATTACATTACTGTTATTGGCAGCGGTTTTTCACGCTTCGGCTCAAAATATGATTGCATTACAACCCGGAGAATCAGAATCTGCTATTGTAACCAAAGCTGCCAACGTGATACCGACCCAAAGACAGCTTGATTGGCAAAAGCTGGAAGTGACCGGATTTCTCCATTTTGGGATCAATACCTTCACAAATAAGGAATGGGGTGAAGGGAAAGACGATCCAAAATTATTTAATCCGACGCAATTAGATGCAGAACAATGGGTTAGGACAGCAAAGGAAGGTGGAATCAAACTTTTGATTCTTACGGCGAAGCATCACGATGGCTTCTGCCTCTGGCAAACGAATACAACAGACTATTCGGTTAAAAATTCTCCTTACAAAAAGGGAAAAGGAGATATTTTTGGCGAACTTGCTGCGGCCTGTAAAAAATACGATATGAAGTTGGGGGTATATCTTTCCCCTTGGGATCGACATGAAGCTTCTTATGGGTCAGAAGCTTATAATGATTTTTTTGTTGCCCAATTGAGCGAATTACTGACCCGATATGGTCAGATTGATGAAGTTTGGTTTGATGGTGCTAACGGAGAGGGACCTAACGGTAAAAAGCAGGAATACGATTGGAATCGTTATTATCAGGTTATACGTGAAAAACAACCTGAGGCCGTTATCGCAGTTATGGGACCCGATGTAAGATGGGTCGGTACAGAAACGGGGTATGGACGGGACACAGAATGGTCAGTTGTACCGGCTAGTAATCTAGCACAAAATCAGATAGCTGCAGGATCGCAACAGCAGATGAATATTAAACCGGCCGGAGATATGCGTAATAAAGATCTTGGGAGCAGAGAAAGGATCAAAAAGGCAAAAGGGCTGGTATGGTACCCAGCGGAAACTGATGTTTCTATACGCCCGGGATGGTTCTATCACGAGGAAGAGGATAACAAAGTCAAAAGCCCGGGTAAGTTGATGGATATTTATTTTAATTCGGTAGGGAAAAATGGTGTCTTGTTGCTTAATATTCCACCAACAACTGCAGGTTTGATTCATTCGGTAGATGCTGCAAATTTAAAAAAGTGGAATGACTGGCGCACAGCATTGTTTTCGAAAAATCTTTTAAGCAAAGCTAAACTCCATACTGCAGGCCTCGTTTTAAAAAAATGGAAAAAAATGCCATTTTGGACGACGAAAGATGAAAAAAACAGCATAGCAACTTTTGAATATACCCTACCTAAAGCAACCGCGTTCAACGTTCTTTCCTTACAGGAAACCATCGCTTTAGGGCAACGTGTCGAGCGATTTAATTTGGAGATCTGGCAAGATGGAGTCTGGAGAGAAGTGTCGAAAGGAACTACTATCGGTAACAAACGTTTATTGACTTTTCCGACAGTTAGTGCCCAGAGATTAAGAATCAACATTTTACAATCTCGCCTAAACCCGCAAATAGAACAGCTGGGACTCTATTTCAATGAAAGAGGAGCATTTGAATAGCACATCATGATTTCAGCTTTAATTCCAATCACAAAAGATCTGAATAATTTTATTATGTTATACATAAGTTGTATTTTCGGATCTTCAATTTGTTTTTATGAACAAACTCAACCTTAAAATGCTATAGATGCAAAAAGAATCTAAATCTTATTTATCCATTTTTTCAACCCGAGGACTGAAATTTATACTATGTGCAATAATATCTATTGGACCAAATACTTTATTTGCTCAGGAACGAATAGTAACCATGCTCGAGGATGGATGGAAATTTACAAAACATGATCAGCCAAACTTCGCTGATATCGGATTGATTACAAGCGAATGGCAGACTGTTCGTGTTCCGCATGATTGGGCAATTTATGGCCCATTTAGTGCCAACAATGATAAGCAGCATATGGCTATTGCTCAAGATGGACAAAAGGAAGCATTGGAACATGCAGGTCGGACTGGTGGACTTCCGTTTGTAGGCGTTGGCTGGTATCGTAAAGAATTTGAATTGCCACAAAACGTTCAAAATAAGCGCACGGTTTTACAGTTTGATGGTGCTATGAGCAATGCTGTCGTTTTTGTGAATGGGAAAAAGGTCGGCAATTGGCCTTATGGCTATAATAGTTTTTATTTTGACGTTTCCGAGTATGTGAGTCCGGGTCAAAATTTGGTCGCGGTAAGATTAGAAAATAAGTCTGAGTCATCCCGCTGGTACCCTGGCGCAGGATTGTATCGAAATGTTCGATTGGAGATCACTGAAAAAACAAGTATTGCACATTGGGGCACCTATATTACGACGCCTGAGATCACAAAGGATTTCGCTCGAATTCAGGTTCGGACTGATTTAGCCGGTATAGATCTGTCGAAAGATTCTCTTTCCTTAGAAACTATTCTTATCGATAGCCATGGACGCATCGTGGCGAAGAAGAATGATCAGATAGGCAACTACCAGATCCAGCAGATGCAACAGGAATTGTTCGTTGAGAAACCACAATTGTGGGAATTGCAATCCCCCAATTTATATAAGGCTGTCAGCAAGCTCTATCAGAACGGCAAATTAATCGATAAATATCAAACCGTATTTGGAATCAGAAGCATTGCTATGGTACCCAATAAAGGGTTTTATTTGAATGGAAAGCTGACCGTATTTAAAGGAGTGTGTTTGCATCATGATTTGGGGCCTTTGGGAGCAGCTGTGAATGATGCCGCTATTAGGCGGCAGTTACGAATAATGAAAGATATGGGCGTTAATGCCATTCGCACTTCCCATAATATGCCGGCTCCGGAGCTGGTGCAAGCCTGTGACGAAATGGGTATTATGCTAATGGCGGAAAGTTTTGATGAATGGAAAATTCCCAAAATGAAGAATGGGTACAATCAATATTTTAACGATTGGGCCGAAAAAGATCTTGTCAATCTGATACGGCATTACCGCAATAATCCAAGCGTTGTGATGTGGTGTATTGGAAATGAAGTACCCGAACAAGGAAGTCCTGACGGATCTAAGGTCGCGCGGTATCTGCAAGATATTTGCCATCGTGAGGATCCATCTCGCCCAGTTACCCAGGGGATGGACAACCCTGATGCGGTTATAAATAGTAGCTTTGCCTCAACGATGGATGTTGCAGGCTTTAATTATCGTCCATTTAAATACCCCGAAGCCTATAAAAAGTTACAACAGCAGTTAATTCTTGGTACTGAAACTGCGTCTACTTTGAGTTCTAGAGGTGTTTATAAATTTCCCGTTGAACGAAAATCGATGGCAAAATATGACGACCATCAGGCTTCGAGTTATGATGTAGAGCATTGTTCCTGGTCGGATTTGCCTGAAGATAACTTTATTCAGCATGACGATCTTCCTTACGCAATAGGTGAATTTGTCTGGACAGGGTTCGATTATTTGGGCGAACCGACACCCTACTATACAGATTGGCCAAGTCATAGTTCTTTGTTCGGTATTGTAGATCTTGCCGGTATCCCTAAAGATCGATATTATCTTTATCGTAGCCATTGGAACCAGGAATTGCATACACTTCATATTCTTCCTCATTGGAACTGGAAGGGACGCGAAGGACAGAAAACGCCAATTTTTGTCTATACAGATTACCCTGCAGCGGAAATTTTTATCAATGGAAAAAGTCAAGGAGTAAAAAAGAAAGATTTTGATGTTACCTTGGAAAATTCTAACGATAAAAAGGCACAAAATGATTTTATGCGTCAAAAGCGCTATCGTTTGATGTGGATGGATACTAAATACGAACCGGGTACGGTTACGGTAGTTGCCTATGATTCTTTAGGAAATATAGCTGCAAGAGATAGTGTAAAGACGGCAGGTAAGTTATATACTGTACGTTTAGACGTTGATCGGAAACAATTGAAAGCAAATGGAAAAGATATTGCTTTTATCACAGCTACGCTGGTTGATAAACAGGGGAATATTGTGACAGGCGAAGACCGAGAATTAAAATTCAAGGTAAAAGGGCAGGGGGCATTTAAGGCTGTGGCGAATGGAGATCCAACAAGTTTGGAATCATTTCAGAAGCCTTTCATGAAGTGCTTTAATGGTCAATTGGTTTTTCTTGTTGAAAGCAGAGACTCTGTTGGGGAAATTATAGCAGAAGTAGAAGGAAAAGGATTGAAGAAAGCAAGCGTCAAATTAACGGTGAAGTAAATGATATGTTTCATCCTATAATGCTGTACAATCAGATAATATAGGTGTGTGTATAGATGGAATTTGCTTGTGGGGCACGATAATCTCATAAAGGTCTATTAAATATTGTAGAGAATTATTTGGCCTAATTAATGCATCAATTAATTATGTTTAAAAAAATGCTTTTGATACAACCTTTTTAATATCTTTGGTGAGTAACTTCATTTTATGAAAAGAGCTATTTTTTACCATTGTGCTCAGCTATTTTTCTTAATTCTAATTTTATTAATTGGAGGATGTTCCAAGAAGGAGAATATTGCGAGCAAAACCGATGAATATATTGATCAGGCAGAAATATTAAATCCTTTGAATCTTGTTGTAAGTGCTGCAAATAAAGATTTAATAGAGTTATCTTGGGATAAGGTGAACAGTTCGCATTTTAAGCCAGTATCCTATGCGATATATGTCGATAATAAGCTTGTAGCGAAGGATCTTAGTATAACAAAATACAGCTTAATTAATTTGCTTGGCGATACAAATTATAAGATCCGTGTAATTGCGAGTTCCCAAACGGGAATAACACAAGAACAAAGCATAGATGCAAGAACTGTTGGAGGCAGTACAACTAACGGAAGTACTTATGTTGAATACAAAATTCATACGCAATCACGTATAACGGGCAATAATAGCATCCGTCTTCTGGAAGATGGTGGACATTTAATCTGTACATTTTTGCAGCATGAGGGTGGAGAAACAAACTTTAAACTGATTGTATATCGTACAAATAATAAAGGCCAGATTATATGGTATCGCTTGATCCAGGATCTAAATTATTATGATTTACCACCACATGTAGTGTTGCCTTCTAAGCAAGATGAAGCTTTCATTATTGTTAAACACGATATTTATGTCATTGATCAGACAAATGGTAAACTGAAACTGGAGAAGCCCGTTTCGATAGATTTGTCTCCGAATGATTACGTTTCATCAGTTCAGTTTGACGCGTCACATAACATGATCATGGGTACAGGTGGGGGAGAGCTGTTAAAGGTTACTATCAGCGACTTTAAAGTTGTTTGGAAACGTAAAAATAGCTCCGTTGGGATTTCTTCAATTCAGTTAGACAATGCGCAACAGATCTATTATAGTTTGCTTGATTCTGAAGCAACAAAAATTAAGGTGCAAAAAACAGATCGGGACGGTAATGTGCTGGCTACTTTTGAGTTTGATGGAAAGCTTCCTGGCGATTACGAACGTCAATACCATATGCCTATTTTACTGAAAGATAAAAATGATATTTTTTATCTCTGGGGTTTTGACTTCTATTCCTATTCGTTAAGGTATGTCAAATTTGATAAGAATGGCAATGTCAAGGCAAAATTGGGTGAGTACGTCAATTTAAAGCCAGCAGGAGCTTTTTTTGATAATGATAACAATATTGTGGTCTATGGACAGCAAGAAGGTGGTGGAATATCCACTTATGGTACTATAAATAAGTATGACAGTGATCTGAAGCTCTTATCGACTTTACAATATCGTAATTTGGAGATGCATATGTTTAAAAATATGACCCAGAATGTCGATAATTCATACAACCTGTTTTTCTATTATATACAAACCTGGTCCTATGAAAATTTGAATTTCATTTATATTAAAACAAAATCAAATGGGCAACTTTAACAAATACCTTTGTCTACTGGGGCTTGTTTTTCTTATGTCGGCCTGTAAAACTGAAAAAAATGAGGTTTTTCCAAGGATTATTAATGAGGCCATCACTAGTGTCCGGGATAAAGAAATTTCAATGACCTATCAGATTTCCAGTCTAGGATATACAAAATCGGGCGTCAGGTACTATAAAAAAGATAATCCCAGTCAAGGAAAAAGTGTTGAAGCTGTTCGTGAAGGCGATATGTTTCGACTCACATTGAATGAACTGGATTCCGAATCTACTTATATTTTGGTGCCTTACATCGAGTATAATGGCAACACAATAGAATCTGAGCGTAAAACTGAAATAACCACAACTGCTCCATTCCCAGAAGATTTTACGCTCTTTTGGCCTACACCCGTGGCAACTTATGACGAGACTGGCAGGTTTACCACTGTTGTAGAAGGAAAGAACCTCCATAATATCAACTTGCGGGATCTCAAATTTCTTTATTGGAAGGACACATTGCACATGGACTATCCGCAAGCGACAAAAAATGGAACTTATCAAATCAACCTGTCGGGGTATTATCCGTACAGAGATGGTAACCATATGATGCGTGTTCTCTACAAAGAGAAAGAGATTATTGGACAAGCCATTGATTTTGTTTATACTGGAAAAGCCTTGTCCTTAAAGCTGAAAAAAACGTCGTTGAGGACTACTTATGCATCTATCTGCAATAATCAAATTTATTATTTTGGAGAAAATTCAGTCTCACTATTTGATCCTGAAACAAGCAGATTACAAAATATTGCTCATATTCCGGATTCGATACGATTTCTTCCTGCAAAATCCGTCTCCTTAAAGAATAAGATATTTTTTGTGTCACAACCAGTAAGCCATATACTGCCTTCTTTAGAACCGAATGCTTTTCATGGCAATGAGCTTCTTTGTCAGGCTTTTGATGTTGAAAAACGTGAGTTTTCAAAGTATTATTTTAGCCGGCCCCAACTTAAAGAATCGCACGGTTATAATAATCATGGTATCTTTGTGCACAATAATACGGTCTACCAAACGTATACACTTACGTTGAATTCGCGAGGCATAAAGAACATCGTTGCCAAGTATAGTCCAGAAAAAGACAAATTTGAAGAGATTGCCACTTTCGATATCAATTTTACTAGCGACTGTTTTGTCTCAGTTAAAGGCAGATTATATGCACTTGGAGTTTCAAATGTATTTGACCAAGGTTTCAATATCGGGTATACCTTAACGATATATGCTGTTGACGCGAACACATTTAAACTTACAGAATTATATCGTGTCGGAACAACCCATCAAACCTATCCTTATGCGCCAGTAGGTGCCATAAATTTTAATGGTGATATATTACTGGCATTGGACGTCAATAATTTTATGATGTACAACATAGTAAAAAACACGCTAAGTCCTATCTATTTAAGTATTAATGGAAATCATATGTATTTTGGCGGAATGTTCACTTATAAAGACAAGTATTACCTCAATGCTGATATTAACTTTTTAGAAGGCTCAATTTATGAAATGTCTATCCAATAACAACTGTATATGCTGGTTTATAGGAGTTTTATTAGTCCTTATGAGCTCCTGCAAAAAGGAAACCGTATATAACGAAATAGATGCTTTTGCAGATATTCAAAATAAAGTTACTTTAGATAAAGGCCAGTACATACTGTCTTTTACACTTGCTTCGTATCCATATAGTAAAGTTGAAGTATATGTACACGATGATCTTGCTGTTATGTACAAACAGACCGGAGGAAAAATCTACAATGCCGTGAGTCAAAATAACAATAAGTATAGTGTGTTCTTTTCCCCTTTAGAAAAATCGAAAAAATACTATTATCAACTGATTGTTAACGACAGCAACGGGAATTCAGTACGTTCAGCAATATTTAATTTTACAACTCAACCTTAATATCCATGTATAATAAGTCTACATTATTTTGGTGTTCATTTCTTTGTGTTTTTTTTGAAAGCTTTTTATTTGTAGCCTGTTCAAAGAAGGAATACCAGGATGTACTGAAAACAGTATATGAACCTAAGGCCGAGCCCACTGAACTATATGACGAATTCACCGTCCAGCTAAAGGGTAGCGCCTTACAAAAAGGGGAAACAGGTACATGGAGTATAACAAAAGGAACTGTAGTGGAAGATTATGTGAAAATCGACGATCCTAATAACCCTAATTCGTTTTTTAGGGGAGTGCCTGGAGAGGAATATATCCTTACCTGGACGGTAAAAGGTAGTGGTAATAGTAATACGGCCACAGTCGATGTTAAAATACCCGAGTTACATATCGATATTAAAGAAAACACACCCTCATCTTTTAAGACTATACTTCATTTCGCCGTGGATCCTAAATATAAAGGTAAATGGTCTTTCGATAAAGCTTATGGTCATCTACATAGCACATACCACGACGGATGGGCTAGGCCAGTAGAAGAAAACCCTACTATTGAACTGCATGGTTATTCCAATACCAGCTATCAAGTTACCTATACGATGACTTATGCTGGGAAAAATTATCAGTTTACCAAAAAGGTACAGACTGGCGAATATCAAGAAGACGAGGCATTAAATGAATTGCAAATGGGGCGCGGTGGGCGTGTTGTTGAAGATAAGGATGGACATATTATTGAAATAAATATGCAGGCTTCAGGTATTGCACATCGTTTTAATGACCCGGGCTCTTTTCCTGCGCTTAAGGCATTTAAATATCTGAGGAAGCTTATTTTAGGTGGATCTTCATTGAAAGATGTTCCGACTATTTTCGGCGATCATTACCTTGCTCTTGAAGAACTTAGTCTGGATCGGGTAGGCTATTATCTTACCATTCCCGATAATTTTGGCAATCTGACCAAATTGAAATCATTTCACCTCACACCGATGCGAACCCCCGATTTGGGATATACCGTGGTATTGCCAAAAACTTTTGGGAACTTAAAGTCGCTCGAAACCCTTATTATGCGGTATGTCGGCGATGTAGACTTCAACGGCACGTTGGGTAAACTGGCAAACCTAAAACACCTCGATTGTTTTGTTACCCAGCTTCCTTCAGATTTTGGAAACTTGACCAAACTGGTGTCTACGGAAATTCTCGCGCAACAGGCTTATATCCCATCAAGTTTGAGTCAATGCCGTAATTTGAGGTTTGCACGTTTTAGTTTTGTTTATGCGGGATCATCACCAGTTACCTTGCCTTCGGATATCGATAATTTGACTAAGTTGGACACGCTTGAAATTTACGGAGAAAGTAGGCTTCAGCAGCTGCCACAATCTTTTGGTAACCTCAAGAGCTTAAAACAACTTTGGATTCAAGGAGAAAGCTTGCAATCTATTCCTGATAATATTGGGAACTTGTCTAATCTTAGATTCTGGTTAGTGGGCGGTAATTTTAAAACTTTACCGGCTTCGATAGGTAACCTTAAAAAATTAGAAGATCTTTGGCTATCCCCTTCTGTAGAGAAGCTTCCAGATGAGTTCGGCGGATTAAGTAGTTTATCCTATCTGAATATGGAGAATAGTAGACTGACAACTCTACCAGAAACATTCGGAAAACTTAAGAGCCTGAAGGAAATCAATGCAAGGGCATCTTCGATTACTGATTTTCCAAGCAGTTTTGGACAGTTGGACGGTCTGCTAAAACTGGATTTCAATTATAGCAAGCTCAAGAAATTTCCTGTAGAGATTTGTGCTTTGAAGGCCGTGAATAACGTTATTTTGAACGGTACAAATTTGGGTCGACTTCCCGATGAAATTTATACCATGCGTTCAGGTGTGATTTTTACGCTATATCAATGTTTGAATATGGACTATGATCAATTAAAGGAAATCACTGCGAAAAGAGATGGTCTTGTATTTTATTACTGATAAGCGGATCATGATTGCCTGTAAATATGTTAATTTTTTAAGGCATGGCCCACAGGAAGTAAACATAAAGTCCGATACCACAGGGTGCTCCAGATGAATATTTACAGAATCTTTTTGGACGGAAACAAAAGGGTATAACGTAATACTATTCAAGCTTAATGAAGTTTCAAAAATTTCTTTTCGGACGATCAATTTTGGGTAAATTCCAAAAGAATAGAATAAAATGATAAAGGAGCTGACCAATATCATGATCATCCTTTTTTTGGAAGTATTATAAGGATAGCGAATGCGAGAAAAAAAAGAATTGTAATAACCGGAAAAACAAACGGTACTAGGCCATCAAAATTCACACAAAGCCCAAAAACTGTTAAAAATAAAATTGGTAATACGATTAGTATTATTGAAAAGTTTTATGGAGTCCAGTACTTTTTATAATACTCTAGCTGCGATTTTACATCGGGATCTTTCCCCTTTAATTTCCTATAATAACTTGTTAATATGATGCCAGACATGTCGTCAGGATGCCTTATTCCCCTTTTATTGAAATATGCGGAGAGCCTTGAACCTCCCCAGAGGCCCCAATTATTTCTCATCCACATTCCAAATCCGAAATGTGAGCCGGCCATAAACTCTGACTCTGTCATTTCTCTTATTTTATTTTTGGTGCTATCATCCCAGAACGAGTCTATTTGGACAAAACAATCGTCAAGGTTTTTCGGGATATAAATACCGGCAATTGTGTCCGCATCCATCCGCTGTCTGATTTCCTTTTTCAATTTGTTTTCCTTCAGTTTGAATGCCTTAACGAGAGAATCTTCTTTTACATAACCCGCTGAGAGTAGCTGTTTATAGTATTCCAAAATCACATCTTTTTTAAAGTTGTGGATTCCTTTATTATTTAAATATGTAAATAATGGAGATTTTCCAGTCGAAAGGAGCGAGTCAATCAATTCAAATTCACTTTTAAGTTCATTGTCGGTTAATTCACTTAACTCTACCTCATCACTATACTTGATTACGTTTTTTAGGCTATCGGAAACGTTAAGATTTAATAATGAGGCTGTTTCTTTCAGATTTCTAGGAAGGGAGTTTTGAGCAGAAGCAGAGGGCAGTGACCAAACAACTGATATAAGTGCAAGCAATATAAATCTTAGGGTGGTCATATTATTGGTGTAAAGCAGTTTTAAATTCAACTAATTAGATCTAAATAATTCTTGAACTAATTTAAGAATTTATTCTTTTCTAACAGCTGTCAACTTAGGTAACGTTGCACAAGAAATGTAATATGCTTTCAAACAGTTATAAGACTTAAGTGATCAATTTAATATTAATGAATAAGATTATAGAAAATGGCTGGCAGCCTGTTCAATATTGAACGGCCAGTGTTCAATAACGGTCAGTATTAAGAAAGAAATTCGTTCGTAGTGTATTGGCAAATAGCGTGTTAAATTTATTGGCAAACTATTTGGAATCCCCATTCAAGTACAAAATAAATAAAAGATGGTAAAGCCTATTTCCAATATGTTCGAAAAAACTTCTAAATATGTATTGATTATCCTATTCAGTTTATCATTTATGCTTACCTATGGGCAGCGTAACGAAATTATGGATAAGCCAAAAGTTGATGAGCGTATCGAGCTTCTGAGTATTGTGTTTAGACTTGCTGGCAATCAAGAGTATAGCTCAGCTATTTTTAAGCGCTACGTTGATCGAATCAATGAACACTATGGTCCTTTTAAAGAACACGAATTGATCACTTTTGTCAATAAGATTAAAAATGAAAATGGCATAGGCTACGATGCAGTGATGAGTATGGCCATACATCTTGATGATAAGTTCAATCTTAAGCAAAAAAATATCAACGAAACCCTGGACAAAAGGTGGAGTAGAGCTAATGCTCTTCAATTCGCAACACTGTTAAAGAAGTTTTACAAAGACAGTAATAGCAAAGGATTTTTTCAGGATAACCAGGCACTGTACAATGAGGTACAAAAGCGCTTTCTTCCAATTTATGAACATATTGAATTGGACTGGTACCCTAAATTCTATGGTAAGAAACCATCCGAAAAGTTTTTGATTGTGAATGGTTTGGGGAATGGCGGCGGTAACTATGGGGTAGCCATTAAAAATCCACAGGGTCTTAAGGAAGTCTACGCTATTATGGGGACATGGAGTATGGATAGTCTTGGCATGGCTGAATTTCCTTTACAGAGCTATTTACCTACATTACTTCACGAGTTTAACCACTCCTTTGTTAATTATTTATTGGAAAAAGACACGACAATTTTTAGAGACAGCGGCGAAAAATTATATAGCGTTGTAAAGGAGGAAATGAACCGGCAGGCATACGGTAGCTGGCAAACGATGTTGAACGAGGCATTGGTTCGAGCTGCGGTTATCAAATATCAAAAAGATCATAATTTCAGCTCCGAAGAGATTTCAAAGGAAACCAATGGACAGCTAGATAGGGGATTTCTTTGGATTGAGAAACTTGTTGATGAACTTGAACACTTTGATCGTCAGCGAGACTTATATCCTACTTTAGAAAGCTATATGCCTGTACTTGCCAAGGTTTATCAATCCTATGCTAAAGATATTTCTTCTTTAGATGCGGCTTTTGAAGAAAGAAGACCAAAAATCATTTCTTTTGAGGGAATTCAGGATGGACAAACCAATGTCAACAACACCTTAAGGGAGCTGAAGATAAATTTCGACAGGCCCTTATTGGGACAGGGACGGTCATTTAGGGGAGTTTCCAAAGAAGGTTTTCCGCTGATAAAAGGACATCGTTATTCTTCAGATAAGAAATCTGTTATCATTGATTGGGAGTTAGAACCAAACAAAAACTATGAAATTATCATTACAGGAAATGCATTCCGTACTGCAGATGGGATACCGATGAAAGACCATTATCTAAAATTTAGTACAAAGTAATTTACTGTAATGGACAATATTTGACCATATACATAATCAATTGTGGCAAAGGTAACTCACATTATCGTTGTGAGAGTTAAATAGGTTCATTCCATTGAGGTATACCGACAAACATATCATTTACAAATTTTTCTGTATACCGCTGCATTCCAGCTTCCTCCTTATCAAAGTAGGTCTTTATTTTTGAGCATACTTTAGGGTTGTAGCATAACTTGACGCGGAAATTTTCGATCCATTCGGCCCGTATAACAATCGTAATTAATTTTTTTTTGTCTCTGGACAAGCCGATTACGGTAATATCTTTGCACATCCCAGCATACCAATCGATAATATACACTTTGGTGCCCGGGCTAAACTGTTTAGAGCCTTTGTGGGTTTCCATTTTCCCTTCACCATAACTAATTTCCTGTTTGATATTAGCTACTAATGTCCATAATGGTATAGGTTCTAAATGATCCATATTTATTCAGCGCTATTTTAATTAAAATATTTTCGCAACTAGCTTCATGATATCGCTTTACTGGTTTTTGAATTTACAAAACAGGATGTAAGAAATAGAACTGCATATATAACGCATTGCATCTCGTTGGTAGTCCGATATCAAGTTCGCTAATGAACATTAGTTATATCGATCCGTTAAACTATCATAAGTGAGATAGGGATGAAGGCCTTATTAATTATAGAAATGGATAAGACATTTAGGGATTCATTTCCGTTTGGATACGAAAAATCCTCCCTATGATCTCATCAATTGCCTTTATTTCTTGATTGGGACAATCGAAACAGCATAACCACCGCCTGCGGCACAATGTTGAACGATCGTATCCTTTTTCGTTACTCTTGTAGTTTTTATTGTATACGCTTGTGGTTTTGTCTTATAGTTTGCGTCTGACGCATCAGCATAAATAGTTGCCAAATAGGTCTTTCCTTCATCCAGAAAATCAAATTTTATCTTCGATGTTCTGCTGGAATTTCCATTTACACTTCCTAAAAACCATTTTTCTGTATTTTTTTCTTTACGGGCAACGGTAATATATTGACCAGGTTCAGCCTCTAAATATTTACTGTCATCCCAATCCAGCCCGACATCTTTAATAAATTGAAAAGCATCTGGAAAACGATCATAATTTTCCGGAAAATCTGCTGCCATCTGCAAAGGGCTATACATTGTTACATATAGCGCCAATTGGTTGGCCAACGTACTATTCACATGGGCACCATTGGCGAGGTTCATTTCAAAAATACCAGGGGTATAATCCATTGGACCGCCAATAAGTCTTGTAAAAGGCAAGATAGTTACATGATTAGGCTTTATGCCACCGAATGCATGGTATTCTGTACCTCTAGCAGATTCATTGCCTATCAAATTTGGCCAGGTACGTGCTACACCCGTCGGACGTACAGCTTCGTGCTGATTAACCATAATTTGGTAGGAAGCTGCTTTTTCTACAGCATACTGAAAATGGTTATTTGTCCATTGGCTATAGTGGTGTTCACCCAATGGAAGAATATTTCCTACATACCCACTTTTTACAGCATCATAACCCAATTGGTTCATCAGCCTATAGGCTGTATCGATATGTCGCTCATAGTTGCGGATAGATCCGGATGTCTCATGATGCATAATCAGTTTCACACCTTTGGCGTGTGCATAATCGTTTAATCCTTTGAGATCAAAATCAGGATAAGGCGTGACAAAATCAAAGACATAATCTTTATCATTACCAAACCAATCTTCCCATCCGATATTCCATCCTTCAACCAAAACACCCTCAAAACCATGCTTCGCAGCAAAATCTATATACTTTTTAACGTTTGCTGTTGTCGCGCCATGGGTACCATTTGGTTTTGCCTTACTGAAATCTGTTATTCCCAACTGGACAGACGGAAATTCATTTGTATAGGACCAACTACTCTTACCGGAAATCATTTCCCACCACACGCCTACATATTTTGTAGGCTTTATCCAGGAAGTATTTTGTATTTTGCTTGGCTCATTCAAATTATAGGTCATCTTAGACGCCAATATATCTCTTGCATCATCACTTACGATAATTGTTCTCCAAGGTGAGGTAGCGGGTGCTTGCATTTTACCCTTATCGCCATGTGAATCTGGTGTAAGCCAAGATTCAAAAACAAAATTTTTGTCATCCAAATTGAGG
Organism: Sphingobacterium sp. HSC-15S19; assembly: GCF_050433745.1. Taxonomy (NCBI): domain Bacteria; kingdom Pseudomonadati; phylum Bacteroidota; class Sphingobacteriia; order Sphingobacteriales; family Sphingobacteriaceae; genus Sphingobacterium; species Sphingobacterium sp. HSC-15S19. Next base: position 378,641 of record NZ_JBNPWQ010000001.1, read on the forward strand.
TGCATCGTCGAATAATTCAGACAGCTTGCTTCATGTAAATTGATGTAAACACCTTCATTGGTTTTTAGCATCAACGAGGTCTGTACCCCCGTTGGCGAGAAGGAGGTTTGAGAGACGTTTCCACCTTCGTAAGCGCTTCCCATCAAACCCCTTATTTCAGATAGTTTAGATGTGGTATAATTATATTCCTGGGTGTCATAATCGCCAGGAATCCAATAAGCAGTATGGTCACCAGTCATGGCAAACTGGCTATGTTCCTCTTTAATAGTGAAGTAATTTAGGTTTTTCTGCAGTGGAAATTCATACCGAAAACCGAGACCATCATCAAATAAGCGAAAACGGATAATAATTTGGCGCTCTGTTTGTTTTTGGTTTAATGTGACAGCGAGTTCATTATAATGGTTTCTTACATTTTTAGTTTCTCCCCATACCGGTTGCCATGTTTCATCGAAAGTGCTGGTCTTTGAATCGGAGATTTCAAAATTGCTATAAAGCGAGCTCTTCTTTTTTATCTGGGTTTCACCATCCGTTTGTCCCCTTAAATGTAATTCTTCATCCGGTTTGAGCTTGAGTTCCAATCCCAGATTGCTGGTCTTGATTACCACGTTGTTTTTAAACTTTAATTCGTAGGTTGGCGTACCTTCTTTTGTCAATCCAAAGGCCAGTTCAAATCTTCCATTGGGCGATTTTATCTGTTGCCCCCGTGCTACGATCCCGTTAGAGCAAAAGACGACAAATAAAAGAAAAATTGATTTTTTCATCATTTCTATTTTAGCATATATATTAAAATTCAGTATTGTTATGAGCTTTGGATTACTTCGTCAATCGCAAAACTGTTACACCATGGGGTGGAATATTTTCAAAATAGGAACTCATTGTCCCCAGGTCTTCATGTTTCCATAAATCCCTTACCCGCCAATGGCTGCCAGATAAATCTGTAAAATTCAATCCTCTGGTTTGATAGTTACTCTCTCTATTAAAAAGGGCTATGACCCAATCACCATTGGTCAACTGACCTTTCCAGATTTGGCTTTTTGGATCTTTCGGATCGTTGGTTAAGGGTTTTCCGACAAATCCATCTTCTCTTAAAGCAAGTAGTTCCCTATTTTGGTAAAGCCAAAGATTTTTACCGATGGAATTATAACGGTCTCCAACTGTGACAGCGCCGCGAGAAATGAAGCAGGCTGAGATTACACTCTTCTTTTCATGATCATTTGAAAAAGTATTGATCCGAAGAAAATCAGCATCCAGTATCATCTTTCCTCTGCCTGAAATGTTAGACCAATAGGTCAGACCATCCATGCCATTTGCATATTGTGACCATCCAACACGTTTGATTCCACGTTCATTGTCGCTCCATCGCCACCATTTGCCATCTCCAACATCGTCGTTGACGCGGATCATGTGTCCGTATTTTTGCTCTACCTGCGCATCATTATAGAGATGTGGCATCACCAGACATAAGAAAATTCCATTTTTATCGCAGGCTTCACGCATCCACCGAAGAGCTTTCTCGTAGTACGCCGCCGGACGTACTGGACCTACTGTCCCCATATTCCTATCTTTTCCATCTTCAAACCAGGAAAGAAAATCTACGCGTAGATAGCGCACACCCATATCCGCATAGTATTGAATATATCCTTTGACATATTCTTCGGCTCCCGGTTTGTCAACTTGTACCCATTTAAACCAGGTGGCCTGTTCATCTTCTTTCATGATGCTGGAAAGGGGAATATTCGTTCCTTTAATTTTTACACCAGCATCAGCGGCCAATTTGATTACCCATAGGGGGTTGTTGTATATTCCCAAAGTCATCCCTCTACCTTTCAGGTTATCGGACCACCAGGCGTAGTCGTGCTTCCATTTGGACGAGTGGGTTGTACGATAACCATCGGCGTTGTATTTAAAGTCGTCGCCCCAGCCGTCGATACAGACCATCTTGTAACCTAAAGATTTTAGGTTGTTGTCAATCCAGTTGATATTCTTTTCCCATTCATCTTCAGGAATATAACCATCCGTTTCGAAGTTATATTCGTAAGGGCTCCAATATAGTGGGCCGACGAACGGATTTTGCAAACTGTCTGGATGAATTATCTTTGTGGTTATATCATTTGAAGGAGTTTTTGAACATGCTGTCATAAACAGCATGTTCAAAAATACAAGTGGTGTAGCGAGTTGATGAAATCGTCTCATATGGCCTAATTTTTGACAATTGAAATTGTTTCGTAAAGCTGGTTGAAGGTAATTTTATACGTTCCAGCTTCGGTAATTTTCCATTTGTTGTCGATTTTACCCTCAGCGATAATTATTGCATCTTTTCCTGTTGTTCCTTCTCCATTGGTTGGTGGCATGAAGAAATCTCCGTCCCAGCTTCCGGTTGCGGTTGGGATCTTAAATTCGCCCACTTTTAATGAGCCTGTATAAGTAAACTCATAAGGGTTTCCTGCTGTAGGCACCATTGGTGTTGGATTATCTATTGTCCAGCCAGAAGGCACAGCGTCCCCTACGAGCCATATCTGCTTGTACGGGGTAAAAGGTTTGATCGTTATAAATGGGGTTGCACTGATATTAAGCAGAATCTTGTAAGCGCCAGCAGTTGCGATGTTCCATTTATAATCAGGGTTTCCACCCGGAACCAGCTGAACACCAGTTTCGGAAAGTTTTGGATGGTTTGCTAAAGGCATAAAGAAATCTGTCCCCCAATTTCCTGTCGCTACAGGGATTTTAAAGTCACCAGCATTCAATACTTCATTAAACTTAAACTGAAAGGCGTTGGTCGGATCTTTCTTCATTGCATTTGGGTTTTCAATATTCCAGCCATTTGGCGTAGCATCGCCCACCACCCATAGGGATGCATACGCCGCACCGACCGGACCAGGAACAACCTGTATGCTGATTGTTTTCGATGTAGTTGACAGCGTTTTTGACGGAATTAGTCCGAGCACCGTAATATCCAGTTTGGACTCTATATTGACCGTCATCTTCAATTTTTCAACTAGTATAGCGTTCAATTCACCCTGGGTAAACCGTTTGCTTATCGCTCCAGAGGCGACTGCTACACTATCCCGTTGCTCACCGTTAGCCAGGATTATTTTATAAGAGATCATTGAGTTTGAAAATGCCGGCCACGAAACCGTAAGCGCATCCTCAGACGGCTTACTCGGATTAATGACCACTTTATCAGCAGATGCTGTAATATCCGTAATTTCGAATGGCAGTGGAGTAGGTGCATCCAGTTCTTTCGAACAGGACTGCACCATTATTAAACATACGCCCCATAGCAGGATATTTCCAAGTTGCTTTGAAGCCGACAATCTTATATTCCAATTAAATTTCATAACTTTCAAAAGGTTTTATACTTACTAAAACTGATTAGTATCCGGGATTCTGTTGCAATGACGGAGTTAGTGTGAAAACACTCTGACCAATAGGATAAATTTTAGTATGATCACTATTATCAGGTTCTTTATCCCACCATTTTCCAGAATTGAATTTACCCCAACGAATTAAATCGGTTCGGCGTCTTCCTTCGACCAGGAACTCACGACCCCATTCATCGATCATTTCCTGATCGCTCAATTGCTGTCCCGACTCCAGGTACAGGCTGTTTGAGCCAGTTGGATAGTTACGCTTACGCACCGCATTCAACAATTTTGCGGCGGATCCTTTATCGCCGGTTCTATATTTACATTCAGCTAGTGAATAATAAATTTCAGCAAGTCTAATCTCTGCAAATGCCGAAGAAATGGTATTTGGATCCTTAGAAGGATATATCGGATATTTCGCAACCCATAAGCCAGAGTTGTCATCTGCATGGTTCATATTGGATTCTTTATCTGCGATCTTTGTTCCCGGAGGGGTATCTTTAAACCATCCCACCTGATCACGGGCAAAGATGGTATATCCTCGGTTGCTTTTGACCAATTTTGTCGGATCGCTATAATAGGGGAGGTAACCGAACAAAAACATACCTTCTCTTTTACTATTGCCAAGATTTTTATATTTCTTTAATCGAAGATCATCTGGATAGCGCTGAAATTTGATAAAGGGCTTACCGAGGGCAAAATTATACTCGACACTGTCCACATCCCGTCCTGGCTGAAGGGCATAGCGGGTATTCATATTTCCGAAATCGGTAAAGCCGAAGAAATTTTGAGCCTGATGCGGTGCCATCCACCAATACATATCCGAACTATAATGCCAGTGTGTGCGGGCCAAAGTTGCAGGGAATCCGTAGATAACTTCACTTGAATTTGCGTTATCGTAATCAAAAGGTTTTGACCATATCGTTTCCAATTGGTAATTGCCATATTTTCCGTCTATGATATCCTGACATACCGCAGCACATTCAGCATATTTGCTTTGACCCGTATAAACTTCAGCATTCAGATAAAGTCTGGCCAATAAGGCTGCGGCTCCGCCTTTTGTCCATCTACCAATACCCGTTGTGCCGAGATCCTGACGGAGTGGCAATCCGGGAATAGCATCTTTCAGCTCTTTTTCAATAAAGGCGAAGGTTTCAGCAGGTGTCGCTTGCGGCGGAGTTGCAGTTTCACCCTTTACTTTTGTTACCAGTGGAATATTCCGGTATAAATCAAAAGCCCGTAGGTTGAACCAGGCCCGGAGTGTCTTCAGCTCAGCCACAAAGTCGGCCTTTTCCGCTTCAGTGATCTGAACTTTTTGGATATCCACCTTTTCGATATCCTCAAGCGAGTTTGTAGCTAAACTGATACCCTGAAAAAGAGCTTTCCACATATCACTGGTATAATCATCCTGAACTGTCCAGGTATGGTAATGAGCCCGTTGGTATTTGCCTCCATCAAACCAGTCGCCATCCCTATTTGGGGTCATCAATTGGTCGGCAGGGAGTTCCTGCGCGTAAAATAGACCACCACCCTGAATCGACCAAAAGGCATGTTCAAACGGTCTCAAAAAATCACGGATCACATCTTCTCTTTTCTGTAAGAAATTGTCAGAAGTAATTTTATCATATAAGGTTTCGTCAAGCTTGGTACAGCTTGCGCTTCCCAAAATTAGGGTGCTAATGGAAAGGGGAATTATATAACGTAATGAAAATTTCATCTCTTTGTTGTGTTTAATCGTTAGAATTTAACCTGTAAGCCTGCTAGGAATTGTGCCGTCGATGGATAGTAAGACAAGGAAGTATTTATACCGGGTGTCAGTCCATTAACGGATATTGCTTCAGGATCACCTGTTGTAAACTTGGTGAAAGTATATAGATTGCGTGCTACGGCATACACCCGGATCGAACTGATTTGCTTGACAGGAGGTTTGATATTATAACCAATCGTAATATTGTCGATTTTTACAAAATCACCTTTCTCCAAGAAGTAATCCGAAAGAGTAGAATAGGTCTCTGCATTGGTCAACGCAGCATATTTGCCATTTCCATAAGCCGATTTGAGCACGTTCGCACCAGATTGCGTAACTGGGGTTCCCAAATAAAAAGCGGTCGTGTTAAAGAGGTCGTATTTAAATGAACCTCGTAAAAATACCGAAAGATCGAAGTTTTTGTAGGTAAAGTTCTGTCCCAAACTGGCGGTAAACAATGGTAATCCATTGCCTACAAAACGTTTATCTTCTTCCTTTGCTGTGTTTCCGGGTATAATATTGTTGTCCTTATCATACACCATCAAACGTCCAGTGGCGTCGATACCGGCAGATTCGTACATATAGAAACTGCCGATTCTCCGTCCTTCTTCCAAACGTTGAGCTGGTCCGGGAGACCCCGGCGAAGGCATATAGGACATGAATTGAAAGTTTTGCCCCTTATAAATGTCATTTGAAAAGGAAACGAATTTATTGCTATTTGATGCTCCAGCGAAACTTACCGAATATGAAAAATCTTTCTGGGTGAGGATTTTAGCATTCAATTGCACTTCCAGGCCCGAATTTTTCATAGTACCTACATTGGCAAAGGTTGTTGTTAACACGAATGGTGGAACCGGAACGTTATAGGAGCCTAGTAGATCTTTGTTGGTACGTACATAATAATTGATACTACCACTTATTTTTCGTTGGAAAAGATCAAAATCGACGCCGAAATTTAAGTTCTGTGCTTTTTCCCAACGAAGGTCATAGTTGGTATTCTGACTGGGACCCCAAACTTGGTACGATGCCCCGTTAAATGCAAAATAACCATAACCTTGATAAGTATCTAACGAAAGGTAACTGCCAAAGTCCTGATTACCCGTCTCACCGTAATCTGCTCGAAGTTTCAGGTCATTGATCCAAGAAGCTTTCGGAAAGAAATCCTCTTCCATAATTCGCCAGCCTAAGGAGAGCGCGGGGAAATAACCCCATTTGTTCAGTCTTCCAAATTTAGAAGAGCCTTCATAGCGCAAACTTGCCGATGCATAATATTTATTTGCCAAATCATAATTTACTCTTCCAAAAAAAGCGATCAGTTTCGCATCATTTTTATATGAACCAACCGATCTGAATGTGTAATCACCCGGCTGTGGATTGGTAGGAATAGGGACGTCATATTGACCTGAGCCCAGATTGTTATACGTCAGTACATCGGATGGGAAATTTTGGTTACCCGCATTCATTCCTGAATACAGAAAATAATTATATGCATATCCTCCTAATACGTTAATATTATGTCTTCCGAAACTTTGTTTGTAGTTTCCTGTCCATTCAAATACATACTGGTCACTTTTTTTATAATTTCTTCCTGCTGAATTTCTACCACTATTTCCATTAATCGCGCCTGTATTGTAGGACGGTGTAAAATTGAAATCAAAAAAATCAGAAGATTGTTGTGCCAACGTTACCTGTGTAGACAAGTTTTCCAAAATGTTAAGTTTAAAAGCTGCATTCCAGTCCAGGTACTTGCCCTCGGTTCCATCCAATACCGTGCGAAGTTCTTCAACAGGATTATAAGCACCAGAAAAACCCGTATTGATATAATTGAATAAGTTTGGATTTTTTGCATCCATCACCGGCAATGTCGGATTTAGTGTCAAACTTTGATTGAATGCATTATAACTGGCATTATTTGCTTTAAGGAACCTGGGCGCAATGGTTACAGTGGCTGTATACAGGTTATTGGCCGAGGTATGGGACAGATTCAACCGCGCCCCGTATTCTTTCTTGTCTGAACGTAAGTCCAATCCATGAGCATTGCGCAGGTCAAATGAGACGATATAATTGGTTTGTCTGTTTCCACCAGCTAACTGAAGCGTATTTTTTTGATTAAAGGCGAATTTGCGCGATACTTCGTTAAACCAATTGGTATTTCCTCCAAAATCCGTTCCTCGGTTGTGTTTTAAAAAATCTTCGGCACTGAGAACCTGGATACGGTTATTCGGTAAGTCAAAACTCGCATATCCATCATAAAATGCGTAAGGCTCAGATGTGCCTTTTTTTGTTGTGATAATAATTACGCCATTGCTCCCACGTGTTCCATAGATAGCAGAAGCTGCACCTCCTTTGAGTATATCGATTGATTCAATATCGTTTTGATTTAAGTTGTCAACATTTCCCCCAGGAACACCATTAACCACATAAAGCGGTCCAAGTCCGGCGTTGCGGGAAGACACACCACGTAGTTGCAGACTGGGAGAGGAATTCGGATCTGACTGGCCAGTGTTTACTACACTGAGTCCCGCTACCTTGCCAGCAAGAGCATTAAGTACGCCATTTCCACCAAATACGTTGAGATCCTTACCGTTTAGATGTGTAATGGCGCTGGTTACTTCTTTTTTATCTAGGGTTCCGTAGCCAACTACTACAACGTCCGCTAATCTTTCTTCATTTGTTTCAAGCGTTAGATTATAGACAGTGGCGTTATCAATATTCTTTTCCAATTTTTTATAGCCTAGAAAACTTATCTGTAATTTATCCCCGACATTTACTGCGGATAGTGAAAATCTTCCTTCGTCATCTGTTTTAGTAGCTTTTGGTTTTCCGGATACGGTAATAGAAACACCGGCCATTGGTTTACCTGTCACATCAAGAATTTTCCCTTGAATGTTTTTTTCTTGAGCTTGTACCCATGTCATTATCAGTATCCACATAAACACAGTTAATAGATACTTTAAAGACGAGCACTGTCTTAAATAGATTACCCTCATAAATTGGTTGTTTAAAATTTTTAAATTATCCCTTTTTTGCTGCTTAGGTATTTTCTAAAACAGCCATTGGTTACAGTTCCAAATCTAGAGAAACCAAATCCCAGGAAAAAGATCGTAAACGCAAAATATAAGTCTGGTGAATGTTTAAGTATTTGATTATTAGCTGTTATATCTATATTTTTCTTTAGAAAAATATAGATATAACAGCAGTAAATTAGGTAGGGAAATAACATTTAGCGTACCGAATAATCTAAATTTAACACGCAGTACGATATGTAATACAGCGAATCAGAGCTGTATAGATGGGTATTTAAACGTATCGGGTGTCTTGTTTCTAAATACTTTTAATCGTTCCGATCTGCATGATGTTTTTATCAAATTCATCCTTATCTATGATAGCTTTGCTTTTAATTTTTGCCCGATAAGTATAAATTGTGTTTAAGGAACAATGGAGAAATCCAGCAATTTTGGATGAATCATTTACACCGAGTCTGATTAGGGCGAAGATGCGCAATTCGGTATTCAAGAGCTCATTCGTTTTAAGCATTATCTTTCCATCTTCGGTCAGCAACGAGTTTAAATCGTCTACAAAACTGGGAAAGAGATGAAGAAAAATATGATCAAAGGTATTAAACAGTTCCTTTTTTTCTTTGTCTATTCTCTCGTTAGATTTAACCAAGTTAAGGAGCTCCGAGATTTTGTCTCCCATGATCATTTTCTTTATTAAGGTCTGAAATTTCTCCAATTTCGTGATGTACATTGAACAGATATCAAGAAAATGTCCGATGTATACCTCTTTGATGTGATTGGATTCATACAACAAATTGTTCGTTTTGGACAATTTGTTGTTTACAATTTTATACTCTTCATTTTTAGTTTGTAATTCGTCATTTAGTTTATTGAGATCCTGATTTGCTTTAAATAATTCGAGCCTGAACCTACTCACTTTTCTCATCTGTTTATAAACATATATTATCGCTAGTATCAATAATATGGAAAGGACGGAAGCAACAATTAAAAACGTAAACAATTGCTCCTTTTTTTGTTTTTGATGTTCCTGATAAGAGGTATCAATAATTGGGAAAATTTGAGAAACTTCATAGGTCCTAAATTTAGCATTGCAGAAGATTGCGTCTTCAAGCGATGATTTTATACACATATAGGATTCATCGATGTAACCTTGTTGGTGCAGTAAAAATGCTAACGCTTGCATGGAAGTATTTTCTTTTATCGCATTTTTAATATCGCAAGCTGCGGATATAATCAGCAGTTCGCACTGTTTGCCTACATTGCCTTCCTTTCGGTATATTTCTGAAAGTGAGAATGCAAGCATTGCTTTTTCATGGCTATCTTCCTTTATTGTCGCGAATATTGAATTCAAGATTACTTTAGCCTCTTTTATTTTGTTCAGGTCGATCAGTTTTTCTGCATATACCATTTTGTAGTGATTCGAAGATTCATCAAGCAGCGTTAATAAAGAATCACGATAATTACGGCTAATTGCTAAATAATTTTTTTGGTTATAATTATGGTATGCATAAAACTTGAAAAAGTTCTTTTGAGCATCCAGATATTTTATTTTTAGGTGATTGTTTAATTTTTGGATGGGTATTCTATCCAAAATATCTTTAGAATCAATGTACATACCTGCGACCAGATAATGTAGAGAAAGGTCTAATTCAGTTTCTAGTATCCAATTTGGACTCTGGAGTTTATTTGCCAGTTCCAAATTTTTCTTAGCATAATAAATAGCGGAATCAGATTTATAGGATGCGTATGAGCTACTCAGCTGTTTTTGTAATTCAAATTTTAGATTCAGATTTTCGGTGCTATTGTCCAGCTTTTTTTTTATCAGGGAAAGATAAAGCTCTTTTTGCTCAACAAAAGTATCTTTATTTTGAATGAGATTAGTAAGATTGAGAATTGAGGAGTCTTTTAAAGCAATCGCTTTAGTTTTGGAAATTGTGGCTATAAAAAATAAAATCAGATATAAAAATACAGGTTTTCCCATTTATATTAGTAGAATACTATTCAAATTAAAGAAATTGAGCAGATCAAATATAAATAAATAACTTGAGTTTGTTCAATGGCGCTTTTTTTATAATAGATCATATCCGAGATTAAACACAATCCTGCGTGTTGAAACATTACACCAATAATGACCTATTCCATTTTCAGATACCTGCCCTCGAACGAACCCGTTATAACGTCTGACACATGTAGCGGTTCCGTGACTTTTTGGGTTACGCTCCAAACTGCTTTAAATGGTGGTTGCAATGTTTGTATATGAACTGACCTAATTGGGCTCTGGACATTCTACCAAAGAACCAATGTACAAATGTAGCTTTTTCAAATGTTTCATATTGCTCGATTAATAATTGCGTTACTGTCATTTTTCCCCAAAGAGCATCGCTGTCCTCGTGTAATAAATTAATTCTTTCGATGACCGCTTCTCTTATGTTTTTCTCAAATATTGATTTCATATTAGGAACATTTATCTATTCTATCTGGATTTTGATCATTTGCAGTCTTACAAATCTAACAGATTTGTTCTTCGATCGACTTTGCATAGGATAAGAAATAGAATTGCATATCTATCGCATTACATCTCGTTGATAGTCTGATAGACAGGATAATTTTTTGAACAAGATATTTTGAAAGTGGATTTTTAGCCCTGGATCAAACTGCCGGAAATGTTGTTTTGGGTGTTGGGAAAACGGGCATCTCGTTATATACGGTCGACAACTGTTCCGTAGAGGGAAATATTATTGAGGGGAATGATTCCAATGAGGTCGGTATCGATATTCAATCTTCTTCGGTACGCAGATCATCAGATATCAATGTGAGCGGAAACCAGATCAAAAGCGGATTTAAAAACGGTATCAACACTTTTAAATCGACAGGAACAGGATTTGACAGGATAGCTATCACAGACAATCGGTTGAAAACTGTGGTGCAGCATATCCAGTTAAAAGGTAAATTTTGAGCTACTTTAATTTCGTGCTTAATTTATTTCTGCAAAGTATACATCTCCGAATATCGCAATAACAAACATGAGCAAATAAAAAATGTGAAGTCTGGATATACTTGAACAAGCTGACCCCTCAAAATTGAATTAGAATTAGGGATGCGTAGTGCGTTTAAAGCTGTTATTCAACTGCCATACTGGCTGATGTTGGTTCTTCCCCACTTTTGGTGGTAATACCATTATATTTGTCTTCAATTAGCGTTCATATTTTAATGAATGCATCAAAACTTGTTTTTTCGGACGATGGTGATAACTTCAGGATTATATCAGTAGATAACCAGCAAGATGTACTGGTAGTTTATGTGCAGAGTACTACCCAAAGTGCTGTCTGCCCAAACTGCTGCATCACTTCGAAAAGAATCCACAGCTATTACACCCGCAAGATCGCAGACCTTCCTGTCTTTGGTAAAACTTCCAGAATTATTCTTCGCTCTCGTAAATTTTATTGTCATCAAGACGAATGTCCGTTCAAAATATTCACCGAGAGGCTCGAGAGTCATTTCAGGCCATATAAACGGAGGACTGAGCGTCTGGAAAGTAAGATCAGACAACTTGGGCTTCTTGCCGGAGGAAGGCCTGCTCAGCGGATTTGTACCATATTGTCTATACCCACTAGCGATACGACTATACTACGGTTGATTGAAAAAAGCGATTTTTCACCAGCAAAAGGTGTTGAAAAATTTAAGTGAGGCTGTACAGAAAGTTTTGATTAGGCATTACAGCAAAGCCACAGCTTTGTTGGCCAATAAGCAGTTGCGGGTTGACGATCAACAAATAGCTGAAAATCAAAGCTCACTATCTGAAAACAGAAGCTCTCCGGATTCAGCTCATGGCGGGATCCGCTTAAAGCGGTTTGAGCAACTGAAGGAATTACAGAAAAAAGGATATTCCATACGTGCCATGGCACGGCATCTGTGCATGCACAGACAAACCGTCAAAAACTATTTGGACATGGAAACCTTGCTCCGGAAATCTCAATGCAAGATTAATCCGCTTGAAAAATTCTTTTACGCATATAAAAAAGCGTATGGGGGAAGAGCCGAGCATATTGATCACCACATTGTGGCAGGAGCTCGATGATACTGCCGGTTTGTTGGACAACTAAATTCAAACTTAATATATAATCTTCAATTTTTGACTGTATTTGCTAATATTTTTCTTTTTTCAAATCCCCTCCCCAAAGTGATTGAGGGTGTTTGAAAAAGAGGGAAATATTATACCTACCACCAGCTTTCCTTATTGCACCGACCAATTATGAGGCTTTCTTTGCGTAATAAACAGTGTCTGGAGTTTCATCATCAAGCGAATCGTGCCGTCTTATCGTGTTATAAAAGGTAACATAAGCGTTAACTTTCTGATAGAGATCCATCCCTGCGTTAGGAGGATTCAAATAGATTTTCTCTCTCTTTAGTGAACCCCAAAATCTTTCTATGTAAATGTTATCGATCGCACGACCTTTGCCATCCATAGATATTTGAACTTCTGCATCTTGCAGCGCACGAACAAAGATACTGGAAGTAAATTGAGAGCCTTGATCTGTATTAAAAATATCTGGTTTACCGTGTTTTTCAATCGTTTCAAGCATGATATCCCTGCACCATTCTGCATTCATTGTATTGGAAACTCCCCAACCCATGATCTTTCTACTATACACATCGATGATAGCAAACATGTACATAAAACCCCGGAACATGGGGATGTAGGTTATATCAGCCTGCCACACCTGATTTATTCGTTCTATCTTGAGATTCCTCAGAAGATAGGGGAACTTATAATCAGCTTTGTTTGATCTACTCAAATTCTTCTTCGGATATATCGTCCTAAGGTTCATGAGCTTATAAAGCCTCCGAATACGTTTCTCACCTACAAAATACCCCAGGTCTTTACACAGGTGAACAGTCATACGTTTAACACCATAAAATGGACAATCTAGAAATTTGCGATCTATCGCATTCATCAGCTGTTGCTTCAGCGTAGATACTCCCTTAGATTTGAAATAGTAACTGCTATGAGGGAGTTCTATGATTTTACACTGTTTATGAATGCTCAGATGGTGGTGGGACGGGCAAATAAGCTTACGTTTATCTTCTGTGCTCATTTGCCCAAGATTTTTTTTAAGAAATCAACCTGCATCTGGAGTTCGCCGATCTTCGAATAGAGCTCTTTCTCTTTCGAATCATCATTAACCATAGGCTTATCCGTCGTAAATGCTGCTTCAGCATTATCTAAGAATTCCCGCTTCCAGGTATTGATCTGCGTAGCTTGAACTTCATATTTAGAGGCAAGCTCATGAATCGTTTGCTGTTCCTTAATAGCTTCGATAGCTACTTTAGCTTTGAAGCTTGCACTAAACTTTCTTCGTGTTTTTTCATCTATTAACTGCTAATTTAAACATTTAAACAGTTATCCAGTATTTGGGGAGTATCATAAATATAATACTATTTTAACTGATAATAGCTTGATTCATACTATTTGATTGTTCTGTTATTGTTTATTAATAACTATAGTGTTATTTTAGATAATAGTATTTTAACAATTATGAGCCACCATCCGATCAAAGAAGTCACTCCATTAAGAGAAACAGAATGCTTCACTGTGTTTCATCGCATTAAAGATAAATTTGATTTTCCATATCATTACCATGAGGAGTACGAATTAAATATGATTTTGAATGCTTCCGGTGCTCAGCGAGTTGTCGGAGACAGGATTGAAGAAATTGGAGATTATGAGCTCGTTTTGACAGGCCCTAATTTGCCACATGGCTGGTTCAATAATAATTGTAGATCAAAGAATATTGTTGAAGTGACAGTGCAATGGAATAAAGATCTATTTAGCGATCAATTTTTAAATAAAAATCAACTGAATTTTATTAAAAGAATGTTGCAAGTAAGCAGCTTTGGTATAAAATTCTCGAAAAGCACTATTAAGTCAATCGCACCCGAAATATTGAATTTGCATAAAACGGTGGGGTTTGATTCAGTGATAAAATTAATGCTAATTTTGCGGGATTTATCGGTAAGCAAAGACACTGAACTACTGGTTGAGGGAGATATGCTTTTGGACAAATCACTGAATTTTCGAAGCCGTCGTTTAGATGTAGCATTTGATTATATGAATAAAAACTTCAGCAAATTGATCTCCCTTAATGACGTCGCCGAACTGGTCAATATGTCCGAAGTTTCTTTCTCCCGGTTTATAAAGAAACGTACAGGAAAAACATTTATTGACAATCTCAATGAAATAAGACTTGGCCACGCTACCAGAATGTTAATAGAGACGAGCAATACAGTCGCTGAGATTTGTTACCTATGTGGTTTTAATAATATTTCCAACTTTAACCGGGCATTCAAACGTAAAAAAAATTGTACCCCATCTGCCTATAGACTCAACTTCAGTGGCAGCCGTGTTTTCATTTAAGAGTTAAAATAATATATATAGTATTTTGTGGTTTTGATTGTAAGATGGGGTATATTTTAATTTGAGTATAACATTTGGTTAAAATAGTATTGATCTTTAAGTGGGGTATTGGAATATATTTGTCTAATACTTGAGGCTAACCAATTAAGAAAGGGATATACAGTACGTATGCTTAATAGAAGTTACCCATAGTAAGCAATTTATAAATCTAAATGTTATATATTATGAGAAGAAGTTTATTGACGACTTATACTCTTTTTTGCAGTGCGCTATTTGCCGTTCAATTAAGTGTTGCTCAGAGTCGATTAGTTTCCGGAACCGTTCGGGACAATCAGGGTCAGCCTTTAGCTGGAGTAACAGTAAAATATGGAAATCAGGCAGTCACCACAAATGAAAAAGGGAATTATCAGATTTCTGTGCCAGGCGGAACAGGAGTTTTGACCTTCACTTCGCTCGGACTCAAGACCGAAAACGTCCAATTAAATAATCAAACAGTTGTAAATGCAGTTTTGGCAACCGCCACAGTCGATCTCGAGGATGTGGTTGTTATCGGTTACGGCGGAGTTAAAAAGAGTGATCTTACAGGCGCTGTGGCCACACTCAAAGGTGGGGACCTAAACAAGACTCCGGCTTCATCAGTGGATCAATTATTGCAAGGAAAGATCCCTGGAGTCCAAGTGGCAATTTCAAGCGGTAAGCCTGGAGCTGGCGCTACAGTACGTATCCGTGGTAATAGCTCTCTCAATGGATCCAATGCGCCACTTGTTGTTGTTGATGGATTTCCCTGGGGTGATGCAGGAGATCTAAAACAGATAAATCCTGAAGATATTGAGTCCATCGAAGTACTTAAGGACGCCTCATCAGCAGCAATATATGGTTCGCGTGGGGCCAATGGAGTTATTATGGTTACCACCAAAAAGGCAAGAGCCGGTAAACCAAGAATATCTTTAAACACTTTAAATTCTATTTCGACACTAGCTGTCAAACCTGATCTTTGGCGTGATGGCATCGAAGAAGCTGTTTATGCAAATGAGGCGGCATTAAATGGGGGGACTCCTTTAAGTCAATTACCTTATCTAGGCGAAGTTAGGAGTGGGGTTTACTTTCCGTCTATAGCTGAATTGCGCGGGTTGGACCCCAATAAACCACAGTGGACCACCAATACCGACTGGGCAGATTTAGTCTATCGAAACCCTTTTTCCCAAAACTATACGCTTGGTGTAGATGGAGGTTCAGATAATACAAAATACTCCATGTCCGGTAATTATTATAAGGAAGAGGGACTCGCGATAAAAAATGCGTATGACAAATATACCGGCAGATTGAATTTAGACCAAAAATTAACTGAGGCTATCTCCGCTGGTACAAATGTGATATTGACACATACGAACAATCAAGGGCAAAATTTGAGTGCCGGCCGTACGCGTATATTCCCTGTTTATGACAAAAATGGAAACTATTTTCGTACATCGGCTACGGATTTTGGTAATCCGATAGCGATTGCTAATGAAGTGCTCAACAAGTCAAAGACTATAGACGTCTTGGCTACAGTATTTGCTAATATAAAATTTACTGATTGGCTTCAGTTTAGGACACAGTTAAGTACTAAGTTTGGTAATTCTGTTGGTGATATCTACGAGCCAGCCACTGTGACATTTCGAGGTTATGAAAATACAGGTTATGGCTCTATTAGCAACTATAACAATAATGAGCTAGTCAATGAAAACTATCTCACCATCAACAAGACATTTAACGATATACATCGCTTTAATATTGTAGGAGGTTTCTCTTTACAGACATCAACAACCAGAACGAGTAATTTGATAGGGATGAATTTTGTCAACGATAACCTTCAAAATGAAAATCTCAACAGTGCAAAGACAAAGACACTCAGTAATGGACTCTCTTCATCTACATTGAATTCTTGGTTTGGACGGGTAAATTATGCTTTAGCAGATAAGTATCTTTTTACCCTGACCGGTCGCGCAGATGGCTCTACTAAATTTGGGGACAATAATAAGTGGGCCTTTTTCCCGTCAGCAGCATTCGCCTGGAAAATAAGTGAAGAAGAATTCATTAAACACCTGGGCGCATTTTCCGAGCTGAAATTTAGAGCAAGTTATGGATTGACAGGTAATCAGGGGATATCTCCTTATCAGACCATGGACCGCTATGGCTCTGAGCGCTATTTTGTAGGATCACAAAATGGTTTTATGACGGGCTTTGGTCCGGGCTTGGCCGGAGCCAATAATGAGCAGGGGCTTACTGTCGTTGGTGGCTTAGGGAACAAAAGCCTAAAGTGGGAGACGACAACATCTTTCGATATTGGTTTGGATATCGGGTTTATGAACCAGCGCTTTACCCTGACGGCAGATTATTACGACAAGCAGACGAAAGATTTACTCCGTACGCGTACAATTTCACCATCCTCAGGCTTTGATCAACAATGGGTAAACGATGGTGAAATAAGTAACCGTGGTTTCGAATTGGGACTCAATGCTAAAGTAATTCAAACCGACGGTTTACAGTGGTCTGTTGGTGGCAATTTCGCTCTCAACCGTAACAAAGTGGTTAGAATGGGCGAGAGTGACCGTGTTGTCACAGGATCATTGATTGAAATGGTACGTCAGAATGTCAACCATTTTATCGTTGGCCAACCAATGTATACGTTCTATGGTTATCGTGCAAATGGAATAATTCAAACATTGGAGGAAGGGATAGGTGCCGGACTTACTGGGCGGGAGGCATTACCAGGTGAGATTAAATACGTCGATATCAGCGGCCCTAAGGGCGAGTCTGATGGGACCATAGATCCTACATATGACCGTACAGTAATTGGCGACCCTACACCTAAATTCATTTATAGCTTTAATACCAGTGCTTCGTACAAGCGTTTTGACCTAAGTGCCCAGTTTTACGGCGTATATGGGAATGATGTTTTCGATCTTCAAAAGATGACACCGAGCAGGCAAGTGCAGCGCTGGACGCCCGATAACCCAAGTCAGTTATATCCTAGAGCCAATAATACGCGAGGCTATAAAGCTTCGGATTTTTTCGTTGAAGACGGTTCCTTTCTTAGACTGCAAAATGTTACCATTGGCTATAATTTTAAGCCGGGCCTGATTGCTGGCATCAGCACATTAAGGTTGTTTGCCGCCGGCAATAACTTACTGACTTTTACCAAATTTAACAAGGGTTTTGATCCCGAGATGGGATTGGATGGAATCAACTGGGGTAATTACCCACGACCTCGAACTTATTCCCTTGGATTATCCGTTGGATTTTAAATTAAACAGCCATGAAAATCAATAAACTTTTTATACCTATTTGTCTTTTAGGACTAATCAGCAGTACTTTTATATCCTGTTCTAAACTAACAGAAGAGCCTTATGGAATAGTTAATTCAAAGTCTTTTTACAAGACGGGGCAAGATGCGCTTTCAGGCTTGATCTATGCTTACGCCATTTTGCCTGAAGTCGGATATTATTCTAGGGGTTATTACATTATTACTGAATTGCCGACTGAGAATCTGACAGCGAAAGCAGATGCAGGGCAGTCAAATTTTGAACTGGATCAATTACGGACTACCTCGACAAATTCAGATCTTGATAATCTATGGACATATCTTTATCGTGGTATTTCACGTGCTAACGCCGTAATAGCCAATGTTCCTAACGTTCCTAATATGGCGGAAGCTGACCGCAATCAAATTATCGGCGAGGCTTATTTTTTGCGTGCACTTCACAATTTTAATCTAGTGCGTCTATTCGGTGAAGTTCCGCTTCGTTTAGAACCCCTTGTTGAGGCCGAGCAGATCCCTGTAGCCAAGTCAAGTATCCAGCAGGTTTACGATGTTATCATTGCTGATCTAAAGCAAGGGGAACAATTGATGTCAATTTCTAAAAATTTTGAGGGAAGGGCAAATCGGTGTGCTGCCCAGTCATTACTCGCAAAGGTATACCTCCATATGGCGTCTTCAAAAGCTTCAACTTCGCCAGGCTACGAATTTGTAACTGATGCGACAAAGCTCTATCTTGAAGCGAATACATATGCCGCAAAAGTGATCAACGATCAGCAAATTTTTAATTTTACAAGTGTGTTACCTGATATCTGGAATACTGAAATTTATAAAAAAGCTGCCGTTTCCGAACACATATTTGACGCTGCTGTAGATCGCTCAGGTGAGCGCGAGGGGAATTATTCCAAATTACCGAACATGTTTTTGCCTGATCCCGGTTTTGCAATGCGTATTCCATACAATCCAAGCGATCCTGAGACTACAATAATCAATATTGGTAAAGGGTGGAACCATTTTCAGATGGAGGCCGCGCACTACAACAGCTACAACTCAAGTGATAAGAGGAAAACAGACCTTATTGTTTCAGAAGTTGTCAATCCCGATGGCAAAACCATTAAACTTGGTATTGCGGATTTCTCGCGACCTTTTACCCGAAAGTACATTGATCCACTTCGGGATGCAGATAAAATGAGTACCAATTCGCCGGTGATACGTTATTCGGATATTCTTCTGGTTTATGCAGAGTCTGCTGGTCCTACAGCTGAGGGATATGCTGCGGTGAATAAAATCCGTAGCCGGGCAGGCCTAGGCCCGCTTACAGCAAATCTATCGGTCGCTGCATTTCGTGAGGCAGTAGTTGAAGAACGTGCACTAGAGCTTGCATTTGAAGGGAATAGGCTGTTTGATTTACGACGCAATCATCTGATGGAAAAAGTTTTGGTAGAAAAGTATGGTAAATCCATCACTTCAGGAGCATACTTTTTTCCAATTCCACAGCGTGAAATTGATACAAACCCATTATTGAAACCATAACTATTTTATTATGAATCTGAAAACATATAAAGCTGGTTTTGCAGCATATTTGATATTGGTTTTTACAGTCTTTGGTTGTAAAAAGGATCCCTATAAGGGAGTCGAGAGCAATGAGAAATCCATTGAAAACTTTTCCATGGGGACAGGCTTTACGCAGATAGGAGCAGCAGTTGTAGACAGGGCCGCTGGGACAGTGAAAGTAAAAGTATTGGTGGAGGACAATACTGACTTTTCCAAAGTGAAACCTGTGATCCAACAATCTTATCGCGCTACTGTTTCGCCTGCCTCTGGTTCTGAAGTCAATTTTCTTGCCGGCAACTATAAGTATAATTATACCGTGACAGCAGAGACAGGTGAATCTCGAGAATGGGAGGTCATCGTCGAGCCTTTTACCGAAACGATCCTCGGTACCTACGATATTACCGGACTTGTACTTTATGGTGGTACAGGGCCTGAATATGGTGGTGGCGCGGTTTTATCCTTAACGAGTAAACCATGGATATGGCCTGTATCTGATGGTCCTCAAGTGGAATTGGATAATAGCATAACCTTTAAACTGACAGGAGTAACACCGACAGGTAAAACTACGGGTACATTTGTAAATGATGCCGGCGCTGACGGAAAATATGCCAATTTCATTTATACACCAGACCCCAAAACAGATGTCAATAAATTTTATCGTAAAATACCGAAGGGTGAAGGGAAATGGGAGCGGGACTACACAACCGATATCTTGACGCTAATTGCCGCAGATGGAAGCAGCGTAAATTGTAGTTTTCTTGGTCCTGGTACCGAGGATCTTGGCAATAAACAGGCTAAAACAATTGTTAACAATGCTTTTGCTTTTTCATTGAACGGTAATGACGACTGGTCTGCAATCTATACAGACTATGATAAGTTTGTGAAAAAGCCCAGAAGATATTGGGTGGAAGTGAAAAAGCGTAATTGATCCAAATCATGAAGAAGTTATTTATGTATGCCGTGTCCATCTTAATAGGTGGAACGGCATGTACCAAGGCTGATCCGGCCACAGATCAAAAGCCCGGAGAAAAACCCTCACAAATCGAACTCCGATTATTTGACAAGCAGGCGACGGCAGAAACTAAAGCGCTCTACTCCCAATTATGGAAGATAAAAGACAAAGGCTTTATGTTTGGCCATCATGATGATCTGATCTACGGCAGAGAATGGAAGGAAGTTGCCGGTAGATCTGACGTTTACGAAATTGTAGGCGACTACCCCGCAGTTTTTAGTGTTGATTTTGCTGAATTGATGGATGACCGCCGTACCAGAGCGACTTTAAACGAGGCCCGTAAAAAGGCTATCCTTGAAGCGCGTTCCCGTGGTGAAGTTATTACCGCTATGTGCCACCTAAACAATCCCTTGACGGGCGGGGATTCATGGGACAATTCATCAAAAACAGTTGTTAAAGAAATTTTGACCGATGGAAGTGCAACAAATTTAAAATTTAAAAGTTGGTTGGATAATCTCGCCACGTTTGCACTTTCATTGAAGGATGGCAATGGCAAATTGATTCCTGTTATCTTTAGACCTTTTCATGAACATACCCAAAGCTGGTCCTGGTGGGGAAGTTCTTGTACGACTAGTGAAGAGTTTATAGCGCTTTGGAAGTTTACGTTATCTTATTTGACAGTAGCGAAAGGGGTACATAATTTTATTTTTGCGATATCGCCACAACGGGACAATAATGGACGGAAAGAAGATCTGCTATTCCGCTGGCCGGGGGATGAATTAGTCGATTTTATCGGTATGGACTGTTATCATGGTACAAATACCCAAGCGTTTCTTTCCAATTTAAACGCGTTGCAAGAGCTTTCTTTAGAAAAGAAAAAGCCTGCTGGTGTTACCGAAACAGGAATTGAAGGGATCAGAAATGGTAATGTACCCTATGTCAGTTATTGGACCGAGCAGATCCTCACTCCACTCGTTGGTAAAAAAATCAGTATGGTCGTTATGTGGCGAAATGAATACGATCCATTAAAGCAAGGGATACATTTCTATGGACCATGGAAAGGGCATCCCTCAGCCGATGATTTCAAAACGCTATTTAGGAGCAGTATAAGTTTATTTTCAAAGGACCTCCCCAATATGTATGTATTGGCCGATGGTGTAACCGTCAATTAATCAGGTATGCGCTTTTTAATTGGAATAATCTTTTTTTTCATATTTCCAGTAACTACATTTTCCCAGATTATTTCTGTCGATTTTAAGGAGTCAGCAGCACTTCAAGGAAGACGGATGGATTTCGTTATAAAACTTAAATCGACCTGGACAAACCCTTATTTGCAGGAAGACATTAAGCTTGACATGGAGATATATACAGCATCAGGTGAGGTACTGCTTCAGCCGTGCTTTTATGTAAAGGGGCAATCTGGGGATATTTCAGAATGGAATGCCCGGTTCTCACCCAGACAGCATGGCGATTATCATTTTAAGTTCGTATTGAGCAAAAATGGAAAAATAGTCGCCACATCTAGGAAATTCGATGCGCGGGTGCGGGAAACGGCAGAAAAAGGATTTCTAAGTGTTAAAAATAACTGGTCCTTACAATTTGATAACGGTACATCCTTTCGTGGGATAGCCGAAAACATCTGTTGGGAATCAAGGCGTAAAGACGATTCAAAATATTATGCAGCACTGCACCAAAATGCTTCCGTTTATAATTATGACCGTATGCTTGCCGAATTTGCTGAAAATGGCGGCAATTTCTTTAGGACCTGGATCTGTCCCTGGAATTTGCCCATAGATTTTCAGGACGGATTCAACAATGATCGCTACCAGTCAGATCCAGCTCATTTTAACCCCAGCGCAGTACGCCGGCTCGATCATCTCGTCGATCTTGCCGATTCACTCGATTTATATGTTATGCTTACTTTGGGAATGGGTAATTTCAGATCCGATAATATCGGAGGGGTAAAGACGACGGACGAGTTTTTTGCAGCCGAAGAGGCTAAAACGCTTTATAAAAATCGTTTGCGCTACATTGTGTCACGCTGGGGGTATTCACCGCATATTGCTATGTGGGAGTTTCTGAATGAAGTAGATAATATACAGTTTAATGGTCGGGAAAAGCCGATTTCTTCTAAAGCTATTGTAGAATGGCATACTGAAATGGCTACCTATTTAAAAAAGATAGATCCATATAAACACATTGTTACTACCAGCATATCCCATAGAGATATCCCGGGGCTCAATGATATCGAGGCAATAGATATCAATCAAAAACACATTTACAAACATACTGATCTGATACCCTCAGAAATCAATGCATACTCCACAAAACATAAAAAGCCTTATGTCATTGGCGAGTTTGGCTATGAATGGGATTGGCAGCAAAATTTTGATGATTTTGCATATGAGATGGAATTAGATTTCAAACGGGGTCTCTGGTATGGGCTTTTCTCATCAACACCGATCCTACCGATGAGCTGGTGGTGGGAATACTTTCAGAATAGGGATATGCTACCTTATTATCGTGGGGTACGGCAATTGAGCGACCGTATGTTGCTGAATGGAAAAGGAGAATTCAAGCCATTGGCATTAAAAGCCGGTAGGCTTGAAGCCTATGGCGTAAAATGTGGCGAGGAACTCTATATCTATCTTTACAATCCCACGAATGAGGTTTTTAGTAGTAGCGTAGAGATTTTGGACATCATCGGAAACAAAAAGGAGATCCAATCATTTGACCCGCTTACATTAAAATATCAGGCAGAAGAGCTGAAAGATCATCAGGATGGAAAAATATTATTGAAAGATCTTTTTGTGGGATCTAAAAAAGAGAAGCTTTATATTATTAAGTAATGACAGTAACAAATCACCTATTATGGAAAAAAATATATTCAAGTCACTAGCGCTACTATGTAGTTCATTAATCGTGATCACCGGGATCGGCTGTAAAACATTGACTAGCCAATCGCTGGCGGCAAATACGCAGGTCAATGATTCTGTTTCGTGGTCGGCTAAAAAAGAAAAGCAAAAGATAATGGATTACCTATCCCGGATTAAGGGAAAGCGTGTTATTGGTGGTATACACAATCGCGAACCCAATAGTGAGCCTGCCCGCTGGACCAATGCCATAAACAAACTAGTAGGTAGATATCCGAAGCTGTGGAGCGGTGATTTTTTATTTCAGCAGGAAAATATTGATCACAGGAGCACTATGATTGATGAGGCTATCAGCCAATTCCATCAGGGTGCAATTGTTAATATCATGTGGCACGCCTGCAACCCTGTCAATGGACAACCTTGTAGCTGGGATGACGGACGTGGCGTTTTAAGTCATTTGACAGACAGCCAGTGGGAAAACCTTTTTATAGAAGGGACCTTAGAGCATGGTAAATTAGTCTCGATGATGGAAGAAATTGCAGTTTATCTAAAGCGATTGAAAGACAACAAGGTCATCGCTCTGTTCAGGCCCTTTCATGAGATGAATCAGGGGAAATTTTGGTGGGGGGGACGCCCGGGAGAAAAAGGCACCGCTAGACTCTACCGGTATGTACATGACTTTATGGTTAAGAAAAAAGAGCTCGATAATCTAATTTGGGTTTGGAATGTTCAAGATTTTCAAAGCCTGGATACTGACGTCGAGCTGTATAATCCCGGAAGATCCTATTGGGATATTGTTTCGCTTGATGTATACGATGATCACACGGGGTTTAGTAATGAAAAGTATGATGCGATCGTTCGTGTAGCAGCAGGAAGGCCAATGGCGATCGGAGAGTGCCAGGTATTACCGTCACTTGAGGTACTTAAAGACCAGCCCAATTGGGTGTTTTTTATGGGCTGGTCAGAATTGGTCTTTGAAAAGAACAGTGAGGCTAAGATCAAAGCATTATACGGTTCCGATCAGGTAATTATGCTGGGTGAGTAGAATAATTACACCCTTGTACAACTATTTGTTAATAAAGTATTAGCCAGCAATATCGTTAGCTCACTATCTTAGAATAACCAAAATAAACAATTATGAGATCTTTATGTAAATTATGGTGTATCTGCTTGATCATATTGTCATACAGCTGCCAAAAAAAAGCTTTTGATCAGGCTGCAGAATCTCTGCCCAAGCAGAAAAAGATGGCTTTGAACAATGGTGTTGCTCCGGCTTCAATCACTGATGCCGTGACTATTTCGGGCAATAAATTTTATGTTGCCTCAAAGCAGATTTTTTTCAATGGTATCAACACAGCCTGGCAAAAGCAAAGCGATTATACTTTAGATTTTTTAGGTAGAAATTTTGATTACACCTGGTGGAGCAATGAGTTTCAGCGTTATAAGGATAATAAAATTAACCTTGCTAGAATCTGGGTGCATGGGTCGGGGAGCCATAGTCCGTCTTTAAACGGTGACGGTCTTGTCACAGGTGCCAGTAGTCAGTTCTGGACAGATATGGACCAACTCGTTCAGATCGCTAAATCAAAGGGAGTGTATCTGCTGGTTACATTTTGGTCATTTGATATGGTAAAGAATACCAGCAGCAAGTACAATCAATTTAGGCAGATCATCAATGACGTCAACAAAACCCAGTGGTATACCGAATATTTTCTTGTCCCCTTTCTGCAGCGTTATGAAAATGAACCCACCATTATGGGCTATGATATCTGCAATGAGCCAGAGCATATGTGGCGTGATGCAAACTGTGGCAATTTAAATAAGAACAATGTCGTGCGTTTCATTGCATGGTGTGCGGCCAAGACAAACCAATTTTCTACCAAGCCGGTGACGGTAGGTTCAATGTGGATTATTTTTAACAGCGATAGGTACACATCATGGGATACCTATGGGGGCAATAATTATAGCAATGCAAAATTGCAGGCGCAGTACAACAATTCCAACGCCTATTTAGATTTTTATTCACCCCATTGGTACCAGTGGCAATCCTCCGGGGCGCCATTTACCACGACCATCGGCTATTGGTTAGATAATGGTGATAAACCTGTCTTGATCGGAGAAACACCGGGGTATGATGTCAACAGCTCATCCTATAATAATTCCGGCAATTGGAATATTACTCTGGCCAATTATTACAAACAAAGCTATTGGAACGGGTACGCAGGCGTATGTGCATGGAAAAATCCATGGGAAAATGATAACTACGGTAATTTCAATGCCATTAAAGTGGCTACAAATGATTTTTATGTCAATTATCCGAGTCTAGTTTATCCCTAACAGTGTTGTATTCTAGTGATTGGTAATTGGTGTTAGAGGAGCAGTTTACTGCTTTTTTTACTAGTTTGGCCAATTTGGAGATAAAATAGTATACGCCGCAAGTGATGTTTAAGTGTTGTTTTGATGATTTTTAGTTCGAATTGAATTACCTACTGCTAAAATAGTATTAGTCGAGGTAAGCTTTACCAAGTAAATTTGCTGTAGAGATGTTAAAAGATAACCAATTGTAATATTCAGACTAGGCTCACAAATTATGATTATTCGACGACCAAATCCAAAATTATTATATGCCTTATTATTTGCGATCCTATCTGTTTTTCAATTGAAGGCGCAAGAACACAAATTAAACCAGTGGGTGACCCAAGATCAGCCTCTTTCGCAGCTTTCCGCAGGGCCGCCGGCAGTATTCGAGCCGACATCACGGGGGCGTCAACTACCTATCGTTATTGACGAAAGACAGGCATTCCAGACTATTGATGGATTTGGGTTTGCGCTGACGGGTGGTAGTGCCCAACTGATACATCAGATGGTACCCGATAAAAGGTCTAAGCTTCTACACGAACTTTTCAGTGCCGGAGATGGAATCGCCATTAGTGCTATCCGTTTAAGTATTGGTGCATCCGATCTAAATAGCTTTGTTTATACCTATAATGATCTCAGTGGTGGCCAGGCAGATCCGGATCTTTTGAATTTCAGCCTGGGGCATGATTATGAACATGTCATTCCTGTACTCAAAGAAATTTTGGCCATCAACCCCAAAATTCAGATTATGGCTTCACCATGGACTGCTCCTGTGTGGATGAAAGTGGGACAGCTGTTTCAAGGCGGTTCATTAAGGACGGACTGTTATCCTGTATATGCCCGTTATCTTTTACGTTATGTACAGGAAATGGAAAAAAATGGGATCCCTATTCATATGATCACCGTGCAAAATGAACCACTCAATTCGAGGAATACTCCCAGTATGCCATTTTCTGTATCGCAGATGCGCAATTTTCTAAGAGACCACTTACTGCCCGTCTTTAACAAATTGAAGCCGGATACAAAAATTATTCTTTTTGATCATAATTGTGATCGGCCAGATTATCCATTGACCCTGTTGAATGACCCTGCTATTGGTCCATATGTAGATGGATCCGGTTTCCACCACTATGGAGGTGACATTGGTACGATGTCATTGGTGCATCAAGCCAGACCTGACAAAAATATCTATTTTACAGAACAGATGGTCATTCAATCTAGCCAAAGTAAAATCAGCAACCTTGCCTACCAGACCGAACGCCTTGTTATCGGAACCATGCGCAATTGGAGCCGGAATATGATATTGTGGAATTTGGCCGCAGATCCCAATAATAATCCCCATACAGATAATGGTGGATGTGCCATATGTCAGGGCGCACTTACCATTGATGGAGATCAGGTATCAAGAAATGTGGCCTATTACGTTGTTGCACATATTTCAAAATTCGTTCCGCCGGGATCGGTACGTGTTTCCTCCAATGCTCCTTATGATCAAGGTATTGACATTACCACGGACGAGGAAAACGCGGATATCAAACGCGTTACTACAGTACAGAATAGTGGAGTATTGCCCAATGTTGCGTTTCTTACTCCCAAAAAAGAGATTGTCCTGATTGTTGCAAACAGTTCATTCTATGATCGGGAGGTAAAAGTTCAGTATAAGGGTAAATTCAGCATGATCAAGTTAGCTGCTGGAGCAGTAGGCACCTATTGCTGGAAATCAGAATAAAAAATTATGAAACCACCATGAATATTCAAACCACACAGTGGGAAGAATAGATCTGGCGGCCTCATTACCATTGAAAACAAATGATATACAGATGAAAAAACTAATTTTATTGGGCACAGCGTTGTTAGGTCTCTATTTGCCTGTTAAAGCACAGCAGGACGGATCCTCATTTAGCACAGCCGGATGGTGGCAGGCATCGACAGGCAAATTTTCACCTGCGATTGATTCCAGTGGACGGGTTACCTTCCGTGTGAAGGCTCCCCAAGCCAGCAAAGTGCAGGTCGAGATTGGCGACTGGGACATTATGAGATTGGCGATGGAACAGGATACAAGCGGTGTTTGGACGGCATCTACGAGCTCCCTATTGCCAGGTATTTATCAGTATGTATTTGTGGTAGATGGAAAACGTTCTATAGATTTAGCCAATCCTAAAGTCAAATACGGCACAGAAGTGTATGGCAGTGTATTGGAAATTATAGCACGTCAGCCTGCCGTTGATCAGTTAAGAGCCGTCAACCACGGAGAACTCCGCATCTTAACCTATACCGCTAGCAAATTAAATAAGCAGCGCAACCTTTATGTCTATGTGCCACCCCAAGCTGTCCAGTCAACTAAACCGCTGCCAGTTTTATATCTCAGGCACGGTGGGGGAGATGATGAGGGGAGTTGGTTTCGTGATGGGCGTGTTGCGTATATCATGGATAATTTGATTGCCGAAAAAAAAATAAAACCCATGTTGGTGGTTATGACCAATGGTCTAACGGATGGATCATGGGCCGGGGGTAGTTCAGTTGAAGGGATGGATCTTCTTGAAGATGAGTTGCTAAACGACGTGAAGCCGCTTGTCGAGCAACGATTTAATGTGGGTAAGGATAAGTCATCTCGGGCCATAGCTGGTTTATCTATGGGAGGAGGGCAGGCTTTCGTGATCGGTATGCGAAATAAAGATACTTTCCAATATATAGGTCAATTTAGCTCGGGACTTTTGAGTGATCCAGCATTTGATTTTGATCGCTATATCCCCAATATGTCAGCTTTAAAATCTTCTTCCAATAGTCAAGCTGTCTATATCTGGTCCAGCTGTGGTACCAAAGATCCTCGGTACAACGGACATTTAGCTTTTCTCCAGAAGTTGAAAAGCTATGGGGTTGATTATGTCTATGACCAGGCAGATGCTGGCCATGAATGGTCATTCTGGAGGGGACAATTGGAAAAATTTGTCCAACAGATCTTTAAAGAGCACAAGAAATAGAAAATATACAAGAGAAACAAAACTATACTTATAGAAGATGAATTTAATATTTGAAAATCGTAGACAAGCTATCGAACAAGCACATCAGGAACTAATTTCTCGAAAAAATACGCCATTATTGCCAGGAAATGGGATATACGAGCGGTATACCTATCCAGTTCTGACTGCTGATCATACACCACTTCATTGGCGTTATGATTTTGATGAGGAGAGAAATCCCTTTCTGATGGAGCGTTTCGGCATCAATGGGACATTCAATGCTGGGGCAATCAAGTGGCAGGACAAATATATTATGGTTGTGCGTGTAGAGGGCAACGATCGCAAGTCATTTTTTGCTATTGCCGAAAGTGAAAATGGCATAGATGGTTTCCATTTTTGGGATTATCCGATAGATATTCCCGAGACCGAAATTCCAGATATCAATATCTATGATATGCGTCTCACGCTACACGCGGACGGATGGATCTATGGTATTTTCTGTACCGAACGCAAAGATCCCGCAGCTCCTGCTGGTGATCTATCTTCGGCAGTTGCAGCTGCCGGCATTGTACGTACTCGCGACTTGGTCACATGGGAACGCTTGCCAGATTTACAGTCCAGCAGTCAGCAGCGCAATGTGGTCCTCCACCCCGAGTTTGTCGATGGTAAGTATGCACTTTACACACGTCCACAGGATAGTTTTATTGATGCAGGCAAAGGTGGTGGAATAGGTTGGGGGCTGGTAGACAGTATGGAAAATGCGGTTGTTTCCGAAGAGAAAATTATAAATCACCGACACTATCATACCATTAAAGAGCTTAAGAATGGGCAAGGGCCAGCGCCCATTAAAACCGAGCGTGGCTGGCTACACCTGGCACATGGCGTACGGATGTGTGCTGCAGGCCTTAGGTATGTACTCTATCTTTTTGTAACAGATCTGGCACATCCCGACCAAATAATTGCTGAACCCGCGGGACATTTTATGGCACCCAAGGGTATAGAAAGAGTAGGAGATGTCTCCAACGTACTCTTTTCAAATGGCTGGATCGCAGACCCCGATGGTACCGTTTATATCTATTATGCTTCGAGCGATACACGGATGCATGTCGCCTTATCATCGATAGACAGATTGCTTGATTATTGTTTTAATACAGTTCAGGATGGATTTCGGTCAGCAGCATCAGTCAAGGTCGTACATACGATCGCTTCAAAAAATCTGAATAGTTAGATTTGTATCCAGAATACCTACTTATGAGAATTGAAAATGAAAAAATCTCGTTGAGAGAGAAAATCGGATATGGCCTGGGAGATGCAGCGTCGTCCATGTTCTGGAAGCTGTTTGGTATGTACCTGATGTTTTTTTATACCGATATTTTTGGTATGGAGGCGAAAGCTGTTGGTACCATGTTTTTGATCACCAGAGTTTGGGACTCGTTGTTCGATCCCATTATAGGTGCACTTGCAGACCGTACACGGAGCCGTTGGGGCAAGTTCAGACCATTCATCCTTTATGTTGCCATACCCTTTGGTTTGATCGGTGCAGCAACATTTTATACGCCTGATTTTTCGCATACCGGAAAAATTATCTATGCCTACCTGACTTATTCCTTGATGATGATGGTGTATTCGGCGATCAACGTACCATATGCATCATTATTGGGTGTAATGAGTCCCTTTCCCAAAGTGCGTAATGTACTGGCTACCTTTCGGATGACATTCGCCTATATCGGGAGTTTTGTTACCCTGCTTTTATTCAACCCATTAATAGATTTTTTCAGTAAGGCGGGAGCAGATCTTACGTCACTTCAGCATGGTTGGTTTATGGCTGCACTAGTTATTGCTGCATTTTCAACGATACTTTTTTTGCTATGTTTTTATTGGACAAAGGAAAGGGTTGTAGAGGTGACGGCGCATCACTCGACATTAAAGCAAGATATCGGAGACTTGCTAAAAAATGGTCCTTGGTGGATACTGCTGGGAGCCGGGGTGGCGGCTCTTGTTTTTAATTCCATTCGGGATGGAGCAACGCTATACTACTTCAAGTATTATGTTGAGGAGCATCAAATCGACCGAATCATGATTTTTGAGGTACCATTTGTATTAAGTGGACTTTATTTGGCCCTTGGGCAAGCTGCTAATATATTAGGTGTTGTATTAGCAGCTCCTGTCAGTAATCGTATCGGAAAAAAAAGCACCTATATGATTGCCATGCTTATTGCTACGGTGGGAAGTATTGCCTTTTACTGGTTGGGCAAAGAAGATCTAATTCTTATATTTTCTCTTCAGGTACTCATCAGTATTTGCGCCGGGAGCGTATTTCCCTTGCTTTGGTCGATGTATGCCGACTGTGCAGATTATTCCGAACTACGCACAGGCAATAGGGCAACAGGTTTGATCTTTAGTTCTTCATCGATGAGTCAGAAGCTCGGCTGGGCATTTGGGACGGCTCTGACAGGTTGGCTATTGGCCTATTATGGTTTTCAGGCCAATCAGCAGCAGAGTGACGAAGCACTTCATGGTATTCGGATGTTCTTGAGTTTTTTCCCTGCAATCGGTACTGTATTATCCGTGTTGTTCATAAGTTTTTACCCTTTGAGCGAAAAACGGATGGATCTGATCCTTAATGATCTAAAGAATAAAAGAGAGGCTGATCTTGAAAAAAAATAGATGAATCAATACATTTAGCTTGAATTAAATGAATCGTTTTAGAGAAATACTTGAAAACAACATACTTCCATTTTGGAGTGAAAAAATGGTCGATCTGGAATTTGGCGGTTTTTACGGAAAGATGGATGGGCATAATCATTTGGTGCCCTATGCTAGCAAAGGAGCTGTTATGCACGCGAGGATCCTCTGGACGTTCTCAGCTGCCTATCGCCAATTTAACGATATATCCTATTTACGAATGGCTGAACGGGCTTACCACTACCTACGCGATAATTTTATCGATAAAGAATATGGGGGAGTTTATTGGGAGCTTGATTATCAGGGCAAGCCCCTCAATACAAAAAAACAGACCTATGCACAGGGCTTTGCACTGTATGGTTTCTCGGAGTTTTACAGAGCTACGGGAATATCCGAAGCTTTGGAGTTATCAATAGATCTTTTTAAGTTGATTGAGCATACTTTTGATGATGAGTCTGGCGGATATTTGGAAGCATTTTCGCGCGACTGGTCACCGATAGCCGATATGCGGCTGAGTGAAAAAGACGAGAATCAGGTCAAGACCATGAATACTCATTTACATATTCTTGAGCCCTATACCAATCTGCTACAGGTGTGGCCAGATGATCAATTAATTTCAGCCCAAAAGGATCTGGTCGATCTTTTCGTTAGCAAAATCTATGATTCGCGTACAGGGCATCTCAATCTTTTTTTTGATCGGGAGTGGAACTCAACAACTGATACCATATCATATGGTCATGATATTGAAGCAGCATGGCTTTTGTGGGAAGCTACTACCGTATTGAATATTCCCGCACTCTCCCAATCCATCAAAGATATTGTGACCAGCATTGGCCTCGCCGCCGTGGAGGGGATCCTTCCTGACGGAAGTATGGCTTACGAATTTAGAGATGGTCATTTAGATGACGAAAGACATTGGTGGGTACAGGCCGAGGCAGTAGTTGGTTATAGCTATCTGTCCAAAATTGTACCTGATTCCAAGTTTTTAGATTTAGCAGAAAATGTCTGGAAATTTATTCAGACAAAACTTATTGATGTTCAATTTGGAGAATGGTACTGGAGTGTATTGCCCGATGGACAAATGAATCGTAACGATGATAAGGCGGGTTTCTGGAAATGTCCTTATCATAACGGCCGGATGTGTTTAGAAATGCTTCGGTTTAATGACCACGTCTGCTAATAATTGATAACCTAAGACTAAACATTTTGTTGAAATTTTCTAACTCTATGTGTAGGTGTTTTAACATTTTGACTCATAGTTCTTTATGGGTATAAAGAAAGGGGGTGCTTTCTATTAAGTGTCCCCTTAAGTGGAGCTGGAGAGATTCGAACAGGTTAGGGGCACTATACCAAAAAGGACCATATTGATGAGACAATATATAAATCATTTTTGCTCTGATTGCGACTTCTATCTTTTCGAGTTCAGCGGTTACCAGCTTACGCAGTCCTCTATCAAAACAATACATGTTAAATGTGGATACGCGAAACGGTCTTGCGGCACATCCCAAGTTCCCTTGAGATCTCCCGCAAAGATTTGCCGTGTTCCAAAAGTGTTTTTATCGTATTGTACATAGCCACTTTATACATAACGCTGAGATTTTATTATACTCTCAACAAGTAAAACCTTAATTGTTTAAGGTGGTGGCATTTTAATGCGAATTGCTGGGGGTATCTATATGCGAATTAACAATTGAGACCTCGGACTGTCTTTTTTGTCTTGCCATTTCGACGATTGCTATTGCCCGAAGCTTTCTCTTCGTTCAAGTGGTTTTCCAGTTCTCCATCCATCATTGATTCCAACAGATGCTTCATTAACGGCGCTAGGACGCCATCATTGGGAGACAAACTTTTACCTTCGTAAAGACCTTGCATGGCTTCTGCCTTGAAGCGTTCAAAGTCGAATGGGTCTTTTTCTTTCATGACCGTGTCGTTTGAATAATTGAATATACATAATCTTATTGAATTATTCCTCTGACACAGTTCATGTTACAGTCTCCATTTCTATAATTAATACACTTTGTGGTACGATGCTGTTACCTCTTTTGTTTTTTCATTTCTTCTATCTCTCGCTTTAGCTGGTCTCGATCTTCTTTCTTGTAAAATTCTAACTCCGTTGCAGAATAATCGTACTTGAATAATCTCGCTTTTATTCTGGTATTATTGACAAAAATACCAAAGTCTATGTTTGCTATAGTGAGAAAACCAGCACTATTTCCATCAATTTCGATACTTCCAAATTTTGTGAGTTTTGCCAGTCTTGTACTGAATGATCCATCTGTGTCTGAAGATACTTTTTTGAGCGTATTTCCTTCCGAGTCTAAAAATCGTATCTCTGCATTGGGTACCTTCCTTTTTTTCTTAGCTTCAGTGATAATGCCTGAAATCGTCACAGAATCTTCCGAATCGTTCTCGTCTAAATAGCTTGAAGATTCGTACCCGCCCAATACTTTATTGTTTATTGTTTTAGGTCTGATGACAGAACATGATGAGAAACAAAAGATCAAAAAAAAGACTAAAATTTTAATAGCCCAGATCAACTTATAACACCTATCTATGTTTTCTATTTGCTTTTTCAACTTCTTTCCTCAACTTTTTCTGGTCCTTTTTTGAACCTATTTCATTAATATACATGGGCTGCCTTGGTAATTTTATGTCTAAGGCGTAGGTTTTAAAATTTGTCGCAATGTAAACATGTTCGATAGTCATCCCCGTTCCAAATGTATCTACAATAATTTTTCCATGGAGCAATCCCTCGGATGGGATCGTTAGCGAAAATTCTCCATTTTTATCGGTGATGGCTGTACCAATTGTATCACTCTCTGAACTAAGAAAGAAAACTCTAGCAGAAGGAACATTTTCATTATTATGGCACATTCTCACTTTGCCTTTTATTAAAGGCGATATCTCATCATCTGTATAACCTTTACCTCGTTGGCTATAGCTGCTGCAGTTGTTTTGGTCTATATCAACCCAGTCGTTATAATTCTTCTTTGTGGAACAGCTAAAGAGTGTTAGCAAAAGAAGAAGTTTAAAACCACAAAGGTTTAACTTTATGCGTAATGCCATTATAAATTTGGACCTTTTTTATATTTCAAATAATAAACAAAAATTCTTTATATGAATAGATTCCGTTGTAAACAAGATGAAATTTTTAGCACCATCAAAAGCTTTTTTTTAACTTGCTTGTACCTACCTCTAAAATCTAACTCATTTCAATATTAATAATTTTTCTGAGTTGATTCTCATTTATATCTATTTATTATTTTGATTCTTGATTTCTTTAATCTCTTTTTTCGAAAGGGGTACTGTGCTTTTCATAACTCCATTTATAATAAACAGTTTCACAGCTATTTCTATTTGTGAATAAAATCGACCCATATCAACTTTTGCGATTTCAAGTTCACCTAATGAATTTCCATCGGATCCATTTATATTAATATTCCCGACAGTAGGTTCAGTTTTTATGGTAAACTTAAATCTTCCTTTACTATCAGCTGTTTTTTTAGCAATTAATTTATTATTTGTATCCCGAATTTCAATTTCTGCATTTGGTACTATTTTATTACTTCCTCCCATGCGCACCTCTCCCTGAAGTGATATTATTCCTTCAAGATCTTTATCATCTTTTAAATATTTTATATTTACAATCGAAAACCCTGTGCTGTTAGATGGCTTGCCGCCCAATGCAAATCCGAAACAAATAGGCGCAAAACTGAACGAGATTGCGAACAAAGCCCGCACGGCAGGCGACTATCGTGAAATAGGCAACCTCTACGGGTTTCAATTATTGGTTAAAACAGAACTTCCAAAGGATAATTCAACACTCGAAAGGGTCAATAGATTTTTTATAACTGGCGAGGGCAATATCAAGTACACCTACAATAACGGTCTGATGGCAAAAGACCCCGAAACCGCCGCAATGAATTTTTTAAGGGCTTTGGAAAAACTGCCGGGCTTTGTGAAGCAGGAGCAGGAGAAAATCGCTGAAATACCAAAAGACCTACCGATACTTCAGGAAGTGGTTAACGGTACTTGGGCTAAGGAAAGTCGATTGAGTGATCTTAAAACGGAACTGGCTGCCGTAGAAAGAAAGATACAGCTATCTATTACGCCGGAAACCAAACAAGATGCTTCGGAGCAGGCAGAAAAGCAGAATGAAGCCCCAAAGGTGCAGGAAAGCATTATACGGACAAAAGGCGTTCATTCACCTCGTGGCGTATTATAATAGTCGTTACTTTTCGTCCTTTTCGTCCATTTTTTTTTATTAGGGCTTCACACAGGCTGTCAAGGAATTTGGTTCGGTTTATCTTACGGGCTTTCAGTTCCATAAACGTATGGTAAAAATCGCCCAATTCAATATTAAAGGCATCTTCAAATGCTTTAGCAATCAATTTTATATCTGTATTCCCATTGTTAAATACACCGTGGGAGTACAGTGCATATATGAGTTCAGTCAGTGCCGTTTTGCTTGCCGTCCATTTCAATGAATTGTCCGAACCCCTTTTCACATTGATGTTATTGAGCCTGTCTTCCAAATAAACTTGTATCAGGTCATTGGCAATAATCTTGGCAACCTTATAATCGTGTGAAGTAGAAAAACGATGGTCTGCTTCAAAATAAAATGTGTCTAACCACAGCCTTATATCGTGCTTGCCACGCACAAAGAATTTTTCGTCAACGAAAGAATTATTGCTGCGGTAATACTTGTAAAAATCAAGGTTGTTTTCAAAGAACCTTTTTAGCTTTTTCAGTTCTTTGGTAAAATATTTCTTGGTACGCTTGTTCCCGTAGGGTCTTCTTGTTTCGATTTTATAGATGGCATTGTAGTAGATGAGCTTTGAAACAATAACAGGTTTCTGATACTTGAAAAAATGGATTTCTTCTTCCATATTCTTAAAGTCATTTTTCAGTACAAAGTCCTTTAAGTCGGCAAGGCTTTGTATGATATGGTGTATAACGGCTTCAATTCTTTTTATGGGGCAGTCGGTTTCAATCTCCAGTTCCTGGATTGCAGTTTCCAATTTAAGATATGTTTCATTGTAAAATTTATCCATTCGCTTCATTTTGATGTAATATATTATTGGTTAATACAGAAAAGCTAACACTGTTCGTATTAGCTTATGATGCAATTACTGCTTAAAAAAATTCAACCTCTACCGTATTGATGATGGAACGATAGATAGATTTTTGTTGCATACTTTAATGAGTTGTAGCATGATGCAGGTCAATTTTTAGGAATTTTCCCGCATCACGAACTGCTTATTTACCGATTTTTCTACGGTTTTTGCAGTTTCCAACCATTTGGTATTTTATTTTAATATGTCAAGGCAAGCCCTACGCCCCAACCCATATCACTATCATAGTGGGTACGTATACCTATATTTTTATTGATAATATACCTAAGTTCTCCCATATATTCAAAGTCCGTATTGACCATAAAGCCGCCTCTTAATCTTTTTGTGATAGGAATATCCTCTCTCATTAATTGTAAACGGACTATTCCATCGTGATATACCTCTGCCTGGAAATTAACCAGCATCGGGAGCGTATAGACAAATCCCAAACTAAACTGTCTTCGGGTATTTTTTTCATTCCTTTGTCCGAACAAATTCTTCTCATGCTCGTCAATCCCCATTTTTCGGTAACGCCAGTCAAAACCTATAAACGGCATAAACCATTGCATTCTGCCCAAATACCTACCTAAATGTGTTTCTACCTCGTAGCCGTGCATATCATTGTAACCTAAACGCCATTCTGTTCCTAATTGGTAGCGTGCATTCATTAGCATAGCTTCTCCATCATTACCATTGGTTGCAAAATCGTTTTGTGCCATAAAATGAGGCATATTACTTTCTCTTTGCAATTCTTTATAGGCTTTTGCCTTATCGGGTAGATAGGGGTTATTGTAGTCTCCAACTTCAAAGACCCTGTTCATTCCCGCCATCATGTGATATAATATATGGCAATGAAAGAACCAATCACCTTCCTCATTTGCTAAAAACTCAATGGTATCTGTTTCCATAGGCATGATATCCAACACATTTTTAAGCGGCGATTTTTCGCCTTTTCCGTTTATCACCCTGAAATCAAATCCGTGAAGATGCATTGGATGCCGCATCATTGAATTATTATAAATGGTAATCCGTAGAATTTCTCCTTTTTTTACAGGTATTTTGTCAGTTTCCGAAAGTATTTTATTATCCATGCTCCATACATAGCGGTTCATGTTGCCAGTAAGTGTGAATTTCAACTCTTTTACAGGCGCATCATTTGGAAGAGAGGTGTTATAAGGTGATTGCAACATAGCATAATTTAATGTTTTGATGTCTCCCAAGGCATTAGCGTTGTAACGGTTAGCGTCGTTATCCATATCCATACCCTCATGCTTACTGTGGTCTGCTTTTTTTGTTGCATCTCCGGTAATTTCGGGATACATCACTACATTCATGTCCATTTGGTTAAGGCTCATCTTCATGCCCATATCGTTCAAATCGCCATTCATTTTCATCATATCGTTCATCATCTTCATCCCCTCGAAATACTTCAATCGTGGGAGTGGAGAAATAAGCTGTTTGACCCCATCACCTATAAAGTAACTCGCAGATTGTGTCCTGTCTTCGGTTGTTGCTAAGAACTCGTAAGCCAAACCATCTTGAGGGATAGTCACTACAATATCGTAAGTTTCAGAAACGGCAATGATTAACCTGTCCACCTCGACAGGCTCAACATCATTCCCATCATTAGCTACTACTGTAATTTTTCCTCCAGCATACCGTAGCCAGAAATATGAAGACGCCCCTCCATTGGAAACACGCAATCTGACTTTGTCGCCTGCTTTTAGCTTTTTACCATCAATTGTTTTCAAATCGGTGCTATGGCTACCATTTATTAGGATTTTATCATAGTAAACGTCACTGACATCCATCGCCAGCATCCGCTTCCACTCGTTTTTTACCTTTACCCCTAATTTTCCCTCCTTAATAGCTTCAACATATGATTGTGTTGCGCCTTTCTTAATGGCCGCCCAATCATTTGCATTGTGTAGCATACGGTTGATATTATCGGGGTTAAGATTTGTCCACTCACTTAATATAATTGGAACGGTCGGCAAATCGTCAATTCCTTTTCTGAATGTCTTATCATCGCTTCTTTTCTTCATGATAAAACTTCCGTACATGCCAATCTGCTCCTGCAATCCTGAGTGGGAATGGTACCAGTGCGTACCATGCTGGATAATCGGAAAACGGTAGGTGTAGGTTGTGCCCGGTGCGATGGGTTTTTGTGTAAGCCAGGGCACACCGTCTTCTTTATTGGGCAGGAACACACCATGCCAGTGAAGTGATGTGCTTTCTTTCAATTGGTTGTGCACCACTATTTCGGCAGTGTC
This sequence comes from Sphingobacterium sp. HSC-15S19, assembly GCF_050433745.1. Classification (NCBI taxonomy): domain Bacteria; kingdom Pseudomonadati; phylum Bacteroidota; class Sphingobacteriia; order Sphingobacteriales; family Sphingobacteriaceae; genus Sphingobacterium; species Sphingobacterium sp. HSC-15S19. Next base: position 417,255 of record NZ_JBNPWQ010000001.1, read on the forward strand.
GCCCTCGGTAAAGGTAAGGGTGGGCATGGGGATTTGCCCGTTTACGGCAATTGCCCTTTTTTGCTTACCTGCATAGTTGACAAGCGTATCTTTTACATACAGCTCGTAATGCACCACTCTCTGTGCAAACAGCGTTTGCGTGCAAAGCAGTATCAGCACTGTTTGCAAAATTCTTATAGGTATTTTATTATATCTATTCATGATTTGAAAAATTTTATTTAATGCTGTCTTCCATTGTGCTAAACCACGCTATCAAAACCTGCTTATCCTCCGGTGACAATACTGCATTGCGATGAATTAGTGTGTATGATGACAACGGCATTTCCCCGTCCTTAACCTGCCCGGCCATAGCCCTGAACTTGTTTCGCTGCCTGCGGACAGAATAGTCACCAAATTCGCTAAAGTTGAGTTCCTCTTTCCCCTTTTTTATATGCTCTGCCATGTACCATGCGCCGGGCTGGATACGGCTGTACCACGGATAATGGGTATTGTTGCTATGGCAGTCATAACAGGACTGAACAAGGATAGCCTTTACATTTTGGGGTACGGCGTACACCCTTTCGATATGGGTGGCTGGCACTTCATCCGACTGGTTCCGTAACGGCTGAAAGAACTGTATGCCGATGAGGATAACAGCCAGTCCCAATATGATTTTCTTTTTTAAGGACATATCAGTTCTTTGTGATAGTTTCCGTTACAGAGCCACAGCCCGGCATCTTAGCACCGTAGTACGGGTTTTTGATTTCCTTTGTTTCGCTTAACCAAAATGCCCCTTTTCCATCGTTAAATTTGGGACAGGCTATCTTATATACGGGCTTGCCCAAATCGAATGATTTGGCCAAATCGTAAAAGTCTTCGCCCAACATGACAAGGTGTTCCCTTTGGTGTTGGATGTTGCCCAAATTGGCGGCTATATGCACGCCATTTTCCTCGATGCTCGGGGAGATGTCCTTATAAGCCTTTAGCTGCTCTGCATTAAAACTGGTCGTATCCATGCTGTAAAGTGTCTTTACCAAGCCCTGCGCCGCAAATACCGCCTCCTTGTCATCATCTGAAGAAAGAGCGGACACCAACTTCCCATACTGCCCAAACAGACCCGGTATGGTCGGCTCTTCGCTTGCAGTATGATTGGCGTGTGCCGTAGTGTCCGTATGGGTTTCGGCAGAACTGTTCTTCTTTTCCGAATTGCCGTTACATGCCGATAATATAAATACGGCGATACCAAGAACTGTTGAGATTACATATTTCATCGTTAGTTAATTTTAAAAGTTAATTACTGTTTTTGCTTTTTTAAATAATTGGTGTAGTTATCCCTGCTTTCAAAGTAGGATACTTCACCGTTGTTTCCCGTAACGGCAATCACCGCAAGAGCCTTGTCTACCTGCTTATGAGAATAGGGGTCTATCGCCATCCGCACGCTGGCATCGTTTGGAATGCGCTCCTTGCACATTTCGCAGCATCCGTAGTAGGTTTTACCGCCAAATTTTACGTCAAACTGCTTTTTGCCCATATAGGCATCGTTGACCATGCAGACTTCATCCGATGGAACCAATTCACCCATTTGGGTACTATGCCCGTGGCTTTCCGGAGTTGCCTGCGAATGATGCTGTTCCGCTTCATCCTTATTTGACCCTGCCTGCCCGCAAGCGGTGAATAGCAGGGCTGATAAGGAAATAAAGCCAATTATTATTTTGCTCATGTCGAAACTGTTTTTTGAAATTTTATTATTTACTTTCTTCAAACTCTTTTAGCTTGCGCTTCATCAGTTCAATTTCTTCCGCTTGGGTTTTAAGTATGTTTTTTTGCAGCTCTATCAGTTCCGGGTCGGTCAGGTTTGCCTTTTTGGACATCAAGATGGCTGCTGCGTGATGGGGTATCATACCCTTTGCAAACTGCTTGTCCCCGACATTGATTTGTTCCCTGATACCAAACCATGAAAAGATGCCAACGGCAACCGAGATGATGGCTATCGACCAATTCATCTTTCCGTTGGGGTACATCACTTTCATTATCGCTAATTCGATAAGCAGCATTGCCGAGGTCATCAGCAGGGTCATGTACAGGTTATTGATATTGGGTATCAGGTTCTGCCACCCGTCAATCATGGCGTACATGATAAAATACATCACTGCGAACATGGCGACAGCCATCACCGCAAAGCGTTTGTACATGCCCGAAGCATGTTTTGGATTGTGCGTGCCATGCTCCGAGGCATGACCCGCATGGTGACTGTTTTGCATATTTTCCATAACCCCGAAATTTATTTGCTGTTAATTGTTTTTTCCACCTTACCGCAGGTCAGCATTTTAGAACCGTAGTAAGGGTTTTTGATTTCCTTGTTTTCGCTGAACCAAACAGCACCCTTGCCGTCATTGAACATCGGGCAATGGTCTTGATACAATGTTTGCGATGTACCGAACAAATCAATCAGGTCTTTCAAATCTTCGCCAAGCGAAGCCAAATGTTCCCGCTGGTGGTGGATGTTGCCAACATTTTCCCCGATATGTTCTGCGTGTTCTTTAGCATCGTCCGCTATGTCCATGTATTTTTTGTGCTTATCGGCAGGAACGGCTTTCATGTCCACCTTATTCAGGGTAGCTAACAGCTTTTTCCCTGAACTGGCGGCAGCTTTGTCATCGTCCGAAACAAGGGCGTTCTTTAAGGACAGATAATCGGTAACTATGGGCGCAATAGAAAAGTTTTTTGTTTCTTCTTTTCCTGTTGCTTTTGCTTCCTGACCGCTCGGTGTTTCGCTCACAGCGGGCGCAGCTACCGTTTCATCCTCTTTTGGTTGGGAAGCTGGCTGTTCTTGTGATACCACAGCAGTATCATTGGAAGACTGCTCGTTTTTGTTGGATACCTGATTGCATGATACTGTTACAAATGCCATGATAACAGCAATGATTGATAATGTTAGATTTTTCATTTTTATTTATTTAAATTAGTTTTACATACTGCTCATGTCGTGTCCTGCCATCGGGTCTGCTCCATTCCTAAAAATGTATTCGCTGTTTAAAAGATAAGCACCTGAAACAACTACAATATCTCCATCTACTAATCCTGAAACGATTTCTATTCTGTTATCTATTTCCGTTCCCGTTTTTACCATTCTACTTTTAAATGTCTTTTCTCCTGTTTGTACCCATACGGTTTCACTTTTACCATTTCTTATTACAGCATCTACCGGCATGGTTATGCCTTTAGTCTTCGGCGTTTCAAGAAAAACATATACAGGCATTCCGGGCTTCAACTCTTTATTTGGATTAGGTACTGTAATTCGTATCAAATTAATTCTTGAAGCCGGATTAAGTTCGGGGTTGCTAAAGTCTATTTTGCCAGTAATAACTTTGTTATTCAGGTCAGGAATTTGTACTGTTGCTGTTTTTGTCTGGTTGATAAGTGACATTTGGGAGGAATAAGCCTGTGCTTCTGCCCAAATTGTAGATTGGTCAGCCAAGTCCACTATCGTGCCGCCTTCTGCCACATAACCGCCCTCTAAAACTTGCAAACTTGTGATGTATCCCGAAGCCGTACTGTAAAATGTAGTTGTTGCCGATATTTTGCCAGCACTTTGTAAAGCTCTAACCTGATTATCCGTCATGCCCCACAATAACAATTTGTTCTTTGAACTTTGTATAAGCTGGTCAAAATCTATTGAATTAATATTTCCGAAAGTTTTCTTCTTTTCCAATGCCAGTAAAAATTCCTGCTTTGCATTGTTCAGTTCTTCACTATATATTTCCATTAACGGGGAACCTTTGATTACAAAGTCGCCAACGTTTTTATAATGCAGTTTTTCAACCCGTCCCATAACTCTGGAGCTTACGGATTGCATATTGTACTGATTGAAATTTAATACACCTGTAAGTATTACTCTATCCCCAAAAATACCATCTTTTAAGGTGTCTGTTTTTATGTTGCCCAACTTAATCTGTTCGCTATTCAGTTGAATGGTATTGGGGTCTGCTTGTTTGCTTTTCTCAACCCGAACAAGCTCCATGTGGCATATAGGGCAGTGACCGGGTTTGTCTGATACAACCTGTGGGTGCATGGAACAGGTATAGTAACTACCATCATTATTGCCTGCATGGTCATGTTTATTGTCTTTACAAGACAGCAAAACCGACATGAGGAGGGCAATTGTTATGACTAAATAATATTTCATATTCTAATTATTTTTTGTTCTTACAAAACTTTCACTATCCATAAGGTACTGTGCATTTCCGGCAATCTCATCCGAGGGTAACAGCCCCTGCAATACTTCTATATATCCGTTCGCTTCATTACCTGTTTCAATTTTATTCACGATAAACCCTCTATCTACTTTTTTCAAAATGACTTTCGTTAATCCAAGGGAAATGACGGCTTCTTTAGGTATCCAATTACCGGAAATTCCATCTGTTGCTATTTCAGATTTAACCTGACTTCCAATTGGTAAGTGCATACGGCTATTATCAAAATAGACACGCACTGATAACGTTTTACTTCCGGGTCTGAAAAATGGTTCTATAAACCCAATAGTTCCGGTAAATTTCTTCTCCGGTGCTACTTCCGGTATAATACTTACTGTTTGCCCTGTCTTTACAAGTGGTACATCCTCGGGAAAAATATTTAACAACACCCACGATTTTCCCGGGTTAAATACATTAAAAATAGTTTGTCCTTTTTGAACATACATACCTTCTTTCAGGCTAAGTTCAGAAGATGTTTCGGATATTTCGCCCATCGAATTTGAGGGTAATGTACCACTTCCCATTGACCCGGCTGTGCCGGTTTCGTGAATATGTCCGGCATAGTTGCTGTAAACAGATACGGATAAATCAGGCTTTCCTTTTTGGATGATACTCTTCAATTGGTTTTCGCTCATTCCAAGTAATAGCAATTTTTGTTTAGCTGCATTTATCATCATATTGTTCGTAGCATCATTTTTTAATAGAAACAATAAATTTGCTTGTGCTTCCATCAGTTCTGGGCTATAAATATCCATCACTTTCTGCCCCTTTGCTATTTTTTGGAATTTATAACGTATATAAAGATTTTCAATCCTGCCGGATATTCTGGCGGATATATTTCCAGTTTGTCGGGTATCATAAGCAATATTCCCAAGAGCTTGTACGGTTATGTCTTTTTGCTCTGACTGCATCCTAATAGTAGGAATGTCTGATATGACAAATTCATTAGTTGGTTTAAGCAGTGTATTCAACTCAATACTTTCCGCTCCATTTGTATTTACTGTTTTTTGCTCCAATTCCATTCCGCACTTGGGGCATTTACCGGGCTTGTTGCTGGTAACTTCGGGGTGCATGGGGCAGGTATATGTCGGGCTATTTTTAGCAGTATGACTGTTGTCGGGATGACTGGTCTTCTCTGTATTGTTATTGCAACTATACAATGCAAGAATAATCATCAAAAAACAAATTATATATTTCATTTTCTTTCAATTAAACGGTCTATTGTTATTTGCATCTCAAATGCTTTTGATAAAATATCAAGGTATTCCAGTTGTGTCATGTTCAGTTTTTCCCATGCATCATACAGCATAAATAATTCCTCGGTATTTTGCTCGTAACCGAGCTGCATTGTTTTGAAATTATTTTTCAAAGCCGGTATAATGTCCTCCCTATAAAGACTAAGCTGATTTTTTTTGAGGTCGAACTCGTTTCTCATGCCATATGCCATACCGCTGTATTCATTTATCATCATGTTTTTTTGAGAACTAAGGGCATCTGCTTTCCACTTCAAACTTGCAATATTAGCTTTGCTCATCTTTGAAGCCCAATTGACAAAAGGCAGTTTTATCATTGCCATTGCTGTGTATTGCATGGGCTGTCCGCCAAAGCCATACATATTTTCAAATCGAACACCAAATTCAGGTTTCAGGTTTTGTCGCTCTGTTTCCTGTTTCAGAGTTGTCAACCGTATCTGCTGGTCTAATGATTTCAGGTCACTCCGGTTTTTGTTGAACAGTGCAGTATCAAATACCATATCCGAATAATCGTTGAATGAAAATATTGTATCAATTTCAAAAGGAGCCATAGGGTTTCGCCCCATAAGGGCATTTAACCTGATGCGTTTTTCCTTGATGTCATTTTCATACATAATCTGCATATTACGGGTGCTTCCGAGCGCTGCTTTAGCTTTATAATATGCACCTATTTTACCTACTCCGTTCTTATATCGGATTTCTGCATTCTTAATCATGAAGTTTAGCATCTTTTCGTTTTCGGCAACTACATCCAGCCGTTTCAGTAATACAATCCATTCGGAGTATAAGAGTTTGGCATCCTGTATCAGTTCATTTATGCCTGCTCCTTTATTTTCTTTTTCTACGGATGACATTGCGTTCATATATGCTTCTTCAGCATCCAACTTTTTCTTATTGGGTATCATCTGTTCTATCGACAGCATAGCAGAACCCATTCCTTTCATGTCACCATCTCTTTTCCAAAGGTTCACGTTGTAAGGTGTCATAAACTGTCCAACACCAATTGTTGGCGGCATCCAGCTTCTTGCACCTTTTGCGGCTTCATCCATAGAGCGAATTTCATTGTCGTACATCTTCACAATGGGATGATTGGTTTGTATGCTATCTATAACATTTTGGAGGCTTATCACCTGTGCATTTATATTGGTAAAAAGACATACTATAAATGCTGTAAAAATTACCTTTTTCATTTCTGATTTTTTGATTTTAATGTCCTGCATCTAATACGTCAATCTTTCCGAATTTTTTCAGCTCATATTCTTTTTGCATCAGGAAGATAATTGGTGTAACCAGCAGAATATGGATTGCTGAAGTAAATACGCCTCCAACCATCGGCAATACGATTGGTTTCATCATATCACTGCCAACGCCGGTACTCCATAATATGGGAACCAGCCCGAACAGGGTTACACACACGGTCATTATTTTTGGACGTAAGCGTTTTGCCGCACCGTGTATAACGTATTCTCTAAGGTCTTCGTTTGTAATGGTTTCACGACTGTTTCCTTTTAATAGCACCAATTGTTGCATGGCATCATTGAGGTAGATGACCATAACAATTCCTGTTTCGACAGCAAGACCAAACAGGGCAATAAATCCAACAGCAACAGCTACAGAAAGGTTTACACCCCATAGACTAATCATAAATACTCCTCCAATCAGAGCGAATGGAATACTGATGAGATTGAAGAAAGCCTCTCTCATAGAATGAAAAGCAAAATACATAGACAGAAATATGATAACTAATACAATGGGCATAATCCATTTCAGTGTTTGTTCGCCCCTTATAAGGTTTTCATATTGTCCACTCCACTCTAAAAAATATCCCTGTGGCATTTTAAGCATCATATTATTCAGCTTGGCTTTAGCTTCTTCTACTGTGCTGCCAAGGTCTCTTTCTCTAACGTTGAATAGAACTGTACCTCTTAACATTGCATTTTCAGAGTTAATCATTGGAGCCCCCTCTGATAGCTTAACATCTGCAACACTTCCTAATGGAATAGGGCCAAAATCCATTGTTTGAACGGGCAGGCGTTTAAGTGCTTCAATATTATTTCTGAAATCCTGTCCGTAACGGGCATTTACAGAGAAGCGCTGCCTTCCCTCAATGGTAGTGGTCAATTTCATACCACCCAACGCGCTTTCAACCAAATTGTTTACATCGTCTATGCTTATATTGTATCGGGCAATTTCATCTCGGTTTATAACAATATCAACATATTTACCTCCCGTTATTGGTTCTACATACATATCTTTAATACCTGCCACACCCTCAAGTTCCGTTTTGATTTTTTGCGATAATGAATAGATGCTATCGAGATTTTGACCATAAACTTTTATGCCAACATCGGTACGGATGCCGGTTGACAGCATATTGATGCGGTTTATAATGGGCATTGTCCAACCATTTGTTACTCCGGGCATTTGAAGTTTCGCATTTAGTTCATTAATGATGTCATTCTTCTTTATTCCGTCCCGCCATTCATTTTGTGGTTTTAATAAAATGATAGTTTCAATCATACTGATTGGAGAATTGTCTGTAGCAGTATTCGCCCTGCCAGCTTTACCTAAAACGTGCGCTACTTCCGGTACAGATTTAATAATCTTATCCTGAACCTGCAATATTCGTTTGGCTTCTGAATTAGAAACATCGGGTAATGTAACGGGCATAAATAACAATGAACCCTCATCGAGTGGTGGCATAAATTCCCTGCCAAGATTTAATATCATTGGAATACTTATAATAAGTGCAGCGATGTTGATACCCAATACGGTTTTTCGCCATTTTACACACCATTTTATAACAGGCTCGTACAGCTTTTCCAAGCCCCGGTTTATCGGGTTTGAATGCTCACTTTTAAACTTGCCTTTCATAAAGAAAGAAATCAGCACCGGCGCAAGCGTGAGTATCAATAAAGCATCTACGACCAATATAAACGTTTTGGTATAAGCAAGCGGATGGAAAAGTTTGCCTTCCTGCCCTGTGAGTAGGAATACAGGTAAAAATGAAGTTATAATGATAATTGTTGAAAAGAATACGCCTCTTGAAACCTGCTTGCATGATTTCTCAATGATACTAAGTCGTACTTCCTCTGGAATTTTTTCGTAGCCAACATTTTTATTGGCTTTCTTTTTAAACCATTTTATTTTCATGATGGGTCGGATGTTTTTTGTTTACGCTCATTTTGCCAAACGGAAAGATTTCTGTAAGAGTTCTCTGACATTATAATTCCGTTATCTACAATTACCCCAATTGCCAATGCAATTCCGGTAAGGGACATAATATTGGATGATAACCCAAAAGCGTTCAATATGATAAAACTGATGGCAACGGTAACCGGAATTTGAATAATGATACTTAATGCGCTCCGCCAGTGGAACAGGAAAAGAATTACAATAAAGGCGACTGCAATAATTTCCTCTGCGAGCTTATGTTTGATATTTTCGATAGCTGCTTCGATTAATGTGCTTCTGTCATAAGAAGTTTTTAATGTTACGCCAGCCGGTAAACCTTTTTCAACATCTTTGATTTTTTCTTTAACGGCTTTTATCACTTGGTCTGCATTTTCGCCATAGCGCATTACTACAATTCCTCCAACAACTTCTCCTTCTCCATTTTGGTCAAATATACCCAGCCGCAAATCTCCGCCCATTTGTACGCTTCCGATGTCTTTTACTCTTACCGGAATGCCATTATAGTTGCCTACTGCAATTTTTTCAATATCAGCAGTATTCTTTACATACCCCAAACCTCGTATAATGTAAGCCATATCTGCCATTTCAAATTTGCGACCACCAACGTCATTGTTGTTTGCTTTTACTTTATTCATTACATCCATAAGGGAGATATTGTAATACTGGAGCTTTACGGGGTCAACGACTAACTGATATTGTTTTTCATATCCTCCAAACGAGGCTACTTCTGCAACACCTGGTACCGTTTGCAGTGCCAACTTGATATACCAATCCTGCAATGCACGCTGCTCTCCAAGTTCCATCTGCGGTGCATCCAAATGATACCAGTATATATGACCAACACCTGTCCCATCAGGGCCAAGCGTTGGTGTAACCTCCTGTGGCAATAGTCTTTGAGCATAATTAAGTCTTTCCATAACTCGTGTACGAGCCCAATAAACATCAACATCGTCATCGAAAATGATATACACGAAACTCATTCCGAACATTGATGTGCCTCTTACGTTCTTTACTTTGGGGATTCCCTGTAAGTTGCTTACTAAAGGATAGGTTACTTGGTCTTCGATAGTCTGTGGACTGCGTCCCATCCATTCAGTGAAAACTATTACTTGGTTTTCACTTAGGTCAGGAATTGCATCTATCGGATTTTTCTTAACTGCTGAAATACCCCAAACAAGTAAACCGGCGGCTATAAGCAGCACGATATACCTATTTTTCAAGGACAGTTCTATTATTTTTTGTACCATGATTTATTTTCATTTTAATACTGTTTTTTTACAGAACCGCAGGTCAGCATTTTAGAACCGTAGTAAGGGTTTTTGATTTCCTTGTTTTCGCTGAACCAAACAGCACCCTTGCCGTCATTGAACATCGGGCAATGGTCTTGATACAATGTTTGCGATGTACCGAACAAATCAATCAGGTCTTTCAAATCTTCGCCAAGCGAAGCCAAATGTTCCCGCTGGTGGTGGATGTTGCCAACATTTTCCCCGATATGTTCTGCGTGTTCTTTAGCATCGTCCGCTATGTCCATGTACTTTTTGTGCTTATCGGCAGGAACGGCTTTCATGTCCACTTTATTCAGGGTAGCTAACAGCTTTTTCCCTGAACTGGCGGCAGCTTTGTCATCGTCCGAAACAAGGGCGTTCTTTAAGGACAGATAATCGGTAACTATGGGCGCAATAGAAAAGTTTTTTGTTTCTTCTTTTCCTGTTGCTTTTGCTTCCTGACCGCTCGGTGTTTCGCTCACAACGGGCGCAGCTACCGTATCATCCTCTTTTGGCTGGGAAGCCGGCTGTTCTTGTGATACAACAGCAGTATCATTTGAAGAATGCTCGTTTTTGTTGGATACCTGATTGCATGATACTGTTACAAATGCCATGATAACAACAATGATTGATAATGTTAGATTTTTCATTTTTATTTATTTTTTGATTTTTAAAAAACTTGCGTTAATAGCCACTACAATGGTGCTTACACTCATCAGCACAGCACCCATAGCGGGACTTAAAACAAAATTCGGATAGAGTACGCCTGCCGCAAGCGGTATTGCCACCACGTTGTAGCCAACCGCCCATATCAGGTTCTGTACCATCTTTTTGTAGGTAAGTTTGCCGAAGTCAATCAGTTTGACCACATCCCTCGGGTCGCTGTCTACCAATATGATATCCGCTGTTTCGGCAGCCACGTCCGTACCGGAACCCACGGCAATGCCCACATCTGCCTGTGCCAGTGCAGGTGCATCATTTACACCATCACCAGTCATTGCTACGATTTCGCCTTTTGCCTGAAACTCCTTTACTTTCTCCTGCTTGTTGTGCGGAAGCACATTAGCCAAATACCCGTCCATACCCAATTTTCCGGCTACGGCAGCAGCAATCCTGTCGTTGTCCCCGGTGAGCAGAAAGGACTTGATGCCCATTTTTTTGAGTTCCTCAATCGCCTGTGCCGAACCCTCACGGATGCTGTCTGCCAAAGTAATGATGCCGATTACCCGGTCATCAATGAGGACAAAGTTGACCGTTTCGGCCTCTTGATTGATTTCGTTTGGAATTTCAGGCAGGGAAAGGTGGTTTTCGGTGAAATAATTCGGGCCGCCAGCTACGACATTTTTCCCGTTCACAACACCTTTAACACCTATGCCCTGCATATAGCTGAAGTTTTCAGACTTCCATAAGGCAAGGCTCTTTTCTTTCAATGTAGCCATAATGCCTTTGGCGATATGGTGTTCCGAATTTTGCTGTACTGCGGCAGCATACTGGATAACCTCATCGGCATTATATTCGTCTGTTAACGGTATAACCTTTTCTACGGCATGGGAACCTTTGGTGAGCGTTCCGGTCTTATCAAAAATGACAGTGGAAAGTTTTCGGGTGGTTTCAAATGCTGTGCGGTTGCGGATGAGCAGACCATTGGTCGCCGATAGCGTTGTGGAAATGGCGACCACCAACGGGATAGCCACGCCCAATGCGTGCGGGCAGGCCGTTACCATTACCGTCACCATTCTTTCAAGCGCAAAGGCAATATCTCCACTGCTTGCATACCAATAGGCAAATGTGCCTATGCCAACGGCAATGGCAATAAAGGTGAGCCATTTGGCAACTTTGTCCGCAAGGTTTTGCGTATTGGACTTAGTAGCTTGTGCCTCCTGCACAAGATTGATAACCCTGTTCAGGTAGCTGTCTTTTCCAACGGCTGTTACCTTAACTTTCAGCGCACCATCGCCATTGATAGAGCCTGCGATGACCTTTCCGTCCTTTTCCTTTTTCACGGGAATACTTTCTCCGGTAAGCATGCTCTCGTTGATATACGAAAGCCCCTCCAGTACCAATCCATCGGCTGGAATTTTTTCACCCGGTTTTATGATAGCCGTTTCACCGCTTTGCAGGTCTTCAAGCTTTATTTTTACCACTTCTCCGTTTCGCTCCACCGTGACATCGTTAGGCAGCAAAGCAACCAATGATTGCAAAGCCCGTGAAGCAGCCATTTGGGAACGCATTTCCAGCCAATGCCCTAACAGCATGATGTCGATAAGCGTAGCCAGTTCCCAAAAGAAGTCCATGCCCTGCAAGCCAAATACAACGGCTACGGAATAGACATAGGCTACGGATATAGCGATAGCAACAAGTGTCATCATCCCTATGGCTTTGGCGTTCACCTCGCCAATCATTCCCTTTAGGAACGGCAAGCCTCCATAGCTATAAATCACTGTACCCAATGCCAGCAGCACATATTTATCTCCATTGAAAGCAAGGCTGAAACCCAACCATTGCTGTATCATGTGTGACAGGAGCAGGATAGGGATTGTAATGACGAGGCTTATCCAAAAACGAGCGAGAAAATCGCCTGTATGATGCCCCTCATGTTTGTTAAAGCTATCTCTGGCTTGGTTATGATGAGAATGCCCGGAATGCCCATGTCCTGATTTTTGTACATGAGAAACTGAGCTACCGCCAACGGGAACCAGTGCCATGCCACAAAGCGGGCATTTGCCTGGTTCGTCTTTTAGCACCTGCGGGTGCATGGGACACGTGTATTTTTTCATAATAAGGGGTTTTAAAAGTTATGTTGCACTTAATTTTTTTGCCATCTCATGGGTCATTTCTTCGGCATAAGCACCATAGGCATCCACAAGTACGCCTTTATTTTTACCATCATTGGACGATATGGCATAAATCACGGCATTGTTATCAGGACTGCTGTCGAGGCTTTCAAACCTATGGGTTTCCGTAACCGTAAAATCCTCCGGTTTTAGTTTCAGGCTCCTTGACGCACAGTACAGGCAGTCCGGCAACAGACTAAAGTCCATACTGTATCCACGCTGTCTTAGGTCTTTAAGCGCCTGCACCATGTCATTGTACTGTACCATAGCTTTCAGACCTGTTATTTAATGGTTTCGACCGTACTGCCGCAGGTAAGCATCTGTGAGCCGTAATATGGGTTTTTAACAGCATTCTCTTTACTTAGCCAATTGGCTCCCTTACCTCCATTGTACATAGGGCAGTGCTGGTAATAAACGGGAGTATCCTGTTTAGACACTTTGGCCAGTGTGTAGATGCTTCCCGAAAGTGCCGCAAAAGCACTTCTTTGTTTTGCAACATCTTTTGATTTTGAAATGCTTTCCGCATTGGCGGTCAAGTCCTGCATCACTTTCATCCAAGCCGTATGTTCCTCTGCCGATAGCTTATTCATATCGACTGCTTTAAGGGATGCAGCCAATTCAGCGGCTTTGGCAGATGCGGTCGCCGCATCGGTTTTTATCAAAGCATCTTTCACTGAAAAGTAGTTGTCAAATACAGCCTTTAGCTGTGATTGGTTTTGGGCTGCATCTTTGTTAGCTGCCATTTGACTATGGTCGTGATTGCCATGTCCGGCATTCATGTCCATTCCCGCCTCCTTGTTTTTGGCAACCGTCTTCACTGGTCTATCATACTGGCAGCAACCAGCCAGTTTAGCATATACGTCATCCGGCGCACGGAACTTCTCACTGTCATAACCAGCCAAAGCGATACGTTTCAGGATTTCATCCTGATTTGTTTTGTCGCCGTCATAGGTGAGCGTAGCCATCTTGGTATCTTTGTTCCAGTCCACACTGGCTACCTTTTTTACGTTACCTGCCTTTTCGATGGTGGTTTTGCATATACCACAATTGCCGTAAATCTTTACGGTTTCTGTTTTCGCATTCTTGATTTGTGCGAAGCCGTTTATTGATGATAGTAATACGGCGATTACCATCACTATTTTTGATAATGATTTCATAATAATTACATTTTGAGAAACGGGGGATTGATAAACCCATTTCTGTTTTAAATTTTAAATAAATGATACAAATAGGGGATTTGCAAAAGCCGGAACAGCTTCTGACAGGACATACCTATGGCTATCAGGCCATAGTTTTAGCTTATTTTAGGCGGTAGCCAAATGGAGAAAAAGCCCGAAGAATAGTAGGCTTCTTTGAAACCGAATTTTTGCTTTTTAGCTGCTGCTAAGTGATTTTTTGCCTTTAATTCGATTACGGTTGGGACATTTAGGGAAGTGGTTGAAGCACCGCACCTGCAAGAGCTGTGGGAACAACCGCCCCCGCATTTGTCACTTTTGCATTTTTTACAGGATTTGCTCTTGCAACCTTTTTTATGTTCTGATTTTTTGGATTTCTCCTTTGAGCAGAAAGACTGCTCGGTCTTTGTTGAATTTTTGGAACAGGCATAGCTCTGACTTGGCATCATAAAGAAAACCAAACAGAACAATGTCAAAATGCCTATATGTATTCTATAATTTTTCAACGCAACAAAGTTACAAATTAGATTGGTTTTTTTTATATCGTTTTACGTTTTTTTTGCTATATGGAAAAATAATGCCATATACGCAATAACCTATCGCCTTTTTTCAGAATTGATAAAATGCCCTTTTTCATCAACCCAACCTCATGGAAATTCGGTCGGAAAAAGGGCATTTCAAAAAGTTGCTGGCTTAGGCATCCAAAGGTTCTATTTTGAAGCCTGCCTTTTGCACAGTCGATATTACTTCCTGCTCGGTAATGCCCTCGGACTTCACGGTAAGCACCTTGTCCTTATTGTTGGTGTCCACGTCCCAATGGCAGATGCCCTTGGTATTGTCCAGGTGTGGTTTCACAGATGCTATACAACCGCCGCAATTAATATTTGTCTTAAATTGAAATTCTTTATTTTCCATTTCGTTAAATTTTAAATGTTGTTTATTGGTACAAATTTCGCCACAATTCCGTTTGGCTTTATTGTGTTATTTTGGGTTTGATTTGTGACTTTTACTGATTTCTATTTCAACTAATAAAGCCACTTTTACCCTTTCTAACCTCAATGGTTTAAAAAGATAAAAGTGGCTCTGATAGCTAATTTTTCCCGAAGGATTTTTTTGCTATGCGGTGGCAAGCATTTCTTTACAAGCCTTTGCACATTCACGACAGGCATCAGCACATTGCTTACAATGCTCCATACCCATCGCAACGTGTTTCTCGCACTCGTCCGCACAAGCATTGCAGATGTCAATACATAACCTGCAGAGTTCTTTGCTAAATTTTCCGTCAAGACTTAATACATTTACTGCCGCAGAACAAATGGCAGCACATTCCAGATTGAGCTGAATACATTTCTTTAAATGTTCAACATCTTTTTCGTTCAAACAGGCTACTGTACATTGATTACACATTACCACGCATTGTTGGCAAGCCTCAATACAATTTTGAAATTTTGTCTGTATCATAATACTTAAATTTTTGATTTATGTAAAGTTCGTTATTTCTATTTAGAGCGTATTGTAATATTTCTTGTTTGATTTGTAACTTTTACTGATAATCCGACAGGCTCACTACAGGTTTACTTTTTCCATTTCAACCGCAAGCTGTTACTTACCACGCTCACGCTGCTCAATGCCATTGCCGCACCCGCAATCATCGGGTTGAGCAGGAAGCCGTTAACAGGGTAAAGGATGCCTGCCGCTACCGGAATGCCGATTACGTTGTAGATAAACGCCCAGAACAGGTTTTGCTTGATGGTGGCTACGGTCTGTTTGGACAAGCGTATTGCCTGCGGTATCTTGGTCAGGTCGGACGAAATGATGGTCATCTTGGCTACGTCCATTGCGATGTCGCTGCCTTTGCCCATTGCGATACTTACATCGGCTGTTGCCAATGCGGTGCTGTCGTTGATACCATCGCCCACCATTGCCACTACCTTTCCTTTACTTTGCAGTTCTTTCACAAAGTCGGCTTTATGCTGTGGCAAAACTTCGGCTTTGTAATGCTTGATGCCTGTCTGCTCCGCAATGGCTTTAGCGGTAGCTTCATTATCTCCGGTCAGCATATACAGGTCAATGCCCATTTCCTGCATTTCCCGGATAGCCTGCACCGATGTTTCCTTAATCTTATCGGCGATAGCGATTACAGCAAGAGCCTTTTTGCTGTTTGCAAACCAGATAACGGTTTTAGACTGTTTGCCCCATTCTTCGGCCTGGTCTTGTAATTCTCCGGCAATGGCAATGTTGTTTTCTGCCAATAGCTTTTTGTTGCCTACATAATAGGTTTCGTTATCATGGTCTGCTTTTGCGCCTTTGCCCGTAATGCTGTCGAACATGGATAAAGAGGTGGTCGCTACATCGCCAAGATGCTTCACTAAGGCTTCTGCCAATGGATGCTCGGATTGCTTTTCGATGCTCAAAAGGATTTCTTTTGCAGTGTCCTCATTGTTCAGCCATTTAATGCCCGTTACCTGTGGTCTTCCCTCGGTGATGGTTCCGGTTTTGTCCAAAACGATGGCATTTACTTTTTTGGCCAGTTCCAAACTTTCGGCATCCTTTATCAAAATGCCATTTTCAGCACCTTTACCAACGCCTACCATAATAGCGGTGGGTGTCGCTAAGCCTAAAGCACAGGGGCAGGCAATGACCAATACCGTAACGGCTGCCAACAGACCTTGAACAACCCCGTTTTCGCCTCCCAAAATCAACCATAGCGTAAATGTCAGGATGGCAATACCTATCACTGTGGGAACAAAGATGCCCGCAATCCTATCGACCAGTTTCTGTACGGGTGCTTTGCTTCCCTGTGCATCCTGCACCATTTTGATGATGTGGGCAAGCATGGTTTCTTTGCCCACTTTTACCGCCCTGAACCGGAAGCTGCCTTTTTGGTTAATCGTTCCTGCAAATACTTTTTCTTTTTCTTTTTTCAATACAGGTACAGGCTCACCGCTTAACATGCTTTCGTCCACATACGAATTGCCCGATATGACCATGCCGTCTACCGCAATCTTTTCACCGGGCTTTACGAGTATCACATCGCCTGCGCTTACGTCTTCGATAGCGGTCTGCTTTTCCGTTCCGTCCGCCTGTACCACGATGACCGTTTTTGGCTGCAAGCCCATCAGCTTCTTAATGGCTGAAGAGGTGTTGCCTTTGGCTCTTTCTTCCAGCAGTTTTCCCAAGAGGATGAATGCGATAATAACGGCAGCCGCTTCAAAATATACGTGAGCATGCAGTCCCCGTTGATGCCAAAAGTCGGCAAACAGCATATTGAAAACACTGAACAGGTAGGCAATACCTGTACTCAATGCCACCAGCGTATCCATATTGGCGGAACGGTGCTTTGCCTGCTTCCAAGCGTTTACAAAAAAATCCCTGCCCAACCATATTACAACGGGCGTGGAAAAGAGCCACATTATCGGGTCTGCATAGGGCATATCCATAAAGAACATTCCTATGATTACCACGGGCAGGGAAAGGATAATTGCCCAAATGGTCTTGTTTTTCAAGGTTCGGAATTTGTTTTCGTGGATGGCTTCGAGCGTTTCCTGCTGCTTGGTTTCGTCTTCAATCAATAGGTCGTAACCTACTCCCTGAACCGCTTTTTGCAGGGTGGAGGCATCGGTCATATTGGGCAGATATTCCACGGTAAGATTGCCCGTTGCAAAGTTCACGGAAGCATTAACTACTCCCGGTTGGTATTTCACAATGCTTTCGGCACTGCCCGCACAGGATGCACAGGTCATGCCCAATACCGGAAAAGCACTTTTAACCGTAGGAACTCCGTAACCTAAATCTTTAATTGCCTTAACAGCCTCGCCTACGGTTTCATTGCTATCTACTGTAATCGCTGCCCTTCGGTTGTTCAGCTCTACTTTATGGGTTTCTACGCCTTTTACCTGTGCCAATCCCTTTTCAACGATTAATGCACAGTGTTCGCTTTCTACATCCTCCAATGGAATGTATATATTTTCTCTGTTTGTCGCCATATTTGCCTGCTTTAATTTACAATACAAAATTGGCTATTATATTTATGGGTACTGGTGTGAAATTTTGGATTTGATTTGTAAGATTTACTTACACTTTATCCAACGGTTTTCTTTTATCCTTTTTAATCTGTTTGAAATGGCTTGGTGTTAGCCCGGTAACTTTTTTAAACTGGTTACTCAAATATGCCACGCTCGAATAATTTAGGCGGTTCGCAATCTCACTTAATGACAACTCATCATACACCAACAATTCTTTGACTTTCTCCACCTTTTGGGCGATAAAGTATTTTTCAATGGTTGTACCCTCTACCTCTGAAAACAGATTGGACAGGTAATTGTAATCGTGATGCAATTTGTCACTCAATACATCGGAAAGGTTGGTTTTTACATCACTATCCTGATGGTGTACCAGGTCAATGATAATGTTCTTTATCTTTTCTATTATCCTGCCTTTTTTATCGTCAATTACTTCAAATCCTAATGGCTCTAAAGTTTTGGACAAATTCTCTTTTTCCAGAGATGTTATTTCTTTGGAAAGAATAACTTCGCCCAGTTTTATATTTTTAGCATCTAATCCCAGTTTTTCCAATTCGTTTTGTACCACCATAATGCAACGGTCGCAAACCATATTTTTAATAAAGATTGTATTCATATTTATTTACTGACTACGTTTAGTATTTAATACATAAGCAATAAACAAATTTACAATTTAAGTTTAATTACTCTGACTTCTTGCCAAGAGGAATAAAGCCTGTGTACATATATACTTACTGTTTTTCATCTTGTTCGTCCATTTTCTTTATCAGTGCTTCACACAGCCTGTCGAGGAATTTCGTTCGGTTTATTTTGCGGGCTTTAAGTTCCATAAACGTATGGTAAAAGTCGCCTAACTCAATATTGAAGGCATCTTCAAACGTTTTGGCTATCAATTTTATTTCTGTATTCCCATTGTTAAATGCACCGTGGGAGTACAGTGCATAAATGAGTTCCGTGAGTGCAGTTTTGCTTGCTGTCCATATCAACGAATTATCTGAAACCTTTTTAACGTTGATGTTATTTAACCTGTCTTCCAAATATACCTGTATCAGGTCATTAGCAATTATCTTGGCAACCTTATAATCGTGCGAAGTAGAAAAGCGATGGTCTGCCTCAAAATAAAAAGTGTCTAACCATAGTCTTATATCGTGCTTGCCACGTACAAAAAATTGTTCGTCAAAGAAAGAATTATTGCTACGGTAATACTTATAAAAATCAAGGTTATTTTCAAAGAACCTTTTTAGCTTTTTCAGTTCTTTGACAAAATATTTCTTGGTACGCTTATTTCCATACGGTCTTCTCGTTTCGATTTTATAGATGGCATTATAATAGATGAGCTTTGAAACGATAATTGGCTTTTGATATTTAAAAAAGCGAATTTCTTCATCAACATTCTTAAATCCTCTTTTTAAAATATATTTTTTTACGTCGAATAAACATTTGATAATAAGTTGTATAACTGCTTCAATGCGTTCTATCGAACAGTCTGCTTCAATCTCAAATTCTTTGATTTCGTTTTCCAGCTTAGCCAGCGTTTCGTTATAAAATTTATCCATCCGTTATCCTAAATCTATTTTTTAAACAATAATAGAGAAGCCCAAATACTGTCATATTTGAAAGAAATTTGCATTTTCGGGTTTCTCTTTTGGAACTTTGGTTTTTGCTCGATACAGAACTAATAAGTCCATTTTTAGTGATAGGGATAGATATAATAGTGTCTAATTTTATGTATATCAAAGCAATAAGACACAGAGCTAAAAAATATCCCAAAAAGTATCATAAAGAGCGAAGGTCTTTTCTTCTTCTTCTTCTCCTTCGACAAATTGACATTTGATAACTTTTGCCTTTCTTACGAATTGTCTGTTTTATTCATCATTAGGATGTTCTAATCTTAAAATTTCATCCGCTGTATCCTTACTGCGTTTAGTATAGCTAATAAGGCAACCCCAACATCGGCAAAAACAGCTTCCCACATAGTCGCTAAGCCCCCAGCTCCCAAAACTAGTACAATAGCTTTTACTCCGAATGCTAAAGCTATATTTTGCCAAACGATTTTCTTTGTCTGCTTGCCTATATTGATTGCCATAGGTATTTTACTCGGTTTGTCATCTTGTATTACCACATCTGCCGTTTCAATGGTCGCATCGCTTCCCAAACCGCCCATTGCAATACCCGCATCGCTCAAAGCCACAACAGGCGCATCGTTTACACCGTCGCCAACAAAAGCAACGCTTCCGCCTTTGGCTTTAATTTCTTTAACTCTGTTTACTTTATCTTCAGGCAATAAATCTCCGAAAGCATTATCTATCCCCAACTGTTCCGCTACATACTTTACAACCGTACTTTTATCTCCGCTAAGCATAGTAGCTTTAACATTGAGCTTATGCAATAGATTTATGGTTTCCTGTGCGTCTTCTTTTATGCTGTCCGCAATGGTAATGTAACCAACAAACTTTCTATCATAAGCCACTGCGATTACCGTGTAGACAATGCTGTTCGGGTCTATGTCATAAGTAATAGAAAATTTATCCATCAGCTTAAAATTCCCTACCAATAATTCTTTCCCATTTACATTAGCCTTTAGTCCGTGTCCTGCAATTTCCTCTATATTTTCTAATGGGATATTGTGGTTTACATCGCCTACATATTCTTGAATGGCAGTTGCTACGGGGTGGCTACTATGGCTTTCCAAAGCATTGACCATTTCTAAAATTTCTTTCTCATCAAATGCCTTGTCAAATACAACTTCCTGAACTTTAAATACGCCCTCCGTCATTGTACCTGTCTTATCCATTACTACATTTTGTATGCTGGCAAGAACATCCAAAAAGTTGCTTCCCTTAACCAATATTCCATTTTTACTCGCTGCCCCAATTCCGCCAAAGTAGCCTAAAGGAATACTTATTACCAATGCACAAGGGCAAGAGATAACAAGGAATACCAAAGCACGATACAACCATTGGCTGAACACATAATTTTCTACAAAGAAGTAGGGCAATGCTGTAATTAGAATAGCTAACAGTAGAACTATCGGTGTGTATATTTTTGCAAACTTTCTAATGAATAATTCTGTCGGTGCTTTTTGAGCAGTAGCATTTTGCACCAATTCTAAAATTTTACTCAGCTTGCTATCAGTATATGCAGTTGTCACTTTTACCTGTGAAACGGTATTTAAGTTTATCATCCCTGCCAGTACCGTTTCACCTTTTGATTTCGTGTCAGGCTTGCTCTCACCCGTAAGAGCTGCTGTATTGAAAGATGCAGTTTCGGACAATAATTCTCCGTCCAATCCTAACTTTTCTCCAGGCTTCAATTGTATTATCTCTCCAATAGTAACTGTTTCAGCTTTTACAACTTTTGTTTGAGTGCCTTGTAAAATGGTTACTTCATCAGGACGTTGGTCGAGTAAAGATTTGATATTTGTTTTAGCTCTCTTTACTGCTAATGACTGAAAGACTTCACCAACAGCATAAAACAGCATTACAGCAACACCCTCGGGGTATTCACCAATGGTAAAGGCTCCAATAGTAGCAATACTCATCAGCAAAAATTCTGAAAAAACATCGCCTTTACCAATACTTTCAAAAGCTTCTTTAATTACAGGAAATCCGACTGGTGCATAAGCTATTATATACCAAACAGTTCTTACCCAACCTTGAAACCATTCAGGTTTCAAGACATTGTCTAAGTAAATAGCAATTAGCAATAGTACCAAAGAAATAATTCCTGGTAAAAACATTTTTACAACGCTGTTTTTATCAACAGCTTCACTTCGTTCATTGCTCTTTTGATTAACTTTTTCATCCGTTGAGCAACAAACATTATCAGTACTCTGCCCTGTATTTGTTTGGGCATCGTTTTTGTTCTCCTCCGTGCAGCAGAGTTGCTTGCCGTGTGCATCATAAATATGCTTGTGATTTTTATCTGTATTTATCATCGTTTAGTTATTATTGGTTAATCTTCGTCTTCTCCTGCATTAGATAATTTTGCGTTTACAAAAAATGCTCCTTTTACAACGATTTTGGCATTGACAGGAATTTGCTTGACAAAAGTTATTGCGGTATACCCCATATCAGATACCCCTTTCAATACTTCTACTTTTTCAAAATTTATATTGCTTGTATCTTCCTTATGTTCAGTTTCCTCATCTTCTTTATGGCTTTCTTCTTCGTGATGTTCTTCTGCTTTTTTATCGGTTTGTACGAAAATAAAATATTTACCATCAGTATTTACGATGGCATCATTGGGAACAGCAGGTGTGGTCACATTGCTTAAGCTTACAATTCCTGTTATATTCATTCCATCAATTAACCCATTTTTATTACCTTTTATGCGGCAACGTACAACAATAGTTTTACTCTCATTTTGAAAAGATGAACCGATATTGAAAACCGTAGCCTCATATTCAGTGGCTGGATTATTTGTCAATCGAAAATGAATAGTTTGCCCAATTTTTATTTGTGGTAAATCTTTTTCAAAAACTTGTAAATCCAAATGCAATGAGCTGTTATCTACAACTTCAATTACTGGAGAAGAAACATCTACATAACTTCCAATTTTAGCGAAAACATTACTCACTGTACCATTCAAAGGACTAATTACCGTTAGCGCAGATTTCAAATTACTGTTTGATAGGGTGCTGGGATTGATGCCCATTAATTGTAATTGTTGATGTAAAGATGCTTTTCGAGTACGAAGGCTGTTCAATTCGGCTGTTGCACTTTGTAAATTTTTCTTTGCGCCAGCATTTCCTTCGTTTAACTCTTTTTGTCTTGATAGCTCTTGCTCTGCAAAAGTTATTCTACTTACTATACTCAAATATTCTTCCTGTAATTGTATAAACTGCGGATTGCCAATCGTTGCTATTATTTCACCCTTTCTAACATAATCCCCAAGTTGAACTTTCAATGTTCTTATCACCCCACCATATAAAGTTGTAGCATTGGCTTTATTGTTATTGGGAACATTCAGATTTCCATTTGCTTTGATGGTTGCAGACAGCTCCCTTTGTTCTATTGTGCCTATTTTTATTCCAACTATCTTTATCTGTTCCTCTGAAAGTGTGGCAATGGTTGGTACTTCTTCGTGGGCTTCTTCTTTTTGAATTTCTTTTGCCTTCTGGTTTTGCCCATCCCCATCTTTATGATTATTGCAAGCGGAAAAAGCAAGTATTACAACAGTTATCACTGTTACAAACGTGATTTTATTTATATTGAATTTCATTTTTTATTTATTGATTAATGAGAGAATAAATACTGATTACAGACTGGTTTACCTGCTGAATACTTTTCAGATAATTTAATTGAATATCGGTTGTGGTTTGCAATGCAAAAAGATATTCTACATAGCTGATTTCTCCAGTTTTATAACCTAATTGTGCTGCTGATACTATTTCTTTGGCATTAGGCAATGCTTCTTGCTGAAAATAATTAAACTGTTGCATATCTTGTTGGTATTGTTGCAAAGCATTTTGTAATTGTGTTGTTAATGCTTTTTGCAGCTGCTGAGCATTGGCTTCGGAAGCCTGTTTTCTGAAGTCCAAAGATTTTATCCTTGCTTTGGTAGCACCATAAGTGATAGGAATTGCAATGCCAATATTTACAGAATTGAAACGTTTACCAGAATTAAAATATTTTTCTGCGCCATTTACAGTATGAAAACCTATTAAAGATTGATTTGTAAAACCAATTGTAAAATCAGGTAAACCTTGCGAACGTTCTACCTTTTTGGTCTGTTCTGCAATAACAGCATCCTGATATAAGGATTGAATGGCGGGATGACTTGCAACTACATCATTATCCAATAAATTACTGATTTGTAATGGTTGAAAAATTCCATTTTCTACAATGAGAAAATCCTCTCTTGTATTCATCAAAGTTTTCAGACTGGCAACAGCATTGTTTAAAAACACTTTATTCTGTTTTAACAATAAATTAATTTCCCCTTTCTTAGCTTCTGCCGTACTGATGTCCACTTTTTTTGTATCACCAGTTTTATAACGAAGCTGTGCTATTTTTATAAAATCGCTGTACAGACTATCTAACTGTTGTAATTGTTTTTGGTTATGTTGCAAATACAGGATTTGATAATAGTAAGTTCTGACCTGCGTTTTTAGCTCTATTACCGTAAGGTTTTTCTGTAATTCTTTCGCTTTTATTTCTGCATTAATCAATTGCTTTTTTGCTCCGAATAAAGTAGGAAAAGGAATAGTTTGCGCCACTTCAAATGACTGGTCGAATTTTGTACTGTTGTACTGCCCCAATTGTGCATTAATACCTAATTTTGGTAATTCTCCAGCAGTTTTTTTCAAGGCTTTACTTGCATCAATTTCTAAATCTGAAGCCTTTATGGTTTGATTATTTTTCAGCGCGATGCTTATTGCTTCATCAACACTGGATAAATCTTTCGTTTGTGCGTTTGCTGTAAAACCTACCAATGATAGCAGTAACACAACGATAGTTGTAATGGGTTTCACTTTAAATTTTCTTTTTAAATTAATTTTTGAATTGAAGATGATATACAATATAGGCAGTACGAATAGGGTAAGGAATGTGGCAGTTACCAAACCACCGATAACAACTGTAGCCAATGGTTTTTGTACCTCTGCGCCTGCGCTACTGCTCAAAGCCATTGGCAGAAATCCTAAACTGGCTACTGTTGCAGTCATCAAAACCGGTCTCAAACGGGTTTTAGTTCCTTCGATTACCCGTTTCAATACATCTTTTTCTCCTTCTTTTTCTAATTGATTGAAAATACCTATCAATACAATTCCGTTAAGGACTGCAACACCAAATAATGCAATAAATCCAATACCTGCGCTGATGCTAAAAGGCATTCCCCGAAGTAATAAAGCTAGTATTCCTCCAATTGCACTCATTGGGATAGCTGTAAAAATTAATCCGGCCTGTTTAAAGGAGCTGAATGTAAAGTAAAGCAATACAAATATCAATATTAAGGAAACAGGAACAGCTATCAGTAATCTATTACTGGCTTCCTGTAAATTCTCAAACTGTCCACCATAAGTGAAATAATAACCTGATGGTAATTTTACTTGGTTGTTCAATTTTTTTTGAATTTCTTCTACCACACTTTGTACATCTCTTCCTGCAACATTAAAACCAATTACAATTCTTCTCTTTCCAGCTTCACGGCTTATCTGCGCAGGTCCTAATTTATAGTCAATTGTAGCCACCTGTGATAGAGGGATTTGACTGCCTGTGCTAGTTGGTATCATCATATTGTTTACATCTTCAATACTACCTCTATAGGTACTATCTAAACGCACAACTAAATCAAATCTCCTTTCATTCTCAAAAACTACACCAGCACTTTTTCCTGCAAAAGCAGTACTTACAACATTATTTACATCTTCTACATTTACTCCATAATTGGCTAAACGAGTTCGGTCGTATTCAATATTAATTTGAGGTAGCCCACTTACCAGTTCTACTTGAGGTACTGTAACTCCCTTTACTGTTTGTATAACTTTGCTAACCTTATCGGCATTTAACGCTAGTGTATCTAAATTTTCTCCGAAAATCTTAATTGCAACATCTTGTTTTATCCCTGTCATAAGTTCGTTAAAACGCATTTGAATGGGTTGGCTTTTTTCGACAATTATGCCAGGTATTACGGCTATTTTTTCTTCTATTGCATCGCCTAATTCATCGTATGTCCTTCCGGATTTCCATTCACTTTCAGGCTTAAGAATAATTATTAAATCTGTTGCACTCGGAGGCATTGGGTCAGTAGGTACTTCACCAGCTCCAGTTCTACCTACCACCATTTTTACTTCATCAAATTGTTTGGCAATTCTCGAAGCAAGCATCGAAGTTTCTATGCTTTGCGTTAATGAGGTTTCAATAGGCATTTTAAATTCAATTGCATATTCTCCTTCTTGTAGTTGGGGTATAAATTCTCCTCCCATTCGGCTAAACAAGAAAATACTAACCGCAAATATGGCAATGGTGATACCCACGAACCAATACTTTATGCTAATCGCTTTTTCAAGCAAAGGCTGATATTTTTTTTGTAACCAATTCATCATTCTGTCAGAAAAGGTTTCTTTATACGTAGGTTTTTTGGATAAGAACAAAGCACACATCATTGGTATGTATGTTAAGGATAAAATCAAAGCTCCAAAAATGGCAAAACCTACAGTCTGTGCCATCGGACGGAACATTTTACCTTCAACACCCACTAACGTAAGAATAGGAATGTAAACAATTAGTATAATGATTTCACCAAATGCTGCACTGCTACGAATTTTGGAGGCAGACAGGAAAACCTCTTCATCCATTTCGGTTTGTGTAAGCCTTTGTTTAGATTTCCGTAAGCCTAAGTGATGTAATGTGGCTTCCACAACAATTACTGCCCCATCTACAATCAACCCAAAATCTATGGCTCCCAAACTCATTAAATTGGCGCTTACACCAAACACATTCATCATCGCTAAGGCAAACAGCATTGCTAATGGAATAGCGGAAGCTACTATTAATCCGGCTCTAAAATTTCCTAAAAAAAGTACTAATACAAAGATAACAATCAACGCACCTTCTATCAGGTTTTTTTCTACGGTACTCATTGCCTTGTCAACTAAAACTGAACGGTCTATATAGGGTTCAATAATAATATCATCAGGTAATGACTTTTGTATAGTAGGAAGTTTTTCTTTTATTTTTTCAATTACATTATTGGCATTTTCGCCTTTTAACATCATTACCACACCGCCTACTGCATCAACTTCTCCATTATATGTCATAGCCCCATATCTTACAGCATTACCAAATCGTACATCTGCCACATCTTTTATAAAAATTGGAACACTGCCAGGATTATTTTTTACACTGATGTTTTTTATATCTTCTAATGATGTAACCAAACCAATACCTCTAACAAAATAAGCACTTGGTTTCTTATCAATATATGCTCCCCCTGTATTTTGGTTATTTTTTTCAAGAGCGTTGAAAATATCGGTAATACTTATATCCATAGCCTTTAAGCGATTAGGATTAACAGCAACTTCATATTGCTTTAGCTCGCCACCAAAACTATTTACTTCTGCAATTCCGGGTGTACCATACAGTTGCCTTGCAACAATCCAGTCCTGCATTGTACGAAGGTCTTTGGCATTGTATTTATTTTCACTTCCCTTTTTGGGATGTATTATATATTCGTATATCTGACCAAGCCCTGTACTGACCGGAGCCAGTTCAGGTGTTCCTATTCCGTTCGGAATTTTTTCTTCTGCTTCTTTCAGTTTTTCATTAATGAGCTGTCGGGCAAAATAAATGTCTACTTTTTCCTTAAATACAACTGTAATTACGGACAAACCAAACCTAGAAATACTTCTGGTTTCTTCTAAATCGGGAATATTAGCAATGCTTTGCTCTATCGGAAAAGTTACTAATTGTTCTACTTCCTGAGCCGCCAATGTGGGGCAAACCGTAATTATTTGCACCTGATTATTTGGGATCAAGCAGAATTCTTGGGGGAATACAAAAAATTTCCTAGTTTAGTTTGCTTAATACAGATATCCCTTGCAAGACGCCGAACGTAAATTACTA